>JAHZIE010000049.1:3888-17963 GCA_019419895.1 Clostridiales bacterium | reverse complement strand
ACGCGAACAATAACGCTTCCGATCCAAAGGGCTTTATGCCTCTCATTTGGGATGGGCAAAAAGCCGTTGTAGGGGAAAAGCAAACCACACTGGGCGGCGGATATTTAACTTCCATCAGCTCCTCCACAGAAAAGCTTGACGCCTGCCTGAAATTCTGCAATCTGTTATATGATGAAGACGCGTTGATGGTTATGTATGGAGGGCCGAAAGGAGAACTCTGGGATATTGTGGACGGTAAATATACCTTAACCGAGGCCGCGGACAACCTCCGAAGCACTGGCTCACACACCTTCTATACCGGTGAAGAAAGCGACGACTGGTGGGGCGCTTGGGGACTGTGCGCCGCGACTTCCCCCTCTAAATATCCCAACGCCACCCTGCGTGTTACCGATTCTTTAGAATATGTGGAAAAGGGCATCAGCGAGAATAAAATCTATGATATGTATGAAGGATTCTATGGAAAGAGGCGTCCCATTAAAGTCTGGGAAGAAAAAGACGCCATTTGTTATCAGCCCAGCTGGACGGCTCTCCTTGAAACCATGCCGGCCAATTTGGAGGATATCAAAAATAACGCAAAGGGAGTCGTCACCGAATATTCCTGGAAAATTGTCATGACTTCCGCAAATGACAGCAAAGCAGAGCAGATGTTCAATGAAATGGTGGAGCAATGTGAGACACTTGGCGTACAAGAAGTTGTCGATTGGGGAAAATCCCAAATAGAAGCGGCTCAGGAAAAAGTTCAAAAATATGAAAACATGAAATAACCAACAAAATTTTAAAATAATTTATCAATGCCGGAGGGGCTGGGAATTCCCAGCCCCTCCGGCATTTTATCCGTCTTTTTCCGTTTGAAAAAGCTTTGCCTTATTTCCAGCCATATTCCTTCACGGCCTGGTGCGCGGCCATTTTCACAACGGATAATGGCTCAGGCAAGGTTCCTTCCGGTATAAATGGATTATCAGCGATGTCTTTTCCTGTTAATGCTTCATACCAAACGGCTCCCAACAGAAACCTGCCATAATCCAAACTGGCATGAAAACCGTCCCGGTTCAGGCGGATCTCCTTCCCGTCCCCAAATTCTGTTTGAAATATGGGATTTTCCCTGGCGTATTCCATCGCCTGCCCGCATGGAAGGACGCGAAGCGGCTTCCCACCAATACCAGCTTTGACCGCCGCCTTCTCATACGCCTTTTTTAACGCGCTGAACATGGCCTTTTCTGAACCATAGAGATTCAGCCGTTCATAACCCGGCTCATAGGACCAGGTCTGGTGAATCAATAATTCCGCACCGGGGCATTGTTTCCTGACATGGGCCGCGGTATTCTCCAAGTATGGATCATAGGTTTCCTCCTTGCCGCTGTCATGGCTTGCCTGCTGTAAGGTGATAAAATTCCAGCTATCGCTTTTCAGAATTTCATCAATGGAAACCATCCGGCCTGTCGATTCTCCATTCAGCTGAAAATCATAATCGGCCTTATTGTCACAGATATTCTGCCAATGCCGTTCCAACGGACATCCTCCGATATAAAGATTGACAATTTTCAGTTGAATTCCCCCGGCCTGCGCAATTTGATGGACATAAGTTGACGCATCCTGAGAAAAGCTATTGCCTATTGCCAAAACCTTTAATTCACTCTTTGCTTCCATTCCCTATGCTTCCTTCCCTCTGACAGAACTTATTTTCTCAAGTATAGCACTGGCAGGAGGGGAACACAAGGGAAAAAGCGGCATGTTTTCCTACGTTCCTCCTTTTCATTCAAATTCATGGGGCTTTCCGCCGTCCGCCGCGCCCGGATGCAGGGTATCCGGCAAGACTTTCCTTACAGATAAAATTAACAATCGCAAGGTCTCATAATAAAAAGACAACAGGCACTATCATGCCTGCCGTCTTTCTTACCGTTTCAGTGAAAGCCTACCGGCTCCACTCTTTATTCATCCTCATAGGGGAACATCATATGCTCCATATACTGCTCGTTAAAAATCGGATCGCTTCCCAAATTAACTTCATGGGAAACTTTGAGAATTTCTGAGATCTTCTCCTCCGCCTGGGAATCAAAAAGGCTGTCAATGACCCCTCCAAGACAGCTGTTCCCCACTGAAACAAATTTTTCCTTCAGTTCAACAGGAAGCAGCCCAATCGCCACGGCGCTTTCCACGTTCATTTTATTTCCAAAGCCTCCGGCGACATAAATTTTTTCAATTTCGTCATAGGAAGCGCCATATTTTTGCAGAAGTGTTTCCATACCCGCGCGGACAGCCGATTTTGCCAGCTGGATTTCTCTCACGTCCTTCTGATAAAAGGAAATCATTTCCCCGTCCGATGTCTTTACCAAAGGGAACTCATCTTCAAAATCCTCATCCATCCGGCCGGTTTCATCTACAATCTCCAACCGGAGCAGCTGCGCCATTAATTCAATAATACCTGTGCCACAGATACCCACTGAAGGCTGATCGCCAATGGTTTTCACCTGAACTTTATCCGGGCTTTCCATGGTAACAGAACAGATGGCGCCATGAATACTGCCGACGCCAAAGGTCACATTGCCCCCCTCAAAGGCGGGCCCCGCGGCGGTAGCCGTGCTCAAAATTCTATCACGGTTTCCCACCGCGATTTCCCCGTTGGTTCCCAAATCCAGAAAAACGCAGGGACGCTCCTTTTTGTCAAATCCGCAATGATACAGCCCCGCGACAATATCCCCGCCCACATAGGTGGAAATTCCCGGGAATATCACCACAGGGCAGGAAAATTCTCCTGATCCCAGCAGCTCCTGGAAGCTGCCTCGAATGGTATTGATATTCACCGGTGTAAAAGGGGCGACTCCCAGCGTATGGCAGTCGTATCCCATGAGAAGGTGGATCATGGTCGTATTTCCGCCGATTCCAACCTTTTGAAGGCTGCTGGGAGAAATCCCTGATTTTTTTACCAGAGAACGGATTCCTTCCAGAAGATCCTCCCGGATGCTCTGCTGCAGCTCCATCCCCTTCCCCTGATTGGAAGCCTCTATTCGGGAAATCACATCCGCGCCGAAACGCCTTTGGTGGTTAATTGTGGTATAGCTTTCCTTCACAGCGCGGGATTGAGCCCCCAGCAACTGCATTGCGATGGTGGTAGTTCCAATATCAATTCCAATGACATATCCTTCTCCCGCCATGCCTTCCACGCTGGCTTCTTCTCCGCCATAATCATTCAGCACCTCAAAGCTGTCCTCGGTGTCAAAACACATCCGGAGCGTGCAGGAGGAGTCCGGCACCGCCCGGCAGGACAGCCGGTAACCCTTTTCCAATTCCTGCGGAGAAAAAAATTTTTCGTCCTCCGGAGTTACCGGCAGGCTTCCCTGCAGCACCTGTATTTTGCATTTGCCGCAGACGCCCCTGCCGCCGCACACCGCCGCAAGACGCTGTCCCTGGCGGATGAACGCCTGTAAGACAGTTTCTCCCTGACGGCAGGACAATTTTCTTCCGTCCTCAAGGGAAATGACAATTCCCTTATTTTTTTGATGGGGACAATCCTGTGCCGTACATTTACCGCAATCATGCTGCATACGGAAAACCTCCTGATCATCTGTCAGCTGAAATAAAATACAATTGCTTTTCACTGGATCCAGCATCAAACCCGACGTAATTCCCATATGAAGGATCTCTGCCGCCCTTGTTTTTTCAAAAGCAAGCTTCTGCGCCTCCATCGGCAGATCTGCCGGGGCCTCCAGCCGTTTTTCGATCCCCAGCCCTCTTTTGCCGCATTCCTCCCGAATGACATCCTGAAGCTCTTCCTCAAGGCCAAACAGATAGGTGTCGGCCATAGCGTCGGCCAGCATATAGGAGAGATAATCTCCCTGCTCATAAAGCTGATTTGACAGTATCGTAACATCTTTCCCCAAAGTTATAATGACATAAAGGAATTTTTGGTTTTTCTTTAACCCTGGGAATTTTTCTTCCAGAGACATTTCTGAAAAGTGCAGGACAGCCCGCGGACGCGCCGACTGGAAAAAGGAAGGCAGAAGGGCCTGATAGCTTTCCTCCACCTCTTCATAGACGTCGCTGTCCTGTGTGCACTTCAAACAGGCATACACTCCGTCCTTATCCAGCCTTTTTTCAAAACCGTCCACATAAATCCTGCCAGGCATTGCTTCCCTGCTATTCATCCCTTATCCCCCAGTAAAAATGGATGTTATACCACAAACAGGTATAACATCCATTTCTCTCATTTCCTTGTCCGCCGCTCTGGATTACTTGCCTTTGCGGGCCAAAACAGCAGCCTTTGCCGTCTCAGCGGCAGAGGTGGCGTCAGAAGTATAATAATCCGCGCCGATTTCGTCAGCAAACGCCTGGGTGACAGGGGCACCGCCAATCATGACAACATACTTGTCTCTGAGTCCGCGCTCTTTGAGCATATCGATCACCGGACGCATGTTGGACATGGTGGTGGTGAGAAGAGCGGACATGCAGATGACATCCGCGCCGATTTCTTCTGCCTTTGCGATAAAGGTTTCAGGATCAACGTCAACGCCAGCGTCACAAACTTCAAAGCCAGCGCCCTTGAGCATCATGGCAACCAAATTCTTGCCGATATCATGCAGGTCGCCCTTGACAGTGCCGATAACAGCCTTGCCGACAGGCTCGTTCCCAACCTCCAGCAGCTTAGGCTCCAAAATAGCCAGGCCGGCATTCATAGCTCTCGCCGCGACCAGAACCTCGGGAACAAAAACCTCATTGTTCTTGAACTTGGTTCCGACAATCATCATACCGTCCAAAAGGCCTTCGTTGAGGATCTGCTTTGCATCCATTCCCTCATCCAAAGCCTGCTGAACCAATGCCTTTACATTCTTCGCGCGGCCCTTCTGCAAAAACTCGCTGATTTCCTGAATAATTGCCATAAGAGTTTCCTCCCGTTTCATAAAAATTTCATTTCCTGGTCAGGCTGCGCAAGCTGCACAAAAAATGCTATCTTCCACATCCCTCAGGTTATGACAATAGTATAGCTAATGATAGATTGGAGGGTTTGCACTTTTTTTGGAATTTATGTAAAAATTATTGAATTTGCAAAAAAATCCAGTTAGGATAAATATGTAATTATTTTGGAGGCTATTTTCGGGGATTTGCGCTTCATTTCTTTTCAAGGCCGACATCTTATCCTGTCTTTCCTCTAATGCCTTTTCTCCACTGGCGCGGCGCGCATCCCGTCTCCTTGCGGAAAGCGCGGGTAAAATAGAGAGGATCCTCGAAGCCGCTCATTGCCGCGATATCCGAGATTCGCAAATTTGTGTGCAGCAGCAATTCTCTTGCCGTTTCCATGCGGAGATTCAGCAAAAAACGGTGGGGCGAGGTTCCCGTAGCCTCCCGAAAGACATGCTGAAAGCGGCTTTCACTCATCCGGCAGAGAGCCGCACATTCCCGCACAGTGATCTGACGGGCGAGCTCCTCCCGCATCAGGCGCATGGCAGGCGCCACCGCTTCCACAGAAGGAGCCGGGCCGCCAAATCCACTTTGTCCGGCAAGAAAGCCCAGGAGCATGAGGAGCATCCCATTGGCGATTGCCTCCTCAGAGGGAGAGGCTCCTCCCATTCCCGCCAGGCGTTCAAAGCCCTGCTGGATAAGAATATCCGGTTCTCCGCGGAATATTCCCCCATTCAGTCCGAGGGAGAAAAGCACCTCTTCCGCATCCTTCCCAGAAAAATGGAGCCACCAGGTTTTCGTCTCCGTCCCAGCGGAAAAGGAGTAGCATTGCCGCTGGTGCGGAAGATAAACAATAAAATCCCCCTCTGTGAGCGTCCGCGTTTTTCCCTGATAGTCCGCCCGGCAGATTCCCTTTACAATATACAGGATATGATAATCTACCCGTCCGGCGGAACGCAGGGTGGCAAAGGCGCGTCCACCGTTTGACTGAGAACCGCAGCTGTTTACCTTCAGGTATGCCTCAGATTTATAATTTGTACGATCCTGCGCCTCCCCTATATAGAGCTCCACGTTCATCCACCTTCTTTTTACTTTCTACCAGCATTGTAGCATATGGAAAGAAAAAATAAAACAGCAGTTTTGTCCATATATTTGCCGATTTTTTCCTTGTTCCGCATGTCTGTGAAACGTATAATCGTCATAACATTCAGAAAGGAGTTTTCCCATATGAAAAAAATTGCTTTTATCGGCGCCGGAAGTTTTGCGTTCACAAGAAATATCGTCCGGGATTTGCTCACCTTTCCTGCCTTCTATGACTGTGAGCTTGCCCTGATGGACATTCATCCGGAGCGGCTGGAACGGATTACCGCCGCCTGTGAGAAAATCCGCACGGCAATGGAACGCCCGGAAGTCCGTATCACCTCCACCCTTTCCCGCCCCGAGGCCCTGATGGGGGCGGACGGCGTACTGTGCACCGTTTTCAACGGGGACATTGATGTCTGGCGGCATGAGATTGAAATTCCCATGCGCTACGGCGTTAACATCAACGTGGGGGATACGCGGAGCATTTCTGGTATTTTCCGCGCGTTGCGGAACATCCCTCTGATGCTGGATATCTGCCGGGATATTGAAAAATATTGTCCAAAGGCCGTTTTTCTGAATTATACCAACCCAATGTCCATGCTCTGCCGCGCCATGCAGTCGCAGACCAGCGTGGACGTCACGGGACTGTGCCACAGTGTCCAGGGAACTTCCCATATGCTTGCCGAATGGCTGGAAGTTCCCAAAAACGAGCTTACCTACCTATGTGCCGGGGTCAACCATCAGGCCTTCTTTCTCAAGCTTGAGCAAAATGGAGAGGATCTCTATCCCCGTCTGAGAGAAAAGCTCAAGGATCCCGTTTTTTACGGAAAAGAGATGGTCCGCAATGAAATGTTCTTGAATCTGGACTACTATGTTACCGAATCCAGCGGACATAATTCTGAATATAATCCCTGGTTCCGCAAACGTCCTGATCTGGTAAAAAAATACTGCTCCTCCACAGAATATTCCAACTGGAATCCCGGCGAATATGCCTTTTCCCTCAATATCCGATTGGATCGGCGGGAACATTGGAGAGAAGAAATCACCGACTGGATCGAGAATACGGAGGTCGACACAAAACGGGGGATGGAATATGCCGCAAATATCTTTAACGCCCGTTTTGGCGACGGCACCCCCTTTCCCTTTAACGCCAATGTTCTCAACGGATCCACCATTCCAAATCTTCCCTCTGAAGCGTGCGTCGAGGTGCCGGTTATCGCAGGAAAAGAAGGCTACATCCGTCAGCCTGTCGGCCCGCTGCCCGCCCATCTCGCCATTCTTGTGGGCGTCACCGCCCAGATCGAAAACCTGGTGGTGGAGGCCGCCTTGGAAAAAAATAAAAGAAAGGTTTTCCACGCCGTTTGTATGGATCCGCTGACCGCTGCTGTTTGCAGTCTTGATGAAATCCGAAGAATGTGCGACGAACTTTTTGAGGTCAATCAAGATTTTCTGGGAGATTACCGATAATGGGATATCTTCTGCTTTCCGCCTCCCTGTTAGCATGCGAGGTAAAAGGATTCTGCGGAAAAAAACAAAGCGGATTTATCTCCGGGACACGGGACGCTGTTTTTCTCAACCTGCTGCGCATGCTTTGCTGTACAGCTATCGGCCTTTTTCTGACCATACTCCAAGAGGGAAGTGCTGCTCTGGCTGTAAACGGTGCGACCATCGCCATTTCCCTCTTTTCCGGTATCAGTAACGCTGTCCTGGTCATCACATGGCTTCTCTCCGCCCGGGGCAGCGCTTATATGGTGCTTGACATTTTCCCTACCGCGGGTATTATAGTACCTATGGTTTTTTGCTGGATCCTCTTTGGGGAAAAGATCCGTTTGATTCAGTGGGCTGGCTTTCTCCTTCTTTTGGCCGCCGTTTGCGTCATGTGTTCCTACAGCGGAAAAATCAAGGGAAAAACCATGACGCCCAGCGATATTCTTCTCCTTATTCTCTGCGGACTTTCCAATGGAGCGGCGGATCTCTCACAAAAGCTGTTTGTCTATTACTGTCCAGAGGAAAGCAACAGCGCCTTTAATTTTTATACCTATGCTTTTGCCGCTGTGATTTTAACCCTTCTCTTTCCTTTTTTTAGAAAGGGGACAGCGTCTCTGTGCCCTGTGAAAAAGATTTGGGGATATATTGTTATCATGGCCCTGTGCCTGTTTTTGGCTTCCTATTTTAAAACAGCCGCCGCATCCCTTTTGCCCGCGGCCCAAATGTATCCCCTTTTTCAGGGGACCCTGATCATCTGTTCTTCCCTGATGGCCTCTGTTTTCTTCAGGGAACGGATGACCAAACAGAGCATTGCCGGAATGTTCATGGCTTTCATGGCCTTAATCATCATCAATCTGTGATAACCCGGCCATATTTCCTTTATTTTCAGGGAGGTATTCACATGGAATCTCATCTGTATGCAATGATCAGCGAGCCGGAGCTCCGGGAACTGCTGAAAACCTTCTATGTCTGCATCGGACTTCCCATTCAGGTGATCGATACTGAAGGAAATATTTTACAGCGGCAGGGGGGGCTTAACAGCTTTTGCAAAATGCTCAAGCCCTTCCTGCCTGCCGACGACTTCTGTGACCAGTACCATCTGAACGCAGGAAAAAAAGCGATTGCCATCGGAGATTCCTATGTTTTTACCTGTCATGCCAATCTGAACCATATTACCTACCCTCTGGTGAACAAGGGAGTGTTCTTCGGCTCCGTGCTGGTAGGCCCCTTTCTGATGGAGGAGGCCGACTCCATCCTTTTGACGGATCTGGAACGGAAATATTCCATTCCCACCACCCCCTTGCTGGAAATTTATGACTCCTGCCGGGAAATTCCCATTTTTCCGCCGGAAAAAATCAATTCTATCAGCAAACTTTTATTTTACCTTTTCTCCGGGCTGATCGGTGAAAACCAGCTTATTCTGAGAAACAACCAGGGAAAGCTGGCACAGCAATCACAAATTAATGAATCCATCCAAAAATACAAATCTTACCAGCTGGTGCAGTATCCCTATCCCTTGGAAAAAGAAAAAGAGCTCATTTCCAAGGTGCGTACAGGCAACGCGGCGGAAGCAAAGGCGATTCTGAATGATCTTTTAGGATATGTTTTATTCTCTGAGGGCGCGGAGCTGGACAATATAAAAATTCGGGCGGTGGAACTGTGTTCCCTTCTCTCCCGGGCCGCCATGGAGGGGAGTGGATCGGCCAACAGCATTTTTCAGATGAGCGACACCCTCCTGACACAGATACAGGAAAGCGCCTCCATCGACCAACTCTGCTTTCGTCTCCAAGAGGCTGTTGAGGAATTCAGTGAAAATGCGTTTCGCATTTCCTCCAGTAAAAACAGCGATTTGATCAAAAAGGCTATCAACTATATTTCCAAAAATTACTCCACTTCCATCTCTCTTGATTCTGTCGCCGGTTATGTCCATCTCAACCCCGCCTATTTCTCCACTGTTTTTAAACAAGTTACCGGCCAAACCTTTAAGGAATATCTGAACATGATCCGCATTGAAGAGAGCAAACGTCTGCTGGCTAATACAGACTATTCCATCATCGATATCGCGGTAGCTTCCGGGTTTGATAACCAAAGTTATTTTTCCAAGGTCTTTAAGCGCTACACAGGACTGACCCCTAAACAGTATCGCGCCTGAGGATTGGCGGCTTTCCTAATTAGAATTAATATCATGCTCCATCACATTCCCCGCAAAGGAAGAATAACAGACGGCAATCCCATCTACCTGACACACATCTGCTTACATCTGATTGTTTTTCTGTTTTCCATTCTGCCGACAGCGTTTTCTCTTCCTATTGGGAAGTGCTTTGGAGAAGCGATACCTGCGCGGGGACAAAAAATCTGAAAGCCGTCTTATTTATGGAATACGAATAATGGCAGACATATCTGGAGACCGAATTCCTCCTAAGCGCCGCGCGGTATTCTGTCATCTGTTCCCCATACATATTTTTGATCCGCAAAATCTTCACATCAATTAGAAGAAATAAAAAGGCTCCGGCGCGTTTTTCCGCGTTGGAGCCTTTAATATTTCTTTTTTTTGATGTAATAGCTGTCGTCGAGGAGATGCCTGCGTCCAGGGTGATTGCGGTTTTTCGCATAAGAACGGCCGCTGCTCTTTCTTCCTGAACGACCAGTAGTCAGATTGCTCAACAGAACGGCCACCACCAGGACAACAGCCAAGCCAATGCACACCCATGCCAGTATACCATAAAGAGGGCTCACGCCGGACTGCTGTTCTAATGCCTCCACCGACGGGGAGGACACCAAGCCACCGGAGGACTCAGGCTGTCCTGCCTCCGCATCCTGTGCGGACTGCCCCCAATCTATGGAATCCGAAGGGGTGGGACGCTCCGGCTGTGCCTCATTGGCATATGCCGCGGCGCAACCTATTTGAACCAGAAAAAAACACAGCAAAATCCCTATCAAGGATCTGACTTTCATTATGACGGCCCCCAAGGAGTTTTATCTGTAAAATTACCAAAATTATAATAATATTTCATACTCTTTTCACATAAATATCTTATCTTATTTTTCATGTGATTGCAACCAAAAAACTGTAAATTCCAGCTTTTTTCACAAAATTATCATTTTATTCACAAAGGCGGATTGTTTCCTTCCAGCTAAAAAATCCGCCACGCGCTTTCTTCCCCGCCATAGCCCATTCTGAGGATGCTTTCCTCCGCCTTCTGCAACCCATAGAGGACAGCAATCATCAGAGCCGCGCATAAAATAATTACATAAATACTCCTGAAAATTTGTTTTCCTTTCCCTTTTTTCATCTTTCTCTCCCGCTTTCCATTTTGTTTTATTGTTTCCTCCAAAAACAAAAACATACGGGAAATCAGTGTTTCCTATTCCTTCAGTTCGCTAAGCTGTTTTATCAGCCCTTCGGCAAACAGCTCCGCAGAATACGCCACCTCATCATATGTATTTGCCTCGGTACCGAATTCCACAAGAAGAGTGCCGTGGGTCAAATGCTGGTTATAACGGATATTCCAAAAATACAGGGGCCGCATCAGCCCCGTGTAGTCGGTGGCCAGCGTCCTCTGGAGGCGGAGTCCAAAACGCAGATTGTATTCCCAGTCGGGATATCCCAGCTGGCCATAGTCATCACAACCGCTGACTATCATAATCTGCGCCGCCTTTTTGCCGTTAATCGTCGCCGTCGGTTTGAGTTTTGTCCCGTCCTCCTGGGTGAGGGAATCGCGGTGGACATCCAGGATAACCTGTATGGAAGGATGCTGCTTTAAATATTCCTCCGCTTTATTCAGGGACCGGGTATAAGCGCCGTTATAGGCCGGGCTGTCGTTAATTGTCGTGTCATGGATAGTGACAATACCCGCCTCATTCAATTTCTCCGTGATAATATTTCCAACGTTGACAACGCTTTCCCTGGGATTTTGAGAATGGGTTTCCTCTCCCTTTTCATAAGTTCCCGTAAAGGATTCCCGGTAGGCTTCCGTTGTATGGGTGTGATAAATCAGCACCTGGGGTTCTTCGGTGTCGATAAGGTTGACATCGGGCTGCTTCGCAAGCTCCTCATCCACATCAAATTTATGTACCTGAGATTTATTAATGACCTGAACCAGGCTGTCCTTGCTTTTATAGTTACCCGTATTGACAATAGATGTCTCCTTGACTGGAAGAATGTTTTCCCCTGACGCGGAGGAAAGGACGCTTTCCACTGAGGACGGAGCTTGCGAGGAAGCGTCCGCGGAGGACGCCTGGGAGCCGCTTTCTGAGGAAATTATACTTTCCGTGCTATTGACGCCCGCCGGAAGGGTGCTTTCATCCTGGGCACTGGAAGAGCTGGAGGGGATGACCCCATGATTTTGAAAAAGCTGTTCGCCGCCTTCCGGCATCAGCAGGCCCGCGGAGAGGAGGGCTGCCTGGGGCATTACCGCCTTGATTTGGGGCAAAAAACCAATACAGCCGGCAGCGACAACGCCGCACAGTAAAACGCATAGGATCCTTCTTCTGACAGATCCCCTTTCGTTGGAGGCTACCCGTCTTGTTTCCTCTTTTTCCTCCGTATTTATTTGAAGCGGAATCTCCGGCTCATGTTTCCCGGGCAGAGACAGTGTCCTTACCAAATCTTCGGCCTGCTGCCTTTTCTCCCGCTCCTGATGTTTTTTTTGCGGTCCCAAGGGAACCACACTGGTTTTTCGAAATTGCACTTCCGTCTTCTTCATATTCTCACCTCATCGCATGTTTCTCCTATGCCGGCTTCTTTTTACTGTCATATCCATGTCTATGCGGAAAGAATGTAAAATATACAGGGGATTTTTCTGTACCGGCTGTTCTGCGACGGAATGCTTTTATCATACCTTTAAAAACCGTTACAGCCTTCAGCAAGCTCCGACCTCATTTTCTATGACATCAGCAGACCGATCTCCTCCACCGACAAATCCGGCTGCAGGGAGCAGTTGATAGCCATGGAAATCACATGGGCCGCCCTGTGCACCAGTAAATCAATTTCCTTTGGAGTAACCATCATAGCTTCCCCTCTGGGCGCCACCATCTCCCTGAGAATCCTGGCGTCCTCCTGGTTTTCCGGCGATACAAGATCGGCCGCCAATGTGGCGGCGTCCACAACTGTGGGGACTCCTACCGATATCACCGGAGCGCCGATCACTTCTTCATTGATACAGGGACGGTGATTTCCAATCCCCGCCCCGGGAGAAATTCCCGTATCACTGAGCTGGATGGTACAGCCCAGCCGTTCCACCTTCCGCGCGGCCAAAGCGTCTATGACAATAACGGAAGAAGGCCTCAATTCCCCGGCAAGGCTGTGAATGAGTTCTAGCGTCTCCATTCCCGTCTGTCCGAGCACGCCGGGGGCAATGGCGGCGACAGGACGCAGAGCATCCAGTCCCGCGGTCCTGGAAACCTCCTTTCCTATATGGCGGGTAACCAGGATTCTCTGTACTGCCAGGGGGCCGAGAGCATCCGGGGTAATTTCGCGGTTTCCAAGCCCCACCACCAGGGTCAGCCCGGCCTTCGGAAGCAGCCGCTGAAATTCCTCTGCGATGGCCGCTATCTGGCTTTCATTATCCATGATATAATCGGAAAAAGGAGGCACCTCAATTGTGACATAATTTCCCACAGGCCGCTGGAGCTCTTTTGCTCCCCTTTCATCCTCAATCCTCATATGGATAATTCTGATATCTTCACGGGAAACGGTGGAACAGGCCACTCCATCAGGTTCCTTCTCCAGGCTTTCCTTATATTCCAGCGCTAAATCTGTCCGAAAATTCATTGAAATTCCTCTCCTTTTGTGGTATTATAATCCGTAGTATTTATCATCCTGCCAAATTAAAAAAAACAGTTGCAATTTTGTGAAATTAATGATATGATTAATTGTAAATGACTACAAGCGCAGCGAAGGAGGTGTGACCATGCCTAATATTAAATCTGCCAAAAAGCGCGTAAAAGTTATCGCAGTGAAAACACTGAGAAACAAAGCTTATACTTCCGCTTTGAGAACCGATATCAAAAAAGCAAATATCGCCCTTGAAAACGGTGCCGACAATCAGGAAGCTGCTGTTCGTGCCGCTATCAAGAAGATCGATCAAGCGGTTTCGAAGGGAATTATTCATAAGAATTGCGCCGCTAGAAAAAAGTCCGCCCTCGCACGCAAACTCAACCAAGCAAAAGCCTAAGGGAGAATGTGTTTAGGGGAATTTATGCAGGCCTAAATGCATAAATGATGTATAAAAAAACTGAATTAGGTAACAATGAAAAGCAGAAGCGTTGGTTTCTGCTTTTTTGTTTATAGGTTGACAACATTCCTTCTTATGTAGTATGATAGAAATATCTTATATTATCTATTTTGGAAAGTGGGAGTTTTTCCCTGAGAGCTGAAATTATATTATGCCGGAGGTGTCCTTACAATGAGAAAATCAAATTTTTGGAAATGGATTATTGGTATTATCAGCCTTGTCGCAGCAATCAGCGCGGCTGCTACCGCATTCTTTATTTATAAGGAAAAAAAGCGTAAGGATGACGAGGAACTGGAGCATTATCTTGACACTGTCATCAGCTGATTCTAATTTCATCACAACATAATGACGCGGGGAGTTTTGCTTCCCGCTTTT
>JAHZIE010000049.1:0-3878 GCA_019419895.1 Clostridiales bacterium | reverse complement strand
GCCACGGGATTTTCTATGGGAATCCGCCGGCTTCTCTCACCAAATTCCCATAGAAACAGCCCTTTCTCCCCAAGGGGGGAGAAAGGGCTGTTTCTATGGGATGAACCTTCAACTGTTACCGCCATATTAAACTTCATCAGACTCCTGCTGGACCGATTCCTCCAGGATAGAAGTACAATGAGGACAACGGGTTGCAGTAATATCAATGGCAGATTTACAATAAGGGCAGATTTTGGTAGTTTCCGTTTTGATCTCCGGCTTTTTTCCAAGGGATGAAAGCCTGTTGAGAAGCCGTACCAAAAGGAAAATAACAAAGGCCATAATGATAAAATTGATAACCGCCGTCAAAAAGGAACCATACCGGATCTCCACCCCGCCAATGGTCAGCAGAAACCCACTGAGATCCGTATTCGCCACCAAACCAATCAGCGGAGAAATCAGATCGTCCACCAGGGATTTGACAATTCCCTGAAAGGCGCCGCCGATGATGACGCCAACCGCTAAATCCATGACATTTCCCCTCAACGCGAACTTTTTAAATTCCGATAAAAATTTTTTCATTTTACCTCTTCCTTTCCCTCTTTTTTATTTTCTTCCACTCCTTCCAGCAGAAAGGAGGGAACAAAATCCTTTTTGGCGGAAGCCCGTTCCTGGACAAAACCATCCAGCCCGCTGTCAAACAGGGCCGCCAGCACTTTTTCATATTCCCTTTTTGTGATGATCCGGTTAATTTCAGGATATTCCTGCGCCCTGCCCATAGGAAGATACTGCGCCATCAGGCTCACCGGCGCATGAGGATAATGTTCCGCCAACCATCTCAACACCAAAATCGAATTTTTCGTATTCTGAGGAAGAATCAAATGCCGCACCAGGGTTCCCCGTGTCATCATGCCGTTTTCGTCATAAACAGGGCTTCCCGTCTGTCTGAGCATCTCTCCCACTGCCTGGGAAGCATGGAAAAAATAATCCGGCGCGTGAGAATATTTTTCGGAAACACCGCTCTCAATATATTTCAAATCGGGCAGATAGATATCCACCAGCCCGTTCATCATGGAAAGGGTCTGCCTGCTCTCATAACCGCTGGAATTATATACCACTGGAATTCCAGGTCGGTAAAGTGAAAACGCTTCAGCGATTGCCGGGACAAAATGGGTGGGATTTACCAGGTTGATATTGTGGGCCCCCTGAGACTCCAGTTCCCTGAAAATATCCGCCAGACGCCGGACGGAAATCTTCTTTCCAAAGCGTTTCGCGCTTATCTCATAATTCTGGCAGAATACACAGCCCAATGTGCAGCCGCTGAAAAACACCGTACCCGATCCTCTGCTCCCGCTGATGCAGGGTTCTTCCCAATGGTGCAAGGCGGCGCGCGCCACAACAGGCTCTGTCCCCATCCCGCAATAGCCTTCACCATAATCTCTTTCTCTTCGCGCGCCGCACCGGCGGGGACAAAGACTGCATATCATTGCTCTGTCCTTCCTTTCTTATCCTCCTGCGCGGTTTCCAATGGAAGCAGATGCTTTTTTATCTGCAAACCATCATATTTCAGCTTGTATTGAACCCTTCCCATATATTTCTTTCCATTGCCGCAGTTCCCACAGGAAAAGGCAGCAACAAACTGCTTGCTTTTTAACGTCCATTTCTCCATCTGCTTCATCCTTTTCCCACATTCCGGACATAAAAAATACACCTTTTTTCCAGCGATGAGAGGATGGTTCAAATCGGTCAGAATTTTATTTTTAAAGGTCACTCTGTCATAAAATTCCTTATTGCAGACTTGTATCATTGGGAGGAATTCTTCCTCCCGATATAAGGCTTTCAGACAGGCCAAAGACAGAAGACTGTCATCCAGCGCCTGGTGAAGCCCCAGGCTTTCATAATCGATATGCAGTAAATCCGCGGCGGCGGAAAGGCCAATCTGCTGCTGCAACGGCTGTTTCAGGCAAAGCTGGCAATAAAGCTGCAAATCCACATACTGCTTTTGCAGCCGGGGATAGGTTCCTCCGAAAAAATAATTATAGTTTTCCACCAGTGTCCGGATATCACAAGTCCCCCAGGTGAGAAGGATGCTGTCCCCGATGAAATCCTGAAGAAGGCGGAAGGCTTGAGAAAATGGAATTCCACCTTCCAGATCCTCCATGGAGATACTGGTAAGCTCCTCTACCTTATCATTAAGTTTCTTGCCGATCTGTGGATGGACAAAACAGTTCAGTGTACCCAAAATTTCAAAACGTTCATTGGTTTTTACCGCGCCAATCTGGATAATTTCATTAATATAACATTCTCTGCGGGCACTGTACGCCCCATTCCATTCCAAATCAAGAATTGTAAACATCATGTATGCAAAACGCCTCAAATCAGATGTAGTCGCGCCTTCTGTTTTTCCATCGCTTCCCGACGAAAAAGACAGAATTCTTTTTATTATTGTAACATGGCCTCTTCCTTTTGCCAACTCCTACAGCCGGAAAAGTCCTCTCTCCTGGAAAAATCCTGGAGAAATGTTCAAAAGTCCGTGTAAAATCTCCTGGGTCTATGTTATAATAAAGGCATTCAGCACAATAATCAGACAGGGGAAGAAATGAGGGATACTATGTTAGACGAGCATTATTTAAAGCTGCTTTCCAAAGAATATCCAACTATACAATCCGCCGCCACTGAAATCATCAATCTAAAATCCGTCATGAGCCTCCCAAAGGGAACTGAATATTTTTTCAGCGATATTCACGGGGAGCATAAAGCTTTTCTTCATCTGCTCCGCAGCGCCTCCGGCATGATAAGGAAAAAAATTGACGACCTTTTTGGCCGTGCCCTGATCGATTCCGACAGGGCGGCCCTGGCCTCCCTGATTTACTACCCGGAGGAACAGATCTCCCTTGTGCGGCACAGCTGTGAGAATTTTGACGAATGGTGCAAAATCACCCTTTACCGCCTGATTGACGTGTGCGCCGAGGTCGCTTCCAAATACACCCGTTCCAAGGTCAGAAGTCTTTTACCCAAAGATTTTGCTTATATCATTGACGAGCTTCTTCACGCTGACGAAAGCATCAACAAGGAACGCTATTACGAACAGATTATCAATACAATTATCGAAATCGGTAACGCGGTTCCCTTTATCATTCAGCTTTCATGCCTGATTCAGCGCCTGGCTATTGACAAGCTCCATATTATCGGAGATATTTTTGACCGTGGTCCCCATGCCGATAAAATCATGGACGCCCTGATGGAATACCATGACGCGGACATTCAATGGGGAAACCATGATATCGACTGGATCGGTGCGGCCGCGGGAAACCAGGCCTGTATCGCCAACGTTCTCCGCCTTGGCATCAGCTATAATAATTTCGACCAGTTGGAGGACGGCTATGGCATCAATCTAAGAGCCCTTTCCGCTTTTGCTTCCTCCGTCTACCATGAAGATCCCTGCAGTAATTTTTACCCCCATATTCTGGATAAAAACAAATATGATCCAGTCGAGGACAGGCATGCCGCCAAAATGAACAAGGCCATCACCATCATCCAGCTCAAGCTGGAAGGACAGCTGATTGAGCGGCATCCAGAATATGAAATGGAGGACAGGCTTCTCTTAAAGGCCATTGATTTTTCAAAGGGAACCGTGACAATCGGCGACGTTTCCTATCCTCTGACAGATGTTTCTTTCCCAACCATCAATCCCGAAAATCCGTTGGAGCTGACAGAAGATGAAAAAGAGCTGATGAATACTCTTTCCGCCTCCTTCCGCCACAGCGAGAGACTGCAAAAGCACATCCGTTTTCTCTATGCCCAGGGAGGAATGTATAAATGTGTCAACCAAAAATTGCTTTACCATGGCTGTATTCCCATGAAAAGCGACGGCTCTTTTGACTCCATTACCTTTGGAG
>JAHZIE010000048.1 GCA_019419895.1 Clostridiales bacterium | reverse complement strand
AGAACACATATGGATAAAATCTGTCGAGTTTTTATAATAATATTCTCCTATTCCACAATAATACAAATTTTTATCATATTCATAATAAGGTTCAATGTTGTATAAAGAATGCTCATAAATATCAAAAGTTTTAATATCTGCAATAACATATCCAGTATTATCATTCAGAGATAAGCATACAGCTATACTATCATCAGATTCTGTTGACTTTAGTTCTTTTACATAATCAACTTTTACATTCTTATTTTCATGAAAAGCGAAATATGTTGTAATATAATTTTCTAATATATTATCATTAGAAATACTTGACGCCATAGCTACCATGAAAAATGACAAGACAATTGCAAAAGTGATAACTAAAGATAAAATTTTTTCATAATAAACTTTTTTCATTTCAATCTTTAACAGAATTCTGTATATTTTTATTATAATAATATCAACCAGCAATTTCAACGGTTAAAATCAATAAATTAAATTTAATATTTTGGTATTTTCTAATATTTTTTACCATTAATCAAATCTTGATTTCTTTGGCATAAAATATTTTACACTCATCCTTGTAGTTTTTATTGTATTATTTTTCCGTCGAAAGGGAATTCCATGGCTCAAATATATCATAAAAAAGACCTTCCGTATTTTAGGCAGCGGCCACAATACCGCCTGTCCCTATACAGAAGGCCTTTATATCTTTTCATTGTTATAAGAAAGATGCTTTTATTAGAATTCTCTTATTGCCGCACTTCCCTTTGGAGTTCCCCAAAGAGCTCTGTCACGACAATCCTCTCATCAAAAGGATATTTCACACCGTTAATTTCCTCATAATCCCAATGACCCTTTCCGATAAGAAGTACCATATCGCCAGGCTGGGCAAGGGACATGGCGTGCTTAATGGCGGTACGCCTGTCGGGAATTACCTCATATTTGCCAGATGTACGGTCCAATCCAACCTTGATTTCCGCATTAATCTCCTCGAGGCTTTCAAAACGTGGAGAATTAGAGGTTACAATGGTCAAATCAGCCATATTTCCCAAAACTTCTCCCGCGTCCGCCCGGCGTATTTTGGTGCGGTTTCCATCTGAGCCAAAAACCGCGATCACCCGGTTGGGATGATAGTCACGGACAGCTCTGATGAGATTTTCCACTCCGATGCCATTATGCGCAAAGTCCAGAATCACGGTATAAGGGGCCGGAATATCCACCGTCTCCACTCTTCCGCGGATTTTCACTTCGCTGAGGGCACGGTTGACATCATCCACCCCAACCCCGAGGTGAAGACAGACAATCGCCGCCGCCGCCGAGTCATAGGCGCTGAATTTTCCAGGAGACGCGGCCCGTATGATTCCGGAAAGCTTTCCGGACAATTCGTAAGAAATCCCCATATAACCCGGCCGGCCGTCAATTTGGAAGTTTTTCAGCTGCACGTCGCAGCCGTCCGAAAAGCCATAGCTTTCCACCTGACAGGTATGCCCTTTTAAGATCTCCTCATGCTTGGGATCGTCAAAATTGATAATTCCTGTTTTGCATTGAGAAAACAGCAGGCTCTTGCAATGAAGATATTCTTCCAAGGATTTATGCTCCCACGGGCTGATATGATCCCGGGAAATATTTAAAAAGATACCATAGTCAAAGGTGAATCCAGCGGTTCTTTCCAACATCAATCCCTGGGAGGAAACCTCCATCACCACATATTTGCAGCCACTGTCTGCCATTTTCCGAAACAGCCTTTGAATTTCATAGGATTCTGGGGTAGTGTTGACCGTTTTTTCCTTTTGGTCTCCAATCAAAGCACCAATGCTGCCCATCAGTCCCGTCTTATGACCGGCGGCCTCTAAAATTGATTTCACCATATAGGCTGTTGTAGTCTTTCCCTTGGAGCCGGTAATCCCAATGGTGACAAGCTGAGAAGCGGGATGCCCAAAAAAGGCGGCGGACATTACCGCCAGCGCGCGACGGGTATCCTTTACCTTCACCACCGGCACGCCGGAAGGCACATCAATAGCTTCCTCTACCACGAAAGAGGAGGCGCCGCATTCATATGCCCTGGCCGCCAAGGTATGGCTGTCAAGCTTTGCGCCGCGGATGCAAACAAACACCGCACCCTGCGCCAACTTTCTTGTATCATAGGCTACATCCGTAACCTCACAATCGGGTTGTCCCTGCAGGCATTCAAACTCTACGCCTGACAGCAATTCCTCCAGTTTCATCTTTGGCTGCGTCCTTCCTTTCATTTTCTGCAGTATGATAGGTTTTATTTTAAAAGCTCCAGTAAAATCGAGGTTACCATCTGCGGGTTTGCTTTGCCTCTCAGAGCGCGCATGGACTGCCCCACCAAATACTGCAGGGCCTTCTCTTTGCCCGACTTATATTCATTCACAGATTTCTCATTGGCAGCGATCACCTCTTCAATGGCCTTTCTGACCGCGCCGTCATCTGTCACCACCTCAAGGCCGTTTTCCTTGACATATTTCTGAGGATCCACATTCTCCTTAAAGACAGCAGCAAGAACCTTTTTCCCGGTATTGCGGTTGACCACTCCCTTTTGGACCAAAAGAATAGTCTGCCCCAGATATTCCGGCGTGAAATCCATTTCCTCCGGCTCCTTACCTGTATCATTGAGGAGCTTCATAATGTCGCCCATAATCCAGTTAGCAGCCTCTTTCGCGTTGCCACAGACCTTGACCGTGGTTTCGAACAGATCCACCAAATACTTAGAACTGGTGATAATCCCGGTGTCATATTCCGGAAGAGAATACTCGCTGATATATCTCGCCTTTTTCTGTTCCGGTAATTCCGGAAGGGAACGCCGGACCTCCTCAATATGTTCATCAGAAATTTCAATAGGCGCTAAATCCGGCTCTGGGAAATACTTGTAATCCTGAGCGTTTTCCTTAGAACGCATCGCATAGCTGGCGCCCTTATTGTCATCCCATCTGCGGGTTTCCTGCTTTACTGTTTTTCCTTCCTCCAAAAGTTCAATCTGGCGGCGGCTTTCCCCTTCAATGGCGCGGGCAATCGCCTTAAAGGAATTCATATTTTTCATCTCGGTTCTTGTCCCGAATTCTTTTTGACCGACGGGACGAACCGACAGGTTGATATCGGCGCGCAGGGATCCCTCCTGCATTTTGCAATCAGATACCCCAATGAATTGGAGAATGGCTTTCAGTTTTTCCAGATAGCAAACCACTTCATGGGCGGAACGGAAATCCGGCTGGCTGACAATTTCAATCAGTGGTACGCCGCAGCGGTTATAGTCCACAAGGGAACAATCCTCCCACGGGTCATGGATCAGCTTTCCGGCATCCTCCTCCATATGGATTTCCTTGATGCCAATGATCTTTTTCTCCCCGTCCTCCGTTGTCACCCCGATCCCGCCATTCTGGCAAATTGGCAGATAGAGCTGGGAAATCTGGTATGCCTTGGGAAGATCGGGATAAAAGTAGTTTTTCCTGTCAAATTTATTGTATTTGGTAATTTCACAGCCGGTAGCAAGCCCCGCGCGCATAGAATATTCCACTACCTGGCGGTTCAGCATGGGAAGGACACCCGGCTGGCCGGTACAAATTTCACAGCAATGCGTATTCGGTTCTCCCCCAAACTCCGTGGTGCAGGAGCAGAAAATCTTTGTCTTTGTGGAAAGCTCAACATGGACTTCCAGTCCCATTACAATTTCATAATTCATTCCTATGCACCTGCCTTTGCCGCCGCTGAAGGCTGCTTTTTATGATAGTCTGTTTCTTTTTGGAACGCATATGCGGCCTTCAGCAAAAGATTTTCCTGAAATGCGTTTCCAATGAGCTGAACACCGATCGGCATGCCATTTCTGTCAAATCCGCAGGGAGCGGACAGAGCAGGCAGTCCGGCAATATTAATCAGGGCGGTATAAATATCCCCCAGATAAAGCTTCAGGGGATCGTCGATCTTCTCTCCCAGTCGGAAAGCCGTCGTCGGCGCCACAGGGGAAAGGATCACATCATAATTCTCATAAGCCTTATCGAACGCCTGCTTGATGAGCGCCTTGGTTTTTAATCCCTTTTTGTAATAGGCGTCGTAATAACCGGAGCTCAACACGAAAGAGCCAAGCATAATTCTCCTTTTTACCTCCATGCCAAAGCCCTCGCTGCGGCTCTTCACATAGAGATCAACCAAATCCTCATATCCTTCCGCGCGGTATCCATATTTGATTCCATCATAACGAGAGAGGTTGGAGCTGGCCTCCGCGGTGGCGATAATATAGTAAGCGGGAATGGCGAACTTGGCGACAGGCATATCAAACTCTTCCAGAACAGCCCCCAGCTTTTCAAAAGTCTTTGCCGCCTGGAGGACCTTTTCCTTTACTTGGTCGTCAATTCCATCTGTAAAGAAATTCTTTGGAATACCAATCCTCATTCCTTTGACATTCCCGTCCAAAATCTCATCCATATGAATGGGTTCGGGATTCATGGAAGTGGTATCCTTAGCGTCATGATGCATAATTTCAGAAAGAACGGCAGCACAGTCGGCGGCATCCTTTCCAATGGGGCCTATCTGATCTAAAGAAGAAGCGAACGCCACCAGACCATACCGGGAGACAGAGCCGTAGGTCGGCTTAATGCCGGTGACTCCACAGAAGGAAGATGGCTGGCGGATAGAACCGCCTGTATCGGAACCAAGGGCAAACATGGCCTCACCGCCCGCTACCGCGGCGGCGGAACCGCCGGAGGATCCGCCGGGAACACATTCCGTATTCCACGGATTGCGGGTCACGCCAAAATAGGAGGTCTCCGTCGTGCTTCCCATGGCAAATTCGTCCATATTGGTTTTTCCAAGCATCACCGAACCGGCTTGAAGCAAATCCTGATAAACGGTCGCGTTGTAAGTCGGCCGAAAGTTTTCCAGCATTTTGGAGCTACAGGTGGTAGGAATCCCCTTTGTGCAGATATTGTCCTTAACCGCCATGGGAACCCCGGCCAAAGGGGAAGTAAGCTCCCCGCTGTCGATGGCCTTCTGCACCTCCTGCGCCCTTTTAAGAGCCTCCTCCTTCTGGACGGAAACAAAGCTGTGCAGCTGAGGCTCCGCAGTCTCAATCTGCCGCAACATAACAGCTGTAGCTTCCTCCACGCCGATTTCATGCCCTTTTATTTTCCTGCCCATTTCCAGGGCTGTCATTGTCGAAAAATCCATTGCAATTCTCACGCCTTTCCCGCGGCTTCATTTCATCAGCCGCGGCTTTTTATTCTACAGTCCTCGGCACCATAAAACAGCCGTCTTTCTTCCTGGGGGCATTTTCCAAAATAACATTCCTGTCAACCGACGGCTGGATTTCATCCTCCCGCATGACATTTTTGATAGGAAAAGAATGAGAAAGAGGTTCCACCCCTTCTGTATCCAGTTCATTGAGGGTATCAATGTAAGTCAGGATTTTTTGCAAATCCTCCTTCGCCTTTTTTTCTGCCTCTTCGGAGAGCTTGATTCTGCCCAATTCTTCCAAATAAGATACCAATTCATCTGTAATTACCATATATTCTCCACTCCTTCAGCTTAAGGGATCAAACGGTTCATATCGCGGGGGAACATGGAGGAAAGACGGATGTTGCTGTCATCAAACAGCTTCATGCACAAACGCTCCAGCCCGATTCCTAAACCGCCGTGAGGGGGCATTCCATGCTTATGGATCATCAGATAGGACTCGAAATCCTCCGGGTTCAGGTTCTTCCTCACCATTTTATCCACCTGCTCCTCATAATCATGGATGCGTTGCCCGCCGGTAGTAACTTCCATTCCACGGAACAGAAGGTCAAAGCTCAGGGTATATTTATTATCCTCCGGATCGTCCATCGCATAGAAGGGACGTTTTTTCGCTGGATAATGGGTGATAAACACAAAATCGCTGTCATATTTTTCTTTAAAATACTGACCGATAAGCTGCTCCTCTTCCGGTTCCAAATCAAAAGGATCCTTGATCTTACGACCATATTCCGCGGCAATCATTTCCTTGGCCTCCCGGAATTTGACAGTGGGAATCCTGTCTGCCTTGGGAAGCGCAACCCCCAGCGCCTTGAGCTCATTGGCATATTCTTTTTCCAAAAGGCGGAAGGTATAGCTGAGCATGGCCGCCTCCATATCCATGATTTCCTCAAATCCATGGATATACCCCATCTCAAAGTCCATACTGACATATTCGTTTAAATGGCGGGCTGTACTGTGTTTTTCCGCGCGAAACACCGGTCCCACTTCATAGACTCTCTCATAAACGCCTACCAGCATCTGCTTATAAAACTGCGGACTTTGCGCCAAAAAGGCCTTCTTGCCAAAATAGTCCAGCTTAAACACATTGGAGCCGCCCTCCGCGGAAGCCGCACCGATTTTGGGAGTATGGATCTCTGTAAAACCCTGGGTATGGAGAAAATCGCGGAAACCGCGGACAATCCCCTCCTGGACACGGAAACGTGCCCTTCTCTCCCCGTTACGCAGGACAAGGGGCCGGTTTGCCAGCTCCGTTTCCAGAGAAAGGTTCATTTTTCTCTTATTAATAGAAACTGGAAGGGCTTCCGCGGGCTTAGAGAGTACCTGGATCTGCTGCATACGGATTTCAAAACCATTAGGTGATCGTTTCTCCTCGTGGAGAGTCCCGGTCACTTCCACACAATCCTCTTCTCCAATTTCATTCAAATCGAACTGGGCCGCCGCTTTATCATAGACGCATTGGATAATCCCATGGGCCATTCTCAGCAACACGAAGGAAACATCACCCATTTCACGGATGATATGCACCGCGCCATGAACCTTCACCTGTTTCTCAGACGACGCTTTTTCCTTCAAATCCTGAATTTCAACTGGCTGACAAACCTGCTCTGCTGACGCGTACATCATACAAAAACCCCCTTAAAATTTGGGAAACCTGCCTATTTCAGCAGGCAATAATTGAATTTATCAAAACCGACTCAGAATACCCAAGAACTGAAAAAAAGAGGCGACCTCTCCCCGGCAACCTCTTTATCGTCCCTGAAATTTCCTTTTTTTCCATAAAAAGGCCATAAAAAATTATATCATTCCTGCCTAGTCCCGTCAAGCGTTTTGACACTCTTGCCCTCCTTTTGGGAGGAAGTTTTATTCATTAGCCGATGAAGCTTTTTCAGCTTGTCCTCATCCTCCTGAACAGCATGACTGTTTCCCAGTTTCATATAGCCGGTTTTCCTTGCGCTGTAAAACCGTTCGCACAGGACAAGCCCCTTTTGGCTGGACTTGGAAAGCTTAGGCAGAAGAAGGTTAATGCCATGGGTATAATCCATGATCTCTTCCATTATTTTCCCATGTTTTCCGTTTAATATACCACGATTTAAATAAACCTGCGCCAAACCAAAAGCCTGACTGAAGCTGGTGCGGTCAAAAACCTCCAGCCGGATGGCAATAGCCTTTTGATAAGCTTCAAAGGCTTCTTCATCCCGCCCTAAAACATCCAGCGCCGCGCCGCGGTTGCCGTAAGATCTTGCCAGCGGCACACCCGCCTCTGGCTCCTTGCTTTCATAGAGCTTTTCTCTAATTTTAACAGATTCGGTGAAATGGTGGAGGGCGTCGCGGTACTTTTTCTGCTTCATCAGTATATTCCCCTTGGAACCATAGGCAGAAGCCGCAAGCTCACTGTAAGCAAGGGAAGGATAGGGAATCAGGCTGAGAATTGCCTGATCAAAGTCGCGAAGCGCCTTCTCATACATGCCCCGTCCTCCGTAGGCATTTCCCCTTTCCAGATACACAGAAGCTATCTTTTTCCCCATCTGCTCCTGTCCATCCTTTTTCATCTCCCTGGCCTTCTTTTCATAGAGGGCAAGCAATTGCTCATAATCATAAAACAGGCAGGAATCTTCTCCTGAACGCCTCGCCAGGGAAATACGGGTCAAATAAAGCTCCTCTATTTGTTCCGACGCCTGCCCGTTCCTATGCTTTTCAAACAGTGGGATGGCTTCCGAGAGCTCCTTCCAGGCATTATCCATCCGTTCCAGCGCGGCGTAGCTTCTTGCTCTTTTCAGAAGAATTTCCCCAATCTGAAGTTCTTCTCCGTCTGTCAGCATTTCTTTTTGCCTTAACACATGAACAGCGGCATTTTCATCATAAAGGGCGCCTTCCATATCCCCGGCGCCTTCCCTCAGCCTTTCCCTGCAGTGATAGGCCTTTGCGAGCCATGTTTCCTGCTCCGGTACCTTTTTGACAGCCAAAAAATGAATACGCTCCGTAAGTATGGAATAGACAGCGCTGTAGTCCTGAGGTGCGTCTCCACAAATATCTTCCAGAACATTGTGGGAAGCTTCCAGAAACCCCGGCTGCATAACTGCGCTTTTCTGCTGTTCATCTCCAAAATTGAACAAAATAAAATATGTCTTTTCCATCAGAAAAAGCTTCCATTCATTGGCCGAAGCCAGTGTCCTCCGCTCTACTGCAAGCTGCATCAGTTCCCTGCATATCAGAGAAGCCTGTTCCCCATAACGTCCGGTTATATAAAGGGCTGCGCCGTAATTGGAAAGGGAGAGGTAAAGCTTTCCTCCCCTATAAAATTTTTTCAGCAGGCAGGAAAACTCCTCCAAAGCGCCAGCCGCTTCCTCCCTGAGTTCCACCGGCTGGGACTGCAGCAAAAGGGATAGCTCGACCGGCTCCTGTAAAAGGGACAGATAAACCAACAGCCGCAGGACATTATGGAAGCATACCGTTCCAAGCTGTTTTTCCTTCCTGTCAAACAACAAATCAAGGATATCTCCCTCTTCACCGAAAGCAAAAACCCGCTCCTCTCCCATATCCTCCATCAGGGCATAAAGTACCGATAACCTCATATAGTCGCCGTGGATCAGCTTGAGCAGGCGGGCAATTGTCATATCGCCATCTGTCAGACGGTGCTTTAAATTTAAGCGCAGTACCTTTTTGGACAAAATCTTTTTCAGCCCCAGATTATAGGTAAAGCTCTGGCGGTCTAATTTCAGTTTTCTGGTAAAGGGAAAAACATCCAGCCTTTTGCGAAACTCCTCATGGGTCTCCAGCGACTGGGAAGAAACCGAGACCAGAATATAAATTCCCTGATCCAGCTGGTCTTCTCCTGGAAGATAGTCCAAAAACCGGCTTTTCAGGTCACAGGCACAATCAATATTATCCACAATCAAAAGGAGCCTTTCATTTTCTGTCGTGGAACGTATGAGACGGAGAAGCTCTGCCAGCTGCTGGGCAATCCGCTGAGATTTCTGCGCTGTTTCCAATACAACCGGGCTGACAGAAAATTTTCGGTTAAAATATTTGCCGCACTGGAATAAGACCTTTTGCAGCGTTTCTCCCGCACGATATAAGCTGCCTGAAGCGTCGCAAAGCAAGGTGAAGGTTTTTTCCAGCTGGAGGGCAGGATATTTCCTTCCCATCCCATTCTCAGCCATATGCTGAAAATAAGAGGTCTTTCCCATTCCCAACTCTGTTTCCAGAAGAAAAATCCCGCGATTGGCTGCGGTCTTCCCTTCCATTTGCTTCATCAGCCATTTTTTATAAAACGTAGTCGGAAAAAAGGGCAGCTCCCGTCCGAAGCCCTCCCCCTTTGTTTTCTCATATTCCAACTCGTCTGATTCCTGTAAAGGCTCTCGGTAATTTGAACCTGCTGCACCCATTGGAACTCTCCCTTTGCTATTTTCTCATATTTATGGCAATTAATAGTATTCTATCATAGCGGGAAATAAAATTCAACTTTTGAAGTATTTCGCAAAAAATTCTCTCTTTTCCATCTTTCTGTATCGATTTTCTAGAAAGATAGGTTAGGAAAGCCGCCCCTCTTCCCGTGAAGAAGGGCGGCTTTATCTTTTGACATTAAATCTTATTTTCTTTACCGTTAGCAGATGAAATCTCCCTACCGAAGAGGGTGATACGATAACCGGAAAGGAGGTCCCGGTTGGTGATTTCCGCTGAAACTTTTCCGTCTTTCAGCTGGAAAGAAACAGAGGGAATCACCCCGTTCTGCCAGTCCGCAAAGCTAAAAAGGAAAGTCTTATAAGGCAGCTTGACAGGGGCCATGGAAATTTCCTTTTTCTGTTCATTCACCGTAATGCCCGCACAAGCATAGAACATACCCAAAGCAGTAATTCCCCTAGGATAGCAAAACAGTCCCGCCAAAGTGGAGGAATCAACAAAACAGCCTCGGAACCCCTGCTGGTTACAGGAAAGCTGAGACTCCCAATACTTTTCCGCAAAATCCGTCATGTCAACACCAAGATAGGCCGCAGTCATATCCTTCCAAAGATTCTGGGAAATCCAGAAATTATTAGTATTATCGCTGCTGCTGTGTTTGCAGGCAAAATGGATCATTGATTTCCTGGTGGCATTGACAATATCCTGCTTCAGATGCTCCCTGTTCAGATCAAAGCTGGTTCCTGTCATAAACAGGTAAAGAAGCCCGTTGGTGCAGTAAATGGAGTAGGCGTCCCAGCCCTCCATCTCACCTGACATTTTTTCCCCCGTCCATACGTTGACAATTCCATCCGCGTTTTTATCGATACAGACAGCGTAATGATCTCCAAGCCATGCCCGTGAATCTAATGTCTTTTGTATTTTGGCCCTCTGCTCTTCATAAGAATCCGCCAAACCGGTCTCTCCCATTTCCCGGGCAAGCTCTCCCGCGGCACATAAAGCGGAATAAGCCTTAATCGCAAGATAACTCTGTTCCTTGGAATACTGTACCGCCGGGCAGGCGTCGTCAAAAGTAGTGGCGGTTCCTTCATTTGGAAAGCCATTCCCTGTGGTATCGCTCCTTTTCACATAGTTCGCCAGTCTTTTGATTTGCGGGTAATAAGACGCGAGGAGCTCTTTCTTTCCTGTATACCGGTAGAGGGCATACACCAGCAGTATATAATTACAGGTTTCTTCAACCTCCATATCGTGAGAATACTCCATTCCCTTTCCTACAAGGAATTTACCGATATCATGAGGCATATACCCCTCAGGACGTTCGTAATCCTTCCACTGCGCCAACAGCTTTTCCAACAGCTCCGGCCAGAACAGCAGATAGAAAGGCGCTATATTATATTCCACGTCAATGGTGGAGTGGTAAGCGCAGTTTCCTTCCCAAGCAGTATACCATTCCTCACCTTTTTCGTTTATCATCCACCAGCTATTGCACAAATAGGTCTGAAAGGCCATAGAGACAAGATGGGACATGGCATGTCCGCCGCAAGCCTCTGTTACAGCATTTTCAAACAAGGATGAGCTGTCCTGCAATTCATCCATATTCTCCATTGCAAACTGAGCCACCTCTTCCACAGAAGAAAACCACTGGGTATAATAGAAGCGGTAAAGGACATCGTTGATATTGAACACCTTTTCATTGGTAAAGGCGCCAATCACAGCATTGAGCACAACCGGGACATGCTTGACAGCGGTAAACGTCTTTTTCAAACCATTCCCGCAAGCTTCCGCCCCCTTACAGAAAACGCCAATTTCACCTTTGTAGGGCGCAGAGGAAAATTCCTTTCCTTTGGTTTTATTCAGCCATTTCTGTTCCGCAAGCTCGGGATCAATGGAAGAAATCATAGACAAAACAAAGCCGTCTGGCAGCATCCTATCCTTTTTGAGCGTTTCTCCATGCAAAGAAAGGATAAATTCGGCCTCCACTTGATTATCCTGCTGGTTGAGGAAAGCATCCCCTTCCATCTTGGTACTCCCTCGATACTCCACCGTTGCCTTTACAAAAAAGAAAGGCGCGCCCGACTTTTTTTCATCTCTCGGACGAAAGGGGGAAATAAACTCAATCAAGGCGTAAACGCCCAGCTCCACATCATTGCAGTGAAATTTTACACTGGTTGGGGTAAGCTCCTGATCAATAAAAGGAAACGCTGGATATTCGTCCGAAAAAGGCAGTATTCTAGTCTCGTTTCCTAAACGGACGCCCACGCAAAGTTTGGCCTCCGCGTCAAAAAAACGTCCCAAGGGGGACAGCTTCACGTTTTTCTGCACAGGGCGGAAATTTAATGCAAACCGCGCGCCCAGCCTGGACACAACAGTTTCATATACAAGCGACATGCTCCTCTTTCCTTTCTTTAGTAAAACTCTAAAACTTTTTACATTCTATCACAAACTACGAGGCTCCTCAAGCAATTTTCTGCGTTATTTTGGAAAATATTGTGTTTTATAAAAGCAGTTCTCTTATCTGTCAGCATCTTATTTTCATAATTTATAACATTCTTTAGCGGGCCCTTTTTCCTAAACATGCAATTGAAGAAAGCTTCTTTCTAGTCCTATCATATAACAGATGCCGGAATTTTTCTTGCCCGTCATCCACTTCATGAAATAAAATTTTTACTTTTTGCTCTGAGAAACCGGCACGCAAAAGCGAAATATCATAATCGTCAATAGAAACGGCTCCCAAGGATTTTGGAGGATCAAGCTTAAAAAGTCTGCCAATAGAATCCCATCGACTTATAGAATATCCTCTTTCCAGAGGGCATTTTCCATACGCCCCTTCCCTTTTCTTTATCTTTATTCGCCTTCATTAAACTGAGGTGTAACCGTTTTGTTAACAACAACCGGAAGGGAGTAAATCTCCCTTCCGGTTGTTGTATATCTTCTTTTCAAATTGCTTGGAACCTTCTAAAAGCCATGGATCTACCGTATGATTTTTCTGAATCGAAAAGGATCTTCACTCCCAGTCGCTTAGGACAAGTGCGTTTTTCCGGCAAACTTGAAACCATAGTCATATTCTTGATCTTTCATATTTATCTCTCTGCATTGTGCTCTTTTCTCTATCCTTCCGCCCCCAAAAAACTACCGCAGTGCACTACTACTGAGCAAACAAAGGTGTGGAAAGATATCTTTCTCCAGTATCCGGAAGAAGGACTACAATCTTTTTTCCCTTATTTTCGGGACGTCTTGCCAGTTGAGTCGCCGCCCAGACCGCCGCTCCCGAAGATATTCCCACCAGAACGCCCTCCGTTTTGGCAATTTCTCTGCCGGTTTCAAACGCGTCCTCATTTTGTACTGTAATTACTTCGTCATAAATAGAGGTATCCAGCGTGTCCGGAACAAACCCCGCGCCGATTCCCTGAATTTTGTGTGGGCCGGCGCTTCCCTTAGAGAGGACTGGGGAATCCGCCGGTTCCACCGCAGCCACATAGACAGAAGGATTTTTTTCCTTGAGATATTTTCCCACTCCTGAAATAGTACCTCCAGTGCCGACGCCCGCTACAAAAATATCGACTTTTCCGTCAGTATCCTCCCAAATTTCCGGCCCAGTCGTCTTATAATGGATTTCAGGATTCGCAGGATTGACAAACTGCTCCGGAAGAAAGGAATTCGGAATTTCTCCGGCAAGTTCCCGCGCCTTGGCAATGGCCCCTTTCATCCCTTTTGCCCCCTCCGTCAACACCAGCTCCGCACCATACGCTTTCATCAGGTTCCGTCGCTCAACCGACATGGTTTCCGGCATCGTAATCACAATCCTGTAACCCTTGGATGCGGCAATAGCGGATAATCCTATCCCGGTATTTCCCGAGGAGGGCTCAATCAAGGTAGTCCCCTTTTTCAGCCTGCCATCGCGCTCAGCTTCCTCAATCATAGCTTGGGCAATCCTATCCTTTACTGATCCAGCAGGATTAAAATATTCCAATTTTGCCACAATAGCATCAGAAATTCCATGCCTGTCGCTGTAATTTTCCAATGCCAGCAGAGGAGTTCCTCCCACCAATTCGCTCATATTATGATATATTTTCATCTAAATACTCCCTTCATCTTCAATTTTCTTTCTTCCTTTTGTCGCAACATAGCCTTTAGGATATATAAACATCGTTCCATCAGGAGTATTATCAAATTTATCATACCTTTCCTATTTGTTTACTATGATTATAGGGTATCATAACCCTTTTGTCAAGGGGAATAAACCGCTTTTTACAAAATCGCCTACATCAGAACCATTTTTTCTCATTTTCAGTTTTACCCGACACTTTTCGGCCACTCTCTACCTGCCTCAGCAATCCCAATAATCGTCCGATTGAATATCTGACCAATCCAAAAACAGATCCGGTGACCACTGTCCGGCGGCATCCCCTGAAGCTCTTTATCCTTTATCAAATAATATAATCACAGGTTTCGTCTGATCTGACATTTTCCGCCAATTCTTCCAACGTTACGCTATCCACATAATCGGTGACGATTTGATAATATTTCTGCCAAAAAGAAAGAGTTGCGCATTGATGACATCGGCTGCATTGGTTTGTTTCATCCTGCAGACAGGCAATTGGGGCCAAGGTTCCCTCGGCAGCCCGTAAAATATCTCCTGCGGTATACTCAGAAGGCTTTTTCGCCAAACGATATCCGCCGTTATTCCCCCTCAGACTATGGAGAAATCCTGCTTTATGCAGAAGAGAAACCACCTGTTCTAAATATTTAACCGATATCTCCTGTCTTACAGAAATTTCCTTTAAAGCGATATATTCTCCATGTGAATAGAGCGCCAGATCTATCATGACCCGAAGAGCATACCTGCCCTTGGTTGAGATTGTCACAGCCATCCCTCCATCAATCTCATCCGGGAACAGACGGCATCCGCCCTTTTCCCCAAAAATCTGTTCCCATCAGATGTTTTCCTTTATTGCGATATTTTCTATATTATACCACAGTTTCCCACGCTATTTCAATCTATCCCCATTTTGCGGCTCATTTCAGAAATTTCATATGCCCTTCAAAACAGAAAAATTCTTATCTTCCGGCTGTAATCTTTGCATAGTGAGCCGTACTCTGTTATCCAGACGTTTTCCGTTCTTTAAAAAGTCTCCTCTTCTCCTGAATTTCCATATTATTGGAATATAATATGATAAAGCCAAATCCAACGGACAAGATATCAGCAAAAAATGATGTGTTGAACTCATCGTGCTTCTTCCAAGACCAAACAATATTTTCCAGTTAATAAATAATTTCATCCCTTTATGAGTCACCTGAAATCTCAATTTTTGATAAAAGTGTCGCGCGTCCTCTCCGACTTTATCCATTATCAACTGTATAACGGATCAATTTTTTGTCTTTGCCTGATCGATTGCGTATTCCAACATAGAGGTTTCAACTCCAAAATTTCGTTTACCCTTCGCGGCACGGACATTTTCTATTGCAGCCCGCATACTCCCTCTGTGTGAAGGTTATCCGCACACAGCTAACAATTGCCTCACAATCTCAACTACAAGCAACTGATTATTCCATGCTTGGAGATATTTTCAAACGTTTCAATATAGCAGACCGGCAGAGAAATTTTGTAATTTTCCCGTTGGCTGCCGAGAAAACCGTCCGCCATAAGTTTTATTATTTGAGGAAGATCCTTTTTGCCGGATCTCTTTTTTTGCAAAGCATCAAAAATCATAAATTCAAAGCAGGGATCTTCTTCCTGTTTGCATGGTATTTTTTCAACAATACAGCCATTTTCAGAAGTCTGTTCCCAAACTTCATTTTCTATTTTAACCTGACAAAAAGCGCAGAAAAACAGTTCTGATATCTTTGAATATATCTAAGGGCAGCTACACATTGGCTTCACTCGAAACTCTGCCTTTCTATATTTTTTTGTTAGAGACAACTCATAATAAATAGCAATCAATAAATCTGTTAGTAAAGCGCGGTTATCAACATCATCTACCCAAAGGAATGTCTTTTTCCATTCTCCGTTATCGCGGCATACTCCGCATTAGACAGCATTTTTATCACAGACACCAAGTCTAACTAAAAATGTTCATCACATACATATCTGTAGCAAACGAGGTATTTCCCCATCATTCCACGACAGTGCATCTCATTCATCAAGCACAGATGATCTCGCCATGAGAAATTCCATATATTACTTATTTCCATAAAATCTTCTCTTATTTTACGACAGGAAATTGAAATCTATAGAATTTTTCTTATATTCTATTCGCCTTCGAACAATTGGTTATACTTATTTTTCTAAATCTAAGATACTTTTGACATGTATTAAGCCGCAAAAATACATTCAAATCGTCCCACATACACAAGCACCCAATCCCACCGCAGTACTGGGGATTGGGCACCATAAAACCACTCTTATTTATTCCCACTCAATTGTGGCATTCGGCTTGGGACTAAGATCATAACAGACACGGTTGACATTTCTTACTTCCTTCATAATTCTATCTGTAATTTTCATAAGGACCTCCCAATCCAGCTGCTCAATCGTAGCGCTCATAGCGTCCACGGTATTTACCGCACGGATAATCACCGGATATTCAAAGGAACGCGCATTCTCCCTGACCCCCACAGACTTGAAATCCGGAACAATTGTAAAATACTGCCATACCTTTTTATCCAAACCAGCGCGCTGGAACTCTTCACGAAGAATTGCGTCGGACTCTCTCACAGCTTCAAGACGCTCGCGGGTAATCGCTCCAAGACAACGGACACCCAAACCGGGTCCTGGGAAGGGCTGACGGTATACCATTTCCGCGGGCAGGCCAAGCTGTATACCGCAGGCTCTCACCTCATCTTTAAAGAGCTGTTTCAACGGCTCCACCAGCCTGAACTGCAAATCGTCCGGCAGACCGCCTACATTATGATGAGATTTCACCATTTTTGCTGTTTTAGTTCCGCTTTCAATAATATCTGGATAAATGGTTCCCTGTCCCAAGAATTCAATTCCATCCAGCTTTCTTGCTTCCTCTTCAAATACGCGGATAAATTCGGCCCCGATAATCTTTCTCTTTTTTTCCGGATCGGCAACCCCTTCCAGCTTTTTCAAAAAACGCTCAGAAGCATCCACATATATCAAATTGGCATTCATGCGATCCCTAAAGATTTCGACAACACTTTCTGACTCGCCTTTTCTCATCAGCCCGTGATTGACATGGACACAAGTCAACTGCTTGCCAACCGCTTTGATCAGCATAGCTGCCACAACTGAACTGTCAACACCGCCGGAAAGGGCGAGAAGCACCTTCTTATCCCCTACCTGATTGCGAATCAACTCGATCTGGTCGGCGATAAAATTCTTCATATTCCAATTTGCCTGAGCATGACACTGCTCAAACAGGAAGGGCTTAATAGCCTCCTTCAACTGTCCGTCCTCCTGAGGAAGGACAGCCATCTCGCAGTTGCAAAGCGCTTTATCATGGGCGATCGCCAAAACAGGAATCCCCATTTCATAAATCGCCGGACTTACATCAATCTCTTTGCCATCAACAATATGGTTCGGTCCTCCAAACAGAATAATCCCTTTGACATTTTTCTGCTGTTCCAATTCATCTCTTGTCACATCATAGGGATAAATTTCACTGTATACCCCAAGATCCCTGATAGCACGTGCCAAGACAGTATTTTCCGTACTCCCTAAATCAACAATTGCAATCATATCTTGTTTCAAATGCAATCATTCCTTTCACCATAAATTTAACTGGACGATTAAAGTTTCCCCTTTAATTTGTATAATTGTCAAAATAGCCCTGTATGAGCACCACCGGAGTTCCCTTATCCCCGGAACCGCTGGTGAGATCACAAAGAGAGCCAATCAAATCGGTCAGTTGTCTGGGGGTCGTCCCCTGAGAAGCCATATTTCCCACAAGATTAGCTCCCTTCTCACGGATACTTTGGGAAATCGCTTCCTTTAACGCATCACCGCTCAAATCCTTAAAATCATTGTCCGCCAAATATTTCAGCTTCAATTCATTCGGGGTACCCCGCAGCCCCTCTGTATAGGCAGGTGAAACACAGGGATCGGCAAGCTCCCAGATCTTCCCCTGCGGATCCTTAAAGGCGCCGTCGCCATATACCATTACCTCAATGTTTTTCCCTGTGGCTTTCTTTAAAAGTTTCTGTGTTTCTGTGACAAAGGAGTGGCAGTCGCGGGGAAACAGTTTAATTTTATCCTCAGTTGATTTGTTAGAACCCAAAAGTCCAAAATCGGCATTGAAGCCGCTGTTATTCACAGGATCAGTCAAAATATCATCCAATCCGCAGACAACCTCCGCGCCTTCCTTGCGGAGTATCCTCTTGGTCCTTGCCCTTGTATGGATATCACATGTCAGAATATGTTTGGTATAGTTCAGGATAGTCTGGGGACGGTTGGAAAAAAGGATTTCAACCTCCGCTCCCGCTTCCCGGATAATTTCCGAATAATACTGCACATAATCGACTCCTGTAAACTCATGCTTATTCTCGCCAAAAAGCCGGCGGTAATCCGCAAGGTTCAAAACATCACTATATGGGTTAATTCCAGCCTCATCCAATCGGTCAAGGGAAACCAGATTATTTCCCACCTCATCTGAAGGATAGCTGAGCATCAGAACAATTTTTTCGGCCCCCATTGCAATACCGCGCAGACAAATAGCAAAACGGTTTCTGGACAAAATTGGAAAAATGACTCCTATCGTCTTTCCTCCGAGCTTTTGCCTGACATCTTGAGCGATCGCCTCTACTGTGGCATAATTTCCCTGACTTCTCGCTACAATGGACTCTGTAACAGCAACCACGTCCCTATCATTCAGCGAAAAGCCCTCGCTCTCCGCCGCGTCAATAACGCAATCAGTGACAATTCGCGGAAGATTGTCCCC
>JAHZIE010000047.1 GCA_019419895.1 Clostridiales bacterium | reverse complement strand
GTTCTGACCCCTCTGGGGTCTGTGCAAACCACTAGTTTACTAGTGGTTTTGATTTTGGCGGGACATTCCCTTTGTTTTGAGGTATCTCCCCGGCTGGATTGGAGAAAGTATCAGTCAAAGGAGGGGAGGTATTCTAACAGGTAGTAAGCATGAATTTTTAAAAGATTGTGGGTTCCGGATTTGTTTTATTTTTGCCTGCCTTTTCGGCAGGGAGGACGAAGGCTTTCTTTTTGGAAAAGCTTTACAGAAAAAGAAGAATAAAACAATGAGAAGAATCTCATATTTCTGAGGTTGAATATTTTGCTTCAAAAGATCGGGAAAATTTTCTGCTGGAAGCTGAATGCAGTCATCGTTATAACGAATGTTCTATAGAAGAAAGGCAAACGTCTCATGACCTCCTTACCAGGAGTTTTCAGGAAAGATATTTTTGACAGAAAACATGGAAAGGAATAAAAGAAAACGCCGTTTGAGATCCTTGATTTCCAGTTGAGGATTCTATGGTTTTGAAGTATAATAAAAATATCTTTACGAGTAGGAAAGGGGATTAGGAGATGCTTGCTCCTTTGGCAGACCGGCTGCGACCTCAAAAGCTTGACGATATTGTTGGACAGCGGCATTTATTAGGGAAAGGAAGAATCCTGCGCCGAATTATCGAAGAGGGCAATATCCCCAACATGATTTTTTATGGTCCTCCTGGTGTGGGAAAAACCACACTGGCTGTCCTGATTGCGGCGTGTACCGATAAAAAGCTTCATAAGTTAAACGCCACAACAGCTTCTACCTCTGATATGAAGCAGATTATGGAAGAAATTGACACTTTATCCGCTCCCAAGGGGGTTCTGCTGTATTTAGACGAGATACAGTATTTTAATAAAAAACAGCAGCAGATTTTGCTGGAATATTTGGAAAACGGTAAGATTACCCTTATTGCGTCTACAACGGAAAACCCTTATTTCTATGTTTACGGGGCAATTTTAAGCAGGGCTACTGTCTTCGAATTTTATTCTATTTCCCCGCGGGAAATAGAGCCGGCGGTTGAGCGGGCTTTTGAATTTTTAATGGATGAGCAGAAGCTCTCTCTTCGGAGAGAGGAGGGCGTAGTTTCCTTGATTGCCGAGGCGTGCGGCGGAGATGTGCGCAAAGCGGTGAATACGGTGGAATTATCGGTCCTTGCGGCTCAGATTGACAAAGAGGGGAGGCTGTTGGTTACAAAAGAGGATGTACAGCAGCTTGCTCAAAAGAGCGCGATGAAATATGACAAGGAAGGGGACGCCCATTATGATATTCTTTCCGCCTTCCAGAAATCAATGCGGGGTTCAGATCCCAACGCCGCCCTTCATTACCTTGCAAGGCTGCTGGAAGGGGGGGATATGCTTTCCGCCTGCCGCAGACTAATGGTATGCGCCTGTGAGGATGTGGGGCTTGCTTATCCTCAAATTATTCCTATTGTTAAGGCGGCTGTTGATGCCGCGTTACAAATAGGGATGCCTGAAGCAAGAATTCCTTTGGCGGATGCTGTAGTGCTAGTGTGCAATTCTCCAAAATCCAATACGGCATACGCGGCGCTGGATAAGGCGATTGCGGATATCCGGCAAGGAAAAACGGGGGATATCCCTCCCTATTTGAAAGATGCCCATTATGAGGGCGCCGAAAAAATGGGCCGAGGGCTGACTTATCAATATACCCACCTGTATCCCGGACATTGGATAGAACAGCAATATCTGCCGGATGAACTGAAGAATACAATATATTATGAGTATGGGGATAATAAAAACGAACAGGCGGCAAAGGCCTATTGGGAGCAGATTAAGAGAAAAAAATGAAACGGTTATGGAGATGGATGGCAGAGACCTCAACAGGAAGCAAGGTGTCATTGGGGATTGTATGGCTGTTTTTGGCTATGGGGATCCTTTTAATGAATTTAGGAATTATTTCTCCTACTGAAGTAGGGATTCCCTGCCTGTTCCGGATGCTTTCTGGATTTCATTGTCTAGGATGCGGCGCCACACGATGCCTGGAGAATTTTTTTCATGGGAATATTATCCGTGCTTTTTATTTCCATCCTCTGCTGGCTGTCTGTTGCATCCTCTTTTTGGCGGGATTGTTCTATCAATCGTGGCGGATTTTTATGCAAAACGAGATTTTGCGGCGGAAGAGAAAAAAGCCCAAAGGAATTTTATGGGGACTTTCCTTTTCCTTCTTGATTCTTTCCTTTATGGTAATAAGGAATTTGCCTTTTTATCAGGCTGCTTTTTATTGAAAAGCGGGCGTTATTTTTCCCATCTTTACCAGAAAGAGAAGGAACCGGAGGCAGTAGTGCATATTTTCCCCAACGGCGGATTCTAATATAATTTAGACGGTCAAATGCCCTCCATCTACGAATGGTTTGCTAAGAATTTGTAATTATCAAATGGGTTGCTGTTTTATCCTGCCAATTTCTCTATCCGGAAACTTGGAGACATTCAGATTTTCAAGTTTCTTGTCAAATCATTGGCCGGGTTTTCTACCTATCCCCAGTTTCTGATTGAATTTAATGGCGGCAAAAAATCCCTCCGGTTCCAAATATGAACCGGAGGGATTCTATAACGATTTAGTTTTATTACAGTTCGGGAAGAAAAGCGTCATGGATGGCTGCAACCGCACGATCAGCATCTGCCCGCTTGATAAGAACGGAAACCTTGATTTCACTGGTGGAAATCATCTGAATATTGATCTGAGCACTGTATAATGCTTCAAACATGCGGGCGGCAGCTCCAGAGTGAGTTTCCATACCGGCACCGACAATAGAAACCTTTGCCACGTCCTCATCATAGACAATTTTGGCGCCCCATCCCTTTAATGTGTCATCCAGTACCGCTAGCGCGTCCTTTAAATTGGAGGAAGCGACTGTAAAGGTAATATCCTTTGTACCGTCGCGCCCGACAGACTGGAGAATGATATCAATATTGATTTTTTTTGAGGCGAGAAGTGAGAAAATTTTGAAGGCCGTTCCCGGTTCGTCCGGAACACCCACCAGAGAAATTCTTGCAACATTCGTATCCTTAGCGACCCCGCTGATTAACATTTTTTCCATTTTAGCTGCCTCCTTAACAATGGTTCCAGGCACTCTCTTCAAGCTGGAACGTACTTCTAATTCCACACTATATTTTTTCGCCATTTCCACGGAACGGTTATTGAGAACCTGGGCTCCAAGGGTAGCCAGTTCCAGCATTTCGTCATAGGATATAACATCCAGTTTTTTTGCGTTGGGGATCTTTCTTGGATCTGCCGTAAATACTCCCTCAACATCGGTATAAATCTGACAGGCATCAGCGTGCATAACCGCGGCGATCGCCACAGCGCTGGTGTCAGAACCGCCGCGGCCCAGAGTCGTCATGTCGTCAAATTTGTTAATTCCCTGAAAACCTGCAACGATGATAATGTTTTTCTTGTCAAGTTCTTTTTTCATGCGGTCAGTTTCCACACGCTTGATGCGGGCGGTTCCATAGGAAGAGCTTGTACGAAATCCGGCCTGCCAGCCCAATAAAGAAACAACAGGGCATCCAAGCTTTTCAATGGCCATAGCTAAAAGGGCGACGGATATTTGTTCTCCCGCCGTCAGAAGCATGTCCATTTCCCTCTTTGATGCGTCAGGATTGATTTCATTGGCCTTTTCAATTAGATCATCCGTGGTATCTCCTTGGGCGGAGACCACAACAATAACATCATTTCCCTGCTTATAGGTACTGGTTATGATGTCTGCCACATTAAAGACACGCTCCGCGTTGGCCACAGAGCTGCCGCCGAATTTTTGAACAATCAGACCCATGTTTTTTACCTCCAAAACAAATCAATCAATATAGACAGCGGCGCCGGAACGATCATTTTCCAAAATAGCTACCGTCCATCCTTCGATCCCTTTTTCTTCCAAACGGGGAAGTGCGTGGCTTTCAAAATCGGCTGCCGTATTCTTCCCAATAATTGCAATAATGGACGGACCTGCGCCACTGATATAAGTGCCATAGGAGCCAAGCTCATATGTAATACGGAAAACCTGCTCCATTCCGGGGATAAAATGCGCCCTGTAGGGCTGGTGAAGCGTATCCTGAACGGCTACACGAAGATTTTCCAAGCTTCCGGAAAAGAGGGAAGCGGTGATAAGGGCAGAACGGGAAAGATTATATACCGCGTTTTCTCTCGACACTTCAGAGGGGAGAGCGCGGCGTGCGACCTCGGTTTTCAGTTCAAAAGGGGGAATGAGGACGGCAAACCTGATTTTATCCGAAACGGGAACGCTGACGCTGTAAACCCGCCCGCTTTCGACTGCGGAGGCAACCAATCCGCCTAAGATCGCGGGAGTGGTATTATCCGGGTGCCCTTCGATCTTATTTGCCAAATTTACGATTTCATGCTGAGAAAATGGACTTCCCAGCAGGCGGTTGGCTCCCAGAAGCCCGGCAACGATACAGGCAGAACTGCTCCCTAACCCCCTGGTCATGGGAATACAGCTTTCCTGTTCCAGCCGCAGGCCTGGGAAATGGGCGCCGCATTCCTGATACAGCTGTTTGGCGGCCCAGAAAACTAAATTATCATCCCCGGTGGGAACCGACATGCCGTCGCGGGAAGAAATAAAAATTCCATCCGCTTCTTCCATCCAGACCTGGTTATACAGCCCCAGCGCAATGCCCAAAGAGTCAAATCCCGCACCAAGGTTCGCACTGGTGGCAGGTACCTTTACCCGAATCATGTTACCCCTCTTCCCTGAACAATTCCTCTTTGAAAAATAGACTAATTAAAATCCCCAATTCTAACCATATTAAGAATTTCGGCTCCTTTTTCTTTGAAAAGGACAGCGGCCTCTTCCAGCTCCCTTACTGTCATCTTCGCGCTGACAACAGCGGTTTCATTTTCCGGTTGCCCTTTGCGATGAAGCTCCTCACAGCCGGGAAGAATCCTGTAGGCAAGTTCTTTGCCGGAGGAAGCGCGAAGACGGAAATACATGCGGAAGGAAGTGTCCATGTCATCCAGAACACTATTTTTTACAGCTTCCTCCCAGCCAAGGTATTTTGTTTCGTCAATATGGGCTGCGCAATCCATAATATCCGCGACTACAGCACTGGCGGTAGGCATTTTTCCAGCGCCTTTTCCATAAAACAATACTTCTCCCGTAGCGTCGCCCACCAGCTCGATAGCATTGAAAACATCATCTACATGGGAAAGCTGGCTGTTGTGAGATAAAAACAGGGGGGCAACCATAATCTGAATCCTACCATTGGAAGAAGGCTGCGCAAATCCAACCAGCTTAATGACGCCGCCCCAGTTTTCCGCATAGGCGACATCCTCCAATGTAATGCGAGAAATGCCTTCTGTATGAACCTGCTCGGGATAAATATGGGAGCCATAGGCGAGGGATGCTAAGATGCAGATTTTTCTACAGGCGTCATGCCCATCCACATCGGCGGAAGGATTCCGCTCAGCGTAGCCAAGCTTCTGCGCCAAAGTCAGGGCATCCTCAAAGGACATTTGCTCCTCGATCATTTTTGTCAGGATGAAGTTGGTGGTGCCGTTAAGAATGCCGGCAATCCGTTCAATTTTGTTGGCGGCCATACATTGATTCATCGGCCGGATGATTGGAATTCCACCGCCGACACTGGCCTCGAACATAAAATTCACATGACAGCTTCGGGCAATTGCGAGAAGCTCAGCTCCCTTTGCGGCTACCAATTCTTTATTGGAGGTTACAACATTTTTTCCAGCTTCTAAGCATGCCTTGACATATTCATAAGAAGGATGAAGGCCGCCCATGACCTCGGCGACAACCTTAACATCAGGATCATTTACGATCTGCTGAAAGTCCTTTGTGAAGAGCCTTTCCAACGGATGCCCAGGAAATTCCCTCAAGTCAAGAATATACTTGATTTCAATATCTTCGCCCGTCTTTTGGGCGATATGATCCTTGTTTTGGCAGAGAAGATCTACAAACCCGGATACCACGACGCCGTGCCCCATAACAGCAACTTTCATCATATTCTTCTATCTCCATTTCTAAAATAATAATCAACTACTGGCTTACGATATTTTCAATTTTATCCACTCCAGGCAAAGAGCGGAGTTCCGCCAGAAAATCATCTAAGCTGACTGTCATCTCCTCAATATCCGCTGAAACGGATACAAGAGCAGTCCCCGAAATGGGAATATTCTGATTTACCGTCAGAATATTCGCTCCAACCTTGTAAAAGGACGACAGCATGGACATAAGAATCCCCGGCTTATCTTGGAGAATGAGGTGGAGTGATATCATTTTTGACGTATTTCCTTCTTTATATGCGTAAACGGAATCCTTATACTTGTAAAAGGCGCTTCTGGAAATCCCCACCAGACGGGTAGCTTCTGCTGCGGATGCTGCCGTATGGGTCGCAAGAAGCTTTTTTGCCTCTACTACCTTGAGAAAAATTTCAGGCAGGACAGAAACATTGATTAAAAGAAAGTTTGAATTTTCCTTCTCCATATTATGATTCCACTCCCACAGTGATTTTGAGAGTCCTCCAGTAAAAAACTGTTGTATTCTGTTCAAATACAATGATACATGACAATGAAGAAAATAACAATTCTGATATTTTGCTGTTTAAAAGCAAAATATGATAAATAAAAGAGTATAATTGAAATTAACTCTTTCAATCTCCTGATTTCTCATGAAATCAAAGGAAAGTTTTTGAAAACTTTTATTTTTGTGATATTTAACAAATTGAATTTCAAAGAATCAAATTCCCTGAGAAGCCCAGCGGAAATTTTCCGTGAAGAGGGAGGAGCACAAATGGGAGAAAGATCGCCGGAATGCTTAAAGCCTCTCTTTTCTCCTTGAAAAAGAGAGGCTTTGAAATTATCCAATGCTCAAATTAAGCGGCATCATCCTGTGAAGCTGTGTTGCTGTTAGAGGAAGATGGCGTTGAAGTAATGGGATTCTGGCTGGAACTGGGAAGCTGTGAAGAAGAATCCGATGAAGCGGAAGATGTTGAAGATTGGCTTGAGGAAGAAGATGTTTCCGATGCGGTGCTGGAAGAACCGGACTCTTCGCTGGTAACATCGGAACTGCTTTCTTCTGAAGAAGTTTCGCTTCCATCATGAATCTCACATGGCTGCACAATAGAATTCTTCTTAAACCATCCGACCTTCACCTGATCTTCCGGACAATTCTCGGTTGCAAAGCCTCCTGATTCAACACAGTAGGAATGCTGTTCAATATCAGTCAGCGGATAGGTGATTTTAGGCTTGTCTGCCAAATATTTTGTCATAATCTCTTTCCAAATGGGAACTGCGGGATGGTTGTAACCTGGAATTTTCTTTTGCTGCTCATATCCAACCCAAACGCTGGCAACGCAATAAGGAGTACCGCCGATATACCAACGGTCCTTTTCGTCGCTGGTGGTACCAGTCTTACCGAAGATATCCCACCCAGGAATTCTGGAAAGACTGGCGGTTCCCTCATATCCGGTGACAATAGACTGCAGCAGTTTATTCATGACACCGGCGGAAGCGGGGCTGATAACCTGTTCATAGGTAACGTTGGTATTATCCAGAAGAACATTTCCCTCGCTGTCGGTAACTTTATAATAGGAATAGGGCTCATAATATTTGCCGTTGTTCCCAAAAACAGCGAAAGCGGCAGTCATTTCAATTCCGGTAACACCCTTTGTCATTCCGCCCGTGGCTAGGGTGGAGAGATTGATATCCGTATAATTCTTGCCATCGATGATGAGCTCCTCAACAGCGGTGGAGATATGCATTTTGTCGCGCATAAAATAGAAACTGTTTTCCATTCCGTTGAGGAGGGCAAGCTGGGCGGCGCATGCATTGGAGGAAATTTCCAGCGCTTTCTGAGTAGGAATAGGCCCGCGGTAATAACCATAAACATTTCGCGGCCATTTCTGACCATTGAGCTCAATAGGTTCGTCCTCTATTAAGGTTGACCAGTCGACAATGTTATTTTCCACGGCATAGCTGTATACTGAAATCGGTTTAATAGCGGATCCAGGCTGACGGACGGCATCGATGGCGTTATTCCAGGCGCGGTTCTGCGTCTTTTCACCCCGGCGGCCGACAGTCGCTAAAACACGCCCCTGATAATCCATAACAATAATACCGGACTGTAGTTTCTGATCCTTCGGCATAGAAGCACCGTTGAGATAAACTTCTTCACAGATAGACTGCATCTGTTCATCTTCCGCAGAATAAATCCGCAGGCCGCTCTGGTAAATCATAGTTGTGGCGGCGCTTTCACTGAGATCATATGTTTCCTGTAAATCTTCTATCACGTCATTGATGATCATGTCGGTATAGTAGCTTTGGATTTTAGTCGCGCTGGTTGCACTTGACTGGTTTACATGGAGCTCAAGCTCCTCGTCAATGACGGAATCATATTCCTCCTGGGAAATCATTCCCTGTTTGAGCATTTCACTTAAAACAAGAGAACGGCGCTTTTTATTGGCCTCAGGATTAGTAATCGGGTTATATTGAGAGGGATTCTGGGTAATGCCGGCGATTGCTGCGCATTCAATCAAATTGAGTTCTGAAACATCCTTGTCAAAATAAAGCTCGGCCGCCGCCTTTACGCCATAAGCGCCGCCGCCCAAGGTGATGACGTTCAGATAAGCCTCCAGAATTTCGTCTTTGCTGTATTCCTTTTCCAGATTCAGCGCCCTGAAAATTTCACGGATTTTACGTTCAATACTGACATCGTTGTCATCCGTCAGATTTTTGATTAGCTGCTGTGTGATGGTGGAACCGCCCTGCTTATTTTCGCTCCAACCGGTAACAAGATTGGCGGCGGCAAAAAGAGTACGCTGCCAGTCAACTCCATTATGTTCCTTAAAACGCTTGTCCTCGATAGCGATAAAGGCGTTTTGAAGGGTCTGGGGGATTTCGTCTAAATCCGCCCATTTCCGGTTTTCCTGGCCGTGGAGAGAAGCTGAAAGCACCTGCTCGCCGTTGGTATCAGTTTTGTAGATATAACTGGTTTCCACCAGCTTTAGATTCTTCAAATCGATATCAACAGAAGTGTCTTTAAACGAAAGAACATAAGCCAGCATCGTGACACCAACAATAATTCCGGTGAGAAACAGCACCAGCAGTGTGCTGAGAATTACCTTTGAGGTTGTCCCAAGGATGCGTTTGGTGATGCTCCATGCGGCTGAGCCGGAACCCTGAGGGGGTTGCTGGCCAGGAAGGCCGGAATTCTGCGTATACCGGTTGATATCGGTATTTTTTTTCATTCGGCCGTTCGCCTCCTTTAAAATTAATTCTCTGATTTATTTATGAAAGATGGAAAACCAATCTTACACACTCTTCATTGATTGTACCCCAAAAATGACCAATAAATTCCATTGGATGAAAATTTTGCTCAAAATCTGAATAAACAGACAGGCTTTCTGCCATACTAGTTATAAGCTGATAAGCCAATGGAGAAGGAGAATGGAATTTATGTCAACATGGAAAAAAACGCTTATAATCACAGGCTGTTCCATAGGGCTCTGCGGGCTGATCGCACTGGTGGTATTCACCACTCCCCGCACACAGCAGGCGGCTCCATCGTCCTCACAGGCGGCGCCCTTATATACAGTTGGAGAATATAACGGGAAGATTGCCGTTTATCACTACGGAGATTTGCGACCATTTCAGATTCTGGAGTCCAATGTGAGCCAATTTCCGGCATACGACCGGCAACTGCTGGAACAGGGGATCACTGTGCGTACAGAATCGGATCTCATCCGTGTGCTGGAAGATTATTCCGAATAAATTACATGACTTTTATTATACAGGGATTCCTAAAATTATAATTCTAAAATAAAATTAAATTGAGGCTAAATCGTAAATAGTCATCTTGAATTGGGCAAAATTAAGATAAAATCCACCTGACCACTGGCGATATTTGTACTGGCAACCTGGATTGTCAGCGGATCGCCAATGGTTATTTTTTTGCCTTTGGAACCACTCCAGGAGATCTTTCCATCATACATATATTCTTTTGGAAGCTGGGAAGCGGAGATGAAACCCTCTGCGCTGTTTGCCAGCTCAACATAAATACCCCACTCGGTTACACCGCTGACGATGCCGTCATAAATTTCGCCGATGTGTTTCGACATATATTCCGCCATATAACAGTCTTCCGCGCTCCGTTCCGCCGTTTGTGCCCGTACCTCGCACTCTGAGGACTGTCGGGAGGCGTCCTGAACAAACTGGCTGTATTTTTTTTGCAGGGAAGAGGGGGAAGCTCCGTTGGTGAGTTCCGACAGAATTCTGTGTATAGCGAGATCCGGGTAACGCCGGATAGGGGAGGTGAAATGGCAGTAATCGCTCAAAGCCAGGCCAAAGTGTCCGATAGGATGACTGTCATAGCGCGCTTTGGCCATCGTGCGGAGCATCTGGTGGGAAATAATCGTTGCATATTTTGTCTGCTTTGCTTTCTCCATTAGGGCAGCCAAATCAGCCGTACGTACTTCAGGCGTCAGCTTGCGCACAGAAAAACCAAGCAAACCAGCCAGCTCGGCAAGATTGTGGATGCGATCAGGCGCGGGAGACTCGTGAACGCGATAGACAAAGGGAATGCCGGAGGAACGGGCATAGAGCGCGGCGGCCTCATTGGCGACAATCATCATTTGTTCAATCAGGCCCTCCGCTTCTCCGGAAACTCTGGGATGGATATCAACGCAGACTCCTTCCTCATCCAAAAAGAAACGGGATTCCCGGCTTTCCAAATCTACTGTTCCCCGCTGCTCGGAAAGCTGCTTCAGGCATTGAGCCAATTCCCGTGCATGGAGCAGAGAGGGCATCACAGGACGGTATTTTTTCAAAAGGGAATCGTCCGCCTTTCCAGAAAAGATACGGTTGATCTCGGAATACACACCGCGGATTTTGGAACAGATGACTGTTTTATGGAACTCATATCCCTGAAGGCGTCCCTTCCCATCCAGTGTCAAAATCGCCGAAAAGGCCAGCTTGTCCTCATTGGCGTTGAGGGAACAGATGCCGTTGGAAATATCCTCCGGCAGCATTGGAATGACCCTGTCGGCAAAATAAACCGATGTCCCACGCTGATAGGCGTCTTGATCCAGCGCGGTGCCCTGGCGCACATAATGGGAGACGTCAGCGATATGGACGCCCAGTTTCCAGCCGATTTCTGTTTTCTCTACAGAAATCGCGTCATCCAGATCCTTCGAATCCTCTCCGTCTATGGTGAAAATATCCCAGTCGCGCAAATCGAGGCGTCCCTTGAGATCGTCCGAAGGGATCCCTTTCTGTTTGATATTGGCGGCCTCGTTCAGCGTTTCACCGGAAAATGGAACCGTGATGCCGTTTTCATCGATGATGGCGTCGGCGCAGATTTTTGCGCTGAAGGCGTTTCCATAGATTTTAAGAGGAATAGCGATCAGCCTGCCGTTCTTGCCAGGTTGAACCCGGGCGAATATTTTTTGTCCTTCCTTCACACGCAGCCCCTTCCGTTTTGAGGTTTCAATGGGAAGAGAATAGCGAAAAGAAGCGTCTGTTTTCAACTCGAGCCCCCTATGGCGAAAGGCGTCGGCAACCACGGTTCCGGTAAATTCATGGGATCCTGGTTTGACTATCCTGTCCACCTCACCGGAAAGACCCTTGGGACTTTCAGAGACATTTTTCAAAAGCACCAGATCTCCAAGCATGGCGGCTCCCAGAAAGGAGGAGGAGATAAAAATATCCTCACCGCCATCACAGGGCCTGGCAAAGGAAAAACGGGGGGATTGGGAAATGATTTTGGCGCGGAGAAGGCATCCTGCTTTCAGAGAAAGCAGATTTCCTTTTTTGGTGATAATCAAAAGCCCCTCTTTTTCCAGCTTTCGCGCTGTTTCGGAAAATTTTTCGGGATCGCCGGAACAGCCGATTTCCCCGGCTGCGAGAGCGGGAGAAACCGCTTGGGGCTCGTTGCCTAAATAGGCGAGTAATTGTTTTTCTATTTCAGCTTGAATCATACTTACCTCTCGTTTTTATGCTGCGTCTGAGGTTGTTCATCCTGCTGGGCAAAACCGGATAAAAGCTCAGACACCATTTTTTTCTCTCCTGCCAGCAACGCGGTCATTGTCCGGTAAAATATCAGGGGATCCCTTTGAAAGCGTTTTTTAATCTCTCCGGCCTGGAGCGTGTCGGGCACACGGAGGGTAATGGTCATCATATCGCTTGCGCCGTCGGAAATGTGGCATTCTACCAGAATACCATGCTCTGTTTCATGAAAGAATACCTGATTTTCCTGCTGAAGCTTGGCCTGACTGAGGACGGTCCAGACAGCGTTCACGGCTTTTTCACGGACAGAACGGGGAAGGGTGGTGGATAAGCTTTCCGCCAGCAGCCTTCCCTTATCGGTGATCTGACAGTGTTGTTCACCGCCTCCATCAGTCAGAAGAATGCTCTGATTGGCGAGTAGATCCGCCAGTGCGTTTTTTGTTTCGAAATAATTTGCAAGCCCATTCGTCTGAATTGCGTCTGTTAATAAAGTATCCGGAATGGGGAAATGTATACTGTTTAATACATAACAAATTAAAATTTTGATCTCGGCCCGTGTCCGCAGGCCGCCGGGCTCAATCCCCGCAATAAAGGCATCATTATCCATAAAGCAGCACCTCTTTTTTATTTTAACATAGATACAAAGAAATGGAAAGGGATAAAAGGGATAAAGAGGGAAGGCCCGCCAATTTAAAACATGATAAAAAATCCTTGACATTTTTTCATGTTATGCTATAATATTCTCACATTCACGATGCGGATGTAGCTCATCTGGTAGAGCGCCACCTTGCCAAGGTGGAGGTAGCGAGAAAAAATAGCTTTTCCTGTAAGGCGCTCAAGCGTTTGGTAACTCTGCCTCCGCGTGGGCTTACTGGGGATAAGGAGAGAAGAACCTGCAGAGGGACTGGCGGCAGATTTTTTCAGGGTGTCACAGCTTCCGATGAACTTCGTGAATTTAGGCATATCTGAGGATATCTTGAGGCCGTTGGCTTTTTTCTGGTTTGAACCGCTGAGGGTTATGGCTTTCTTCATTTATAGCGGCGGCAGCCGGCAAATTCCTGACTAAGCTGTCTTTCATATTTTTGACAGAAATTAGAACACTGGGCTTTGATAAAAAAGAAAATGCGTTTTTTATTATGAGATGGTGGAGGAGTGCCAATGAAGAAACATCCTTTTGTGCCAGTCAATTGTTATTTCCAGGCGCGCTATTATCCGGAATATCAGAAGGAAATTAAAAAATGCAAGGAAAAGTGCCATAGATATAGCCAGCTGTCTCCTAATGACAGGAAAGGGCAGGAGGCAAGATTGGCAAGGTGGTGAAAAATGTTATGGTTACGCCGCCATTTTGGTGCGATTATGGTTATAATATAACCCTTGGCGATTTTTTTATTCCAACCATAATCTGATCATCACTGACGAGGCTGAGATTACTTTTGGTAGCTATGTTTTTATTGGGTCGAACTGTTGTTATACAACCGCCGAGCATTCCTTAGATCCCCGGCAGCGAAATGCTGGAATAGGAGTCGCGAAGCCTATCATGCTCGGAAACAATGTCTGGATTGGAGCGGGGACAAGGGTGCTTAAGGGATGCCATAGGAAATAACGCTGTCATTGGAGATGGGAAGTGTGGTAAAGAGTTCGATTCCGGCAGGAGTGGTAGCGGCGGGGGTGCCGTTCAGGGTGCTGCGGAAGATTACAGAAGAGGAGAAATACCGTTACCCCATGTATGATGGGGATGTTTGAGGAGAATAAAAAGGACTCGCGAGCTTACTGGCTTCGTGAGTCCTTTTTTAGAGTGAGGAGTTAAACGGCGGATTTTTAATTATTGTTGTCTGCGGCCGGAAAATAGGACTGTGATAGTGGTTCCACGGCCTGGGGCGCTGGAAAGGGAGATAGAACCGTGATGCTGTTCCGCAATATGTTTGACAATGGAGAGTCCCAGCCCTGTTCCGCCAGTCTGTTTTGACCGGCTTTTATCTACACGGTAAAAGCGTTCAAAAATCCGTTCCTGATGCTCTTTGGGAATTCCGATTCCCGTATCGGAAACCGTCAGCCGGACAGAAGAATTCTCCAAAGGGAGAGTTTCAATCTGAACCTTTCCATGTGGGACATTGTATTTCACCGCATTTTCGCACAGATTGAAAACCAGCTCGTAAAGCTGGGTGATATTGCCCACGATGGGGGAGGGCCCGCCGGAAAGAGAAATATCAATATTTTCCTGTTTGGCCAAAGGCGTTAGGTGTTCCACCGCCTGCTTTGCCAGCACATAGAGGTCCGCGGCTTCCTCTGCCTGATTCTTCCCCTCTTCAATACAGGATAAGCGGATGATATCGTCAATCAGGTGAAGGAGGCGCTGCGCTTCTTTATAAATCATTCCGGAAAACTCCGCCACTTCTTTTTGGTTTTTTACCATTCCCTGAGAGAGCATTTCAGCAAATCCGGAAATCGAGGTAAGGGGGGTTTTCAGCTCATGGGAGACATTAGCGGAAAATTCTTCCCTAATTTTCTGTGCCTTGAGCTGTTCGGTGATATCCACAAACAGGATAAGAAGTCCGGTTAGGCAGTTCTCCTGAGCGACGGGATGAACAAAATAACGACAAAATCCCTCGGCATTGGAAAGTGTTCGGCAGGGAATGATTCCTTCTGACGGGACGCCCTTTACAGCGTGATCTACAGCGAGAAGAAGGTCAGCGTTCCGCGTGAGGGAGACAATGTTTTTTCGCTGTACATCAGCTGTCTGCTCTATATGAAGAAAATGGCGGGCGCTTTGATTCAGGGAAAGGATCCGCTTGTCATGATCCAGCAGGATAAGCCCTTCCTGCATGTTTTCAAGGACAGTGGTGATGGTATCCTTTTCTTCCTTGAGCAATTCCATCTGACTGCGGATTGTAGCGTTCTGTTCGTTGATTTTGTCAAAGAAAGGGGAAAGCTCCTCATAGCTTTCTCCGGGGCGGATATCTTCCAGATGCTCCGCGGAGGAGAGAAGAGGAGAAAGAATCCGCTTTGTCCAAAGCTTGGAGAAAAGCAGTAAGATGACAAAAAGTACAGCGCAGAACAAAAGCTCAAAGGGAAGTACATGGAGAAAAGCCCCAAGAATATTTTGTGTGTTTCGGGAAAGACGGAGGATGGCGCCGTCCTCACCTAACCGGACGGCGGAATAATAAGTATCTCTTCCCAGGGTACTGGAAAAACGCTGTCCCTCTCCATAACCGTTTTGCAAGGCTTCCTGAAATTCCGGCCTATCCCTGTGGTTTTCCATGATGCTTTCATCGGCATTGGAATCATAAAGGACGTCGCCATCCCGGGAAAGCAGGGTCAGACGGACGGACGGATCCATCGCGAAGCAGTCTTCCAGATAGGAGGCGGGATCCGAAGCGGCAGCGGCACCCACAGAAGTGGAGTAGCTTTGGCTTTTCAAATCCGCCTTGATTTGTGTGATATAAGACTGATAGTAGATTGCAGTGGAAAAGATGGTGCTGAAGATCAGGGTGGCCAGAGAAATCAGGTAGATTCCTCGAAAGATCCGACGCCTCATTTATGTCTGTTCCTCCCTTGACTCAATCTTATAGCCGACGCCCCGCACCGTCTGGATTAAGCTTCCAGCGGATTTCAGCTTTTGCCGCAGGGATTTGATGTGCATATCCACTGTGCGGCTTTCTCCTCCGTAATCAAATCCCCAAACCCGCTCCATCAGTTGATCTCGGGTTAGTACAATGTGAACATTTTGAAGAAGATATTGGAGAAGGGAAAATTCTTTGTAGGTCAGGGGGACTTCCTCCCCCTCAGCTAGCACTTGGTGCCGCTGGAGGTTCATTTCAATGGGGCCATAACGAAGGAGGGAGGAACCGCCGGAGTCATGAGAAACAGAAGTTTTTTTTGCCCTTCGGAGGAGCGCCTTGACACGGGACAAAAGCTCCATTACGCCAAAGGGCTTGGTTAGATAGTCGTCCGCCCCCAGATCCAAAGCGTTAACCTTATCAAATTCACTGCTTTTGGCGGTGAGCATCATGACAGGAATCTCTGTGGAAGATGGGAGCTCTCTTAACCTTTTTAATATGGAAATTCCATCCATATCAGGAAGCATAATATCCAGTAGAACACAGTCGGGCAGCCTGCCAAGAGAGGCGAAAAAGGTTTTTCCGTTTTCAAAACCCTCACATTCAAATCCCTGATTCCGCAACGCGTAAATAACCAGTTTTCGTATACTCTCGTCATCTTCAACAATATAGATCCTGTCCATCCTCATCCTCTGCTTTCGTTGGTAATATGATCGCCCGTGATGGAAAAAATAACCCACTCGGAAATATTGACGGCATGATCGCCGATCCGTTCGAAATACTTGGCGATCATTAACAGATCCACCGCGGCTTCGATGTCACCCGAATTTTCCCGTATAATATGAATCAGATCGTCGCGGACCTGTAGGAACAGCTGATCCACAACGTCGTCGCAGCTCTCAATGCTTTGAGCGAGAGCGAGATCCTGCTGCACAAAAGCGTCAATCGCGTCCTTCACCATATCACAGGCGGCCTTCGCCATAAATTGAATATGCTCCACCCGCTTCAAATCCAGATTGCGGGGCAGGCGCATGGTAATTTCAGCGATGTCTCCCGCCTGATCGCCGATGCGTTCCATATCGGTAATCATTTTCAGGGCGGAGGAGATAATGCGGAGATCCTTTGCTACCGGCTGCTGCTGTAAGAGAAGGCGGAGGCAGCGAGTTTCAATTTCCTGCTCCTTGTGATCTACCTCGGTATCATATTCAATGGCGGCCTGGGCAAGGGCGTCTTCATTTTTTAACAAAGCATCCACTGCCTTGAAAATGGCGGATTCAATGAGAGCGCCCATTTCGATCAATTCAGTGTTCAGAATTTCCAGTTCACGGTCAAATTTATTTCTCATCTTCCATTACTCCTTTCCATCAGCCAAAACGTCCAGTAATATAGTCTTCGCATCGCTTATCCTTTGGTCGGGAAAAAAGCTCGTCCGTAGGCGCGAATTCCACCATTTCCCCCAGGAGAAAAAAGGCTGTCTGGTCCGAAATACGGGCCGCCTGCTGCATATTATGAGTAACCATAATAATAGTATAATTTTTTTTCAGTTCAGTTGCAAGATCCTCAATTTTAGAGGTGGAGATAGGATCCAGCGCGCTAGTAGGTTCGTCCATAAGAAGAACCTCCGGTTCCACGGCCAAGGCTCTGGCAATACAGATTCTCTGTTGCTGCCCGCCGGAAAGGCTTAGAGCTGATTTTTTAAGTCGGTCCCTGACTTCGTTCCAAATAGCCGCGTTAGTTAGGGACTTTTCTACGATTTCATCCAACTTCTTTTTATTGCGAATTCCGTGGAGTCTGGGGCCATAAGCGACATTGTCGTAGATGCTCATGGGGAAGGGATTAGGCTTTTGAAAAACCATGCCGATTTGCTTTCTCAGATGGAAAACATCGGTTTCTTTATCGTAGATATTTTTCCCGTCCAAGAGAATTTTTCCAGTAATTTTGCAGCCATCGATCAGATCATTCATGCGGTTGATGCTCTTCAACAAGGTGGATTTTCCGCAGCCGGAGGGTCCGATAAAAGCGGTGATTTGCTTTTGGGGCAGCTCCATCTGGATATTCTTGAGTGCCTGAAAGGATCCGTAATAGAGATCCAGCTCCTGAATCTTGATTTTAGCTTCTGACATAGATTATGAACATTCCTTTCTTGGGAATTGTGCCGGTTCCGCTTTACGGAATTTTGGCCCAGGGGACAAATCCTGCAAAACCGGGTTTGAAAGATTTAGCTTTCAAACTGGGCTTCCCGCGTCTTTTTTATTTTTCCCCGCTCATTTTTTTGTCGAGATGCTTGCTCAACATGCGTGAACCAATGCTAAACAGGAAGACCAGCAGCAACAGGACTGCGGAAGATAGATTGGCAATTTGAACGGCGTTGGGGGCGAGGGCCTCTGTACGGGATGCCCAAATATGCAAGGCGAGGGTTTCTCCGGGGCGGAAGGGATTTAATGGACAGGTGGGAGAGGCCAGATTCCAATTGCTCCAGTTGATGTCCGTACTCATACCGGCGGTATAAAGCAGGGCGGCGGCTTCGCCAAAGCTTCTCCCGGCAGCAAGGATAACGCCGGTCATAATTCTTGGCAGACAAGCCGGCAGTAATACCTTTTGGATAGTCTGCCATTTTGTAGCTCCAACCCCCATGCTCCCCTCGGTGTATTCCGGCGGCAGAGAACGAAAAGCGTCCTCTGTCACCGTAGTAACCAGCGGAAGATTAAGAATGGAAAGGGCTAAGGCGCCAGAAACGAGATTCCATCTCACCCCAAAGGCAAGAATGAACACAAGATAGCCGAACAGGCCCACTACGATGGAGGGCAGGGAGGATAAGGTTTCAATACAAATTCGGAGGATTTTGGTAAAGCGGTTATTCCCAGCGTATTCAGCCATATAAATGCCGGAGAGAATTCCCAGCGGAACGCTGAACAGCAGGGAAAGAAAGACCAGATAGAGGGTATTAAACAGCTGATTACCAATGCCTGTTGCGTTAAAGGCCAGCAGGGAGATATCAAAATCCTTAAAACCCTCAAAAAAGACATAGATAACCAGTGCGAGAAGAAGAAGAAAGGCAAAAAGGGCGAAAACATAAAAGCAGGCGGTCATCCCTTTATCGGCAATCCGGCTTTTTTTGATTTTTGTATGTTTCATCGCTGTCACCCTCTCCTTTCCTTGCTGCTTTTCCTGCTGAGAATATGCACTAAAACAATGAAGAAGAGTGACACAAGGAAGAGCAGAAGCGCCATGCTCCAAAGGGCAAGGTTATATTCGCCGCCCTCTGCGGCGCCTCCCATATCCGAGGCGATGGCGGCTGTCAGGTTGATAGTTGGAGACAAAAGATTTTTGGGAAAGGCACGCATTTTTCCGATGACCATAGCGACAGCCAAGGCTTCGCCGAATGCTCTTGCAAGGCCGAGAATGATTCCCGTGAAAATTCCGGATTTCGCGGCGGGAAGCACTACCTTGTAAATCATTTGCCACCGGGTGCTCCCCAGACCGTAGGAAGCGTCGCGGTAGTCGTTGGGCACGGCGCGGATAGCGTCAGCCGCGACAGTTGTGATAGAGGGAAATATCATGACGGCAAGGACAATGCCGGCGGCCAAGACGGAATATCCGAAAGAAAGATGAAAGATTCTCTGAATGGCGGGTACTACCACGGTAAGGCCGATCCACCCATAAACGACGGAGGGAATTCCCACAAAGATTTCAATTGCGGGCCGAAAAAAACGTTCACTGAATTTTGGAGCAATCTCCGTCATGAAAATTGCCGATGCAATACTGAAAGGAGCGGCAATGATCATGGCAAGCAAGCAGGTGATAATCGAACCAAAGAGATAGACGGCGCTTCCAATACTGCCTCCTCCGGTAAAATCATCCTTAGGTGCCCAATCGGAGGAAAACAGAAATTCCGTCACACTGTGCCCGTAGATGGTAAAGCTGCCAATTCCCTTATAGATTAGAAACCCGGCGATAGAAAGAGTCAGCGCTAGAAGAATCAGGCCGGATATGGTTACAACACCCCGGCCAAAATATTCTTTCCGGAACATATGATTGCGTGTCAAACAGTTCACATCCTTTATGTATTGATCGCCTGTAAAGATATCATTTTTATTTTAAGTAATTTATGCAGGCGACATGGTCACGGTGAGCATTACGGCAAAAACCATCTGTTCTTTCAAACAGATGGCGCCGCTTTTATACTGTGGGAAATTATCCAAAGGAGTTATCTGCTAACTTCCATTTTAGAAGTGACCGCATAACCCTGTTCTTCCAAATGAGTGCCGTATTCATCGGACATGATGAAATCGAGATAAGCCTTAACAACTTCGTTGGGTTCGCCCTTGGTATACATGTGCTCATAGCCCCATACCGGATAGGTGCCGTTGTAAGTGTTTTCAAGGGTGGGCTCCACGCCATCGATGGCCAGAGCGGAAACGGAGTCATTGTTCACAAGGTAGGAGAGAGCGACATAGCCAATAGCGCCTTTCTGACTGGCAACCGCCTGAAGCAAGGTACCGGAGTCATCGGTTTCCAAAGCCGCGTTGGAGGCCTCTTCATTGCCATCTAAAGCATATTCCTGGAAGAGAGCGCGGGTGCCAGAGGTTGCAGGACGGGTAACCAGGACAATCGGCTCGTCAGGGCCTCCGACATCTTTCCAATTGGTTACCTTGGCGGTAAAGATGTCAATCAACTGTTGCTTGGTCAGACTCTTTACTTGTTCAGCAAGCTCAGGGTTTACAACAGGAGCCATGGTGATAACACAGACTTTATGATCGACCAGTTCATCTGCCTGGGAAGCTTCCAGCTTGCTTTCAGCTTCTACATCGGAGTTTCCAATGTCGACGCTGCCGTCGGCAACCTGTTTCAAGCCGGTTCCGGAACCGCCGCCATTGATTGTGATGGAAACATCGGGATTCTCTTCCTTGAATTTCTCAGCGGCATCCTTGGCCAAAGGAAGAAGGGCGGAAGAGCCGGAGGCTGTAATCATACCGGAAAGCTTTGCGTCTGGGGTCTCCCCATTGTTCTGAGAGGTACTTGAGGTTTGGTTAGAGGTGGAACCTGACTCTCCGATAGAGCTTGTCTGGGTCTGCTGCTGGCATCCTGTAAAGACGGCTGTCAGAAGGGAAAGCAGCAAAACAACGCTTGCAATTTTTTTCATTCTCATACATCAACCTTTCTTTTTCATGTCACAGTCAGTATAAAATAGAATTGTAAAATCGGAAGACTATGAAATGTAAAAACTAAGTAAAATAAAAGATTGAACGCAATTCTTGTAAAAGAAAAAGAAATTGAAAAGAATTAAATGAATTTTGAATAATCTGCTTGACTTTTTTTTATCTCCATATTATAATATATCTCGTTCCGTTTCCGGGTGTAGCGCAGATTGGTAGCGCGCTTGAATGGGGTTCAAGAGGCCGCT
>JAHZIE010000046.1:18038-21119 GCA_019419895.1 Clostridiales bacterium | reverse complement strand
GCGGTCTATCTCTTGTTTTCGGTTGCTTGCTTCCTTACCGTACATGAGCATTTACCCAAGGTTTGAATCTAAAGCTTTTTTCTAGGGACCGGTTTTCCATTACCAAAGAATACAAAAGCAAAAGGCGGCGCCGCAACTAATTGCCGCGCCGCCTTAACATATCTTTTCCTATTGTTCCTTCCCGCCTGTCTCACATGGAACCAGGGCAATTCCCAAATCATCCAGCTGAGCCTTGTCCACGGTGCCCGGGGCCTCCGTCATCAGCTCGCTCGCGTTCTGCACCTTTGGGAAAGCCACCACATCGCGCAGGGTTTCGCATCGGAGCATCTGCATAACCAAGCGATCCAGTCCAATCCCCATTCCTCCATGAGGCGGGGCGCCATACTGGAAGGCGTCTGTCAGGAAGCCGAATTTCTCATGGGCTTCCTCCTCGCTCAGCCCCAGCAGCCGGAACATACGGTTTTGCAGCTCCGGATTGGTGATACGGATAGAACCGCTGGACAGCTCTATCCCATTAAGCACCAAATCATAAGCCTTTGCCCTGACGCTGGCTTTGTCAGATTCCAAATAAGGGATACATTCATCCAGAGGGGCGGTGAAAGGATGATGCATGGCGACGTATTGACCGGATTCCTCATCATATTCAAAGAAGGGGAATTCCACCACCCACAGAAAATTATATTTATCTTTTGGAATGATGTCCAATTTATGGGCAACTTCAGTGCGCAGGGCCCCCAGCTGCTGAAGGACATGCCCCGTTTTCACGTCGGCGATGATGAGAACAACATCTCCTTCTCCCGCTCTGGTACGGGCCAGAATCTGGGACATTTCCTCCTCTGTCATAAATTTCCCAAAGGAAGACGCCGTGGAATCTTTGGTTATGCGGATCCAAGCGATCCCCTTTCCACCAATGCCGCGGACAAATTCCGTCAGCTTGTCAATTTCCTTTCTGCTCAGAACCGAGACGCTGTTTTTCGCCGTAATCGCCCGCACAGAGCCCCCGCCGGCCACCGCGCCCGAAAAGACGGAAAAGGCGGAATTCTTCACAATATCGCTCACATCGCAGATTTCCATGCCAAAACGGGTATCAGGCTTGTCGGAGCCAAACCGTTCCATGGCTTCCCGGTAGGTCAGCCTCGGCAGGGGAGTTGGTATCTCCACCTGAAGCGCCTCCTGGAACACCCTGCGGATAAAGCCCTCTCCAATTTCCAAAACATCCTCCATATCCACAAAGGACATCTCCAAATCGATCTGGGTAAATTCCGGCTGCCTGTCCGCCCTGAGATCCTCATCCCGGAAACAGCGGGCAATTTGCATGTAGCGGTCAAATCCCGCCACCATAGAAAGCTGCTTATACAGCTGCGGAGACTGGGGCAGGGCATAAAAGGAACCCTTATGGATGCGGCTGGGCACCAGGAAGTCCCTTGCCCCCTCGGGCGTGGATTTGATCAGCATCGGAGTCTCTATCTCTATAAAGCCGTTCTCATCAAAATAATCCCTGGCAATTTTCGCAATTTTGTGCCGCATCAGGATGTTTCTTTGCAAATCCGGACGCCGGAGATCCAAATACCTGTATTTCAGGCGGATAGCCTCACTGGTGGCGGAATTCTCGACAATTTCAAAGGGAGGTGTCTGGGATTCAGCCAAAACTCGAAGCTCCGTCACAGAGATTTCGATATCACCTGTTGGAAGCTCCTTATTTTTGGAAGAACGCTCCCGCACAACGCCGCGGGCGGCAAGAACATATTCCGACCGGACGGAAAAAGCCTTTTCAAACACCTTCCGATCAGTGGTATCGTCAAAGGCCAGCTGCACTATCCCGGTGCGATCCCTTAAATCAATAAAAATCAACTGTCCCAAATCTCTCTGTCTCTGAACCCAGCCGCACAGCGTCACCTGCTTTCCGACATCCTCCCGTCGAAGCTCTCCGCAGTAATTTGTCCGTTTCATTCCTGTCATATATTCCGGCATACTCTTTACACTCCTATCCTCTTTCCAGTCATAGCCCTCCATCTCTCCCAGGGCTGCATTTCTCATTTCTCCTCGTTGCCGCCTCCAAGCTTTCCAAGAAGGGAAGCAGCGTCCACTCCGCCAAAATCAGACAAATCGGCAATCTGGTCAATAGCAGAGGAGAAACGAATATCATACATCCGGTTGAGCAGGTTTTTCAGCTCCACCTCCTGCTGTTCTCCGGTGGACATATTTTTCAGCGCCGCTTTTCCGCTCTCCAGCTCGGAATCTCCCAAAACCATGCTGAACCTGGCGCCAATTTTGTCGGCGTATTTCATCTGCGCCTTAACGCTTCGCCCCACAATATCACATTCGGCGGAAAAGCCCTCTTCCCGGATCTCCTGGGTCAGGCGGAAGGCCTCCCTCTGGGCCTGCTCCCCCATGGAAGCGATATAAATATCACAGGGCTCCTGTTCCGGCAGCTCAATCCCCTGCTGCTCCAGCAAAAGGAATAAACGTTCAAGCCCCATGCCAAACCCTAAGGAAGGCATATCCTGACCGCCTATTTCCTTTACCAGTCCGTCATAACGCCCCCCGCCGCAGACTGTCCCCTGGGCGCCGATCTCATGGGAAACAAACTCAAATACCGTCCTTGTATAATAATCCAGTCCTCTGACGATGGTAGGGTTCACAGTATATTCGATCCCGGCGGCTTTCAAAAGCCCCTTCACCTTTTCAAAATGCTCCCGGCATTCATCGCAGATATAATCCAGCATCACGGGCGCGCCCTCGGCTATCTTGGAGCAAACCGGACTCTTGCAGTCCAGGATCCGCATTGGATTGCGCTCCAGTCGGCCCAGACAGGTTTCACACAGCTGATCCCTGTACTGCTCAAAATAAGCCCGCAGCGCTTTATGATATTCCGCACGGCAGGCGGGGCAGCCGATAGAATTCAACTCAAGGGTGATATTTTTGACATCCAGCCTCTCAAACACCGCATGGGCCAGACAGATAATTTCCGCGTCCGCCGCAGGGGAGGAAGTGCCGAAAATCTCCACGCCGAACTGGTGGAATTCTCTCAAACGGCCGGCCTGAGGCTTTTCATAGCGGTAACAGGAGGTACGGTAAAAG
>JAHZIE010000046.1:0-18003 GCA_019419895.1 Clostridiales bacterium | reverse complement strand
TGACCGGCAACCCGTCATTGTAAAGGGCATGCTCCAGCATGGCGCGGACCGCTCCGGCGGTCCCTTCCGGACGAAGGGTGATGGATCTGCCGCCCTTGTCCTCGAAGGTGTACATTTCCTTCTGCACCACATCCGTCGTTTCTCCCACGGAACGCTGAAAAAGCTCCGTATGCTCAAAAACAGGGGTGCGGATTTCCTTCATACCGTACTGTGCCGCAGTCTCGCACAAAAGATTTTCCACGAACTGCCAACGGTAGCTTTCTTTGGGAAGAATATCCTGGGTTCCCCTGGGCGCCTTTGTAATCAAAGCCATTTTGATTTACTCCTTTGTTTTAATTCTATCTTATCCGAATATTATAGCAAAAAAAGGGGACAGTAGCAATCGCCGCCGGAAAGAAATTTTGACAATTTTACTGGATAATTTCTACTCTTCTTGACAAAGCCCCTCTCTTATGCAAAACTATAAAAATAAACGCTTGTTTCCATTTTCATTGTTTTTCTTCTTTAAATCCCGTTAAAATAAAAGAAGAAAAAAATTCTCAATTCGCCATCGATCATTTTGAAAGGAAGTCGGCCATGGATATCGTCTGGTTTATTCTCCTTCTCATTCTTTTTCTTATTCTCCTGGAAATCTGGCGAAGCGCCCATACCCTTTCCACCTCTCAGAGGGAAATTTTTCTCGAAAAGCTGCCTGATGCTTTTGACGGTTTTAAAATCTGCCACTTAAGCGATTTTCATATGACCCCCTTTGTGGAAAACGACGCGCTGGAGGCCGCTATCCTCAAGCAAAGCCCGGACGCCATTTTTGTTACGGGGGATATCCTGGACTGTACCCAGGACAGGTACGCTACCAACTTTTTTTCCCTTGTGGAACGCCTGGAGGGGAAATTTCCCATTTACTGCAGCCTCGGCAACCACGAAATGAGAGTAGGTCATGGGAAGCTCTCCTCCACCCTCCGCCATGCTTTAGAGGACGCCGGCGTGGTTGTCCTTGACAACGATCATATCCCCCTCTGCCGCAATGGGGAGAAGCTCTGGCTATACGGCTATCTGCAGGAATTTTCCCCACTAAAGAAAAATTCCACCTATCACCACGCCCGGTTACGGCAGGATGTCACCGAAAAAGATATTTCTGATGCCCTTGGGCCTTGTCCCAAAGACGCGCCTGTAATTCTTTTGGCTCACGATCCCTATCCCTTTGAATCTTACGCGCAGTGGGGCGCGGCTTTGGTGCTTTCTGGTCATATTCACGGCGGTGTGGTCCGGCTGCCCCTTTTGGGTGGTCTGCTGTCGCCCGACCGGAAGCTTTTTCCAAAGTATGACTGTGGACATTTTTACAGCGAGGGCGGCTCTTCCGCCCAGCTTTACCTTTCCCGCGGGCTGGGAAATTCCTCAATTCCCCGTTTTTTTGACTCGGCGGAAGCGGCGTTCCTCACACTGCGGCCTGCCAAGATCATCGGCAGACAGTAAAAGCATGTTTCTCAATCGAAAGGAGCCGTCTATGCGCAATTCCTTTCCCCACCGTCTTTCCCCGCGAAACAATAAAAAAAGATGGGGTGGGGCGTTGTCCCTACTCTTGTTTCTTGTCTCCGCCGTTATGTTTTTATGGGCCTGCCTCCCTCTTTTTTACGGGGTTTTTCATTCCGGGGTTCTTTTTCTCCTTCTCTTTTTTGGATTTACCTCCCTGTATTTTATGCCCCTCTCCCCTCTCAGAAAAGGAATCCTCCGCTTAGCCTCCAAAAAGAAGTGCTGGAAGTATCTTTGGCATTCAGTCAGGGCTTTGACTGCCTTTGGTCTTATTTATACTGTCGTCCTTTCCGCTGGTATATTCGCCGCCTCCCATAAATCGCCGCCTTCTGATGATCTTCCTGTTATTGTTCTTGGCAGCCAGGTCAATGGGGATCGGCCTTCTCTTATGCTGGAGCGCCGTCTGGAAGCCGCAAAAAAATATCTGGAGGGGCACCCCCAGGCCGTCTGTATTGTTTCTGGCGGCAGAAAGGAAACCCAGCAGTATTCCGAGGCCTGGGTCATGAAAAAATGGCTGATGGAAGAAGGTATTTCCGGGGAGCGTATTTTGGCTGAAGAGAAATCCACTGATACAAAAGAAAATATGCAGTATTCCTCCCTTCTGCTTCTGGAACGGGAGCTGGGCCGCCGTGCGGTTATCGCGACCGATTTCTGGCATGAATGGCGCGGGCAGCTCTACGGCGCGCAGGCCGGTCTCGAAACCTACGCCGTCCCCTGTTCGACACCGCTGATCTTTCTTCCCACCTACTACATGCGGGAGCTTTTCGGTCTGACGGAACTGTTCTTATTGGGAGGATGACTTCTTACTGATTCTGTCAGCGTTATCCCCACAGAAAACCTTTCTTCCATCCGTTTTTCCAGTTTTTCTCTGAGCGCGGACCTGCCCCGTAGAAAACCTGCTTTCCGCAGGAAGCAGCCTTCCTCGCCTTGTTAACGGACTTTCCCAAAAAGAAGTCCTCCATTTCAAAGACTGGATGTCTATTGTTCTTTCCCGGCATTTTTCGGAGGCATAAACCTCCTTATTCCTGCTTTCTGAAATTAAAAACGGCGGAAGGGTCGGAACTTTACGGGTTTACCCTGTTCCAATCAATTTTCTTTCGCCTTGAAAAACGTTGCAGCTTTAGCCTGAGATAACAAAAATGCCGCAATCCCCTAGGGGATTGCGGCAGCAGACAGAAAAATGACGGATACTATTTCTTTTCTTCCAGTCCTAAAAGGTACTCCATGGAAACATCAAGAATTTTAGATAACGCCAACAGCTCGAAATCTGTAACATAACGGATCTGCCCCTCCAGCTTGGAAAGGCCTGAGGCATTCATATCAATTCCATTGACCTGCAGCTGAGCCAAAAGCTCCTTCTGCTTCATTCCAAGGCTCTTTCTTGTTGCCTCGACTCTGGCACCGACTAAATTTCTGTCTCCCAGTTCCTGTTTGCGAAGTCTCATAATTTTTCCTCACTTCTTCCAAAAATAAGCCAATATATTACCTGCGTCAATCAACAAACAATTCAGAAATAAAGAATTCTTGGGGCAAGTCTGCGCAGATCCGAAAAAAATGAAAAATAGAAGAAAAGTATTTGAAAAACCCTTGAACCGCTTTCACTTTTTTCGCTGACAGGCCATTCTGGCATCTCAATGGCTCTCTGTCGCAGTTGTCCTGCTATCTTTTGAAGTCATTTCAGCGGTACATTTGTTTCTTTATTCTGATATTTCTATTATATTTGCAATCTAATCTTTTGTAAATAGATAAATTATCAAAAAACTTGAAATTTTGTGTTATCCCGGTGAAATTTCTGAAAAATTTTTTAGAATTTCCGGATAAAAGAAACAAGAATATAAAAAATACCTATTGACGTCCGCCTTGCCATATTTTTCAAATATGCTATAATATTAAAAAAATATAGAACGGACCGCCCGCCCGATATTTTTGTGTAAAGCCGCTGCCCCATGGCAGAAATGGAAAAGCTTTGCAATTTCAAAAGAAAAGGTTGGATCAAAATGAAAAGAAACCTAACAATGCTCACCGACTATTACGAGATCTGTATGTCGAACGGATATCTGCAAAGCGGTCTGAAGGACAAGATTGCATGCTTCGACATGTTTTTCCGTCATGTGCCGGACGACGGCGGCTATGCCATCATGGCCGGCGTCGAGCAGCTCATCGACTATTTAAAAAATATCGAGTTCACTGCGGAAGATATTGAATATCTTCGTGAAAAAAAGATCTTCAGCGAAGATTTTCTTGATTACCTGAAAAATTTTCATTTTTCCTGCAGCGTCTGGGCGGTTCCAGAGGGAACCCCCATCTTTCCTGGCGAGCCTATTGTCACCGTTCTCGGCCCAGTTATGCAGGCCCAGTTTATTGAGACAATGGTTCTTCTGGCGATTAATCACCAGAGTCTGATTGCCACCAAGGCAAACCGGATTGTACGCGCCGCCCAGGGCAGGGCGGTAATGGAGTTTGGCTCCCGCAGGGCTCAAGGCTATGACGCCGCTATGCTCGGGGCAAGGGCCGCTTACATCGCTGGCTGCGTTGGCACGGCGTGTACGATTTCCGACCGTGAATACGGAGTTCCTGCTCTTGGCACCATGGCGCACAGCTGGATTCAGCTGTTTGACAATGAGCTGGATGCTTTTCAGGCCTATGCCTCTCTGTATCCCAGCAACTGCGTTCTGCTGGTGGACACCTACAACGTCTTGAAGTCGGGAATTCCCAATGCCATCAAAACCTTCCGTGAGGTGCTTGTTCCAATGGGTTACCGTCCCGCTGGCATCCGCATCGACAGCGGCGACATCACCTATCTCTCCAAAAAAGCGAGAAAAATGCTGGACGAGGCCGGTTTCCCCGACTGCAAAATCTGCGCTTCCAATTCCCTGGATGAATACCTTATCCGCGATATGCTGATCCAAGGCGCCCAGGTTGACAGTTTCGGCGTGGGTGAAAGGCTGATAACCTCCTCTTCAGAGCCGGTCTTCGGTGGCGTGTATAAGCTTTCCGCCGTTGAGCGCGGTGGTGTTTTGACTCCCCGCATCAAGATAAGCGAAAATGTTTCCAAAATTACCAATCCATGCTTTAAAAAGGTCTGGCGCTTGTTTGACCGCCAAACTCACAAGGCAATCGCCGATGTCATCTGTCTCCACGACGAGGTGATCGACGACACCAAGCCTTATGAGATTTTTGATCCTGAGTACACCTGGAAACGGAAAATTGTGGAAAACTTTGAGGCGCATCCTTTGATGGTTCAGTTATTTGATCACGGTGTGTCTGTCTATGAAAGCCCCTCCCCAGCCCAGCTACGGGAATACTGCGCCCAGCAGGTGGCAACCCTTTGGGATGAAGTCACACGTTTTGAGCATCCTCACACCTATTATGTGGATCTGTCTCAGGCGCTTTGGGATGAAAAACAGCGCCTGCTCTCCATGCATAACATATAAAAAGGTGTTCCCTCTTATTATATGGAAAAAGGCCGTACTATGCCACCGAAAGACCGCGGGCAGAATTTAGAATAAAAGGATGAGGGTTTCTTGGAACATTCTTTGTCAGTTGTCTGGAGTTCCCCCGGTTCTCCCTGTCCGGAGGGGGATTCCATTCGGACACATGTATTTGTTGATGAACAGGGATATACGCCTGAGCTTGAGTTTGACGAATCGGATCAAAGCTGCTGGCATCTCGTAATTTATCAAAACGGCGCCCCTATGGCCACAGGCAGGCTGATAGAGGGAGGCAATCACAGCTGGCATCTTGGCAGAATCGCTGTGGAAAAGCCGCTGCGGGGAACCGGATTGGGCGCCTTTCTTGTACAGTGCATGATTGAAAAGGCTGCTGATTTGGGGGCAGAACAGCTTCTTCTCGGCGCCCAGTGCCGCGCGAGGGGATTCTATGAAAAGCTCGGGTTCCGCGTCTGCGGTGGGGAATATATGGACGGCCATGTCCCTCATGTTCCCATGTGCCGGAGCCTTCCATGAATTCTATGGAAAAATTTTTCCATTCTCTCCTGGTCTTCCTGCAGCCCAACGTCTTTGATTATTTAGCATTTCCCATTCTTCATGAAAAACATATGGGCGCAGACGCCGGCTCATCTTTTTTCAATCTGTGGATATGTCCCTCCATTTTCACAAGCCTCGTAATTCTGCCGGAGGGGCAGCTTTTCAAAAAGAAAAAAACGAAGGCTTTCTTATAAAACCGGAAGCCTTCGTTTTTTATACCATTTCAGAAAATCCCGTCTCAGACAGGCCAGCCTTAATTCTTATGCAAAATGGGGGATACCCTTTTATACAAAAGCAGTGTGAGGGCTGAGGAAACAATTCCTTTCACAAGATTAAAGGGAACAACCGCCCAAAAAATAAAGGTGGTCAAATTGGTGATAGAGCCGTTGACCGCGTTTCCCATAGAAATAATTTGTTCCATTGGCCAGCCAAAGGCCGCGCAATAGGCCGGGAGAAGGATGTAGGCGTTGACAAGCCCTCCGCAGGCAGCCATCAGCACCGTCCCCAGGCAAAGGCCCAGAATGGCAGTTTTCAGGTTCTTTTTATGCCGGTACAGCAGCGCCGCGGGCACAATAAAGCAGCAACCGATGACAAAATTTGCCAGCTCACCAACCCCTCCCGTGATAGTACCATTGATCACCAGATTCAGCAAAACCTTGATTGCCTCAATGATGATACCTGCGACCGGCCCCATGGAAAAGGCGCCGATGGCAACTACAACCTCGCTGAGATCCATCTTATAAAAACCTGGAGCAAACCACAAAGGAATTTCGAACAGCATCAAAACAACCGCCAAACCTGACAGCATGCCTATCTTTGCCATTGCCGCAACATTGATTTTTTTCTTACCGGATACTGTTGGATCCATAAATATTCCTCCCTTTCCCATTGGAAAACGGACGGCATCCCCGTCCTGTGTATTTTGGAAAGCGCCCGGATATCTTCCCTGGAAATCAAAAACAGCCCTGCGTTTCTGCAGGGCTGTTTTTTAATGGCTGAACATGAAAAAGGTAAAATCAATTTTCTCATCACGCCGTGCTATCTTCTTTCATCCAGACTTTACTGTCGGCTTTGGAATCACACCAAATCTGCGCTTCACACGCTCGTGGGCTTTACCACCGGTAGGGACTTGCGCCCTGCCCTGAAGATACCTGTTCAATTTTCTTTCCTGCAGATATTATAGGACATATTAAAGGCCTTGTCAATCACCGGATTGGAAAGAGCCAGGGGCCATATTTGACTCACGGAAAGAAATCGTTTACAATAAAAAAGAAATTCAAGAGCAGAAGGAGCGTTTTCAATGTCCACCAAATCCAGCGTTTTGGCCTTTTTGGAAGAAAACCGCGGCAAAAACATCTCCGGCGCACAAATATCCCAGGCCCTTCAGGTGACAAGAAGCGCCGTTTGGAAGGCAATTGAAGATTTAAGAAAAGACGGCTACGAGATCACCGCGGCAACCAACCGCGGCTACTGCCTGTCCGACGGAAATAATTTCCTCTCTCCGGAAGGAATCCGCCCCTATCTGCTTCCCCAATTCGGCGTTCTTCCCATTCATGTCTATCCCGAGGTGGAATCCACCAATCTGACGGCAAAGCAGCTCGCTCTGGAGGGAGCGACAAACGGCACCGCTGTTTTGGCGGAAACACAACATATGGGAAAAGGCCGCATGGGCAGAACCTTTCTTTCCCCCAGGCAATCCGGCGTCTATCTTTCCCTTATTCTCCGCCTGGAACAGGAGATGGAGCAGGTCCTTCTTATTACGGCCGCGGCAGCGGTTGCGACAGCCCGCGCCATTCAAAAGGCAGCCGGCATCGACCCCCAGATCAAATGGGTGAACGATATCTACTGTAATTCGAAAAAGGTCTGCGGAATTTTGACGGAGGCCGTCACCAGCATGGAAAGCCGTACCATTGATTTCATGGTGGTAGGGATTGGCGTCAACGTCTCCATGAAGCGGGAGGATTTTCCTGAGGAGCTGCGTCAGACCGCTACTTCCCTTGAGCTGGAGGGGGCAGGGAGGATTTCCCGCAACCGTCTGGCCGCTGAAATTATCAATCAGCTGCTGCTATTGTCTCAAAATTTGACTTCACCCGACTGGATGGAAGAATACAAGGCACGCTCCTGTATTCTTGGGAAAGAAATTCATATTTTCCGCGGCGGAACGCAAGCCCGCGGCACCGCCCTAGATATTACACCCCAGGGACACCTTGCTGTCCGGCTGGAAGACGGTTCCAATATACTTTTGAATTCCGGAGAAATCTCCATCCGCCCCGTTTAACCGTAATTTTCGAACAAACATCCTCCTAAACGCATATACTAGCCTATGCTGTTAACAAACGAATCTTGAGGCAGGTGAATTCATGAATTTAAGAAACCAACAAATCACTGTCAGTGAGCTTCTTCGCCATCCCCAGGCATATGCCCTTCTCCGCCGGGAATTTCCAGAAATCATGGGCAGCCCCCTTGTCGCCTTTGCGGGAGCAATGCCCCTTTCTATGGTTCTCCACTATGCAAAGGACCGGTATCCCTCTGAAAAACTAAACCGGGTTCTTGCACAGCTCGAGCAATTGCCCTGACTATTCCCGCCTCTTTTATGAAAAAGAGGCTTTTTTTATTTTTCTCTTTTCTGCATAGCGGAGCTCCTGCCTCCACTGGATTATATTCCGGACCGGATATTATATCGTTTAGCTTTTCAAAACATGGCACCTGTATCACGCTTTCGGTTTTTTAGAAAAATTTCTTCTACACTCGCGTTCCAGTAGCCGTCCTTGCTCCCGTTTTCTGCCTCACGGTATAGAAAAGCCGCAAAAGACGCATACTAAAGCCATGATTGAAGGGAATCAGGGGGCAATATATGGAAGAATTACTTTCCAATCAATATGAAAATAATACAAACACACTGAACCGGCAGCTGCATTTGGACAAAAGTTTTGATATTGTAGCAAAAAAGCTTCAAATCGGCGGCAGAAAGGCCAGTCTTTACTTTGTCGACGGACTGATTAAGGACGATGTAATGGAAAAAATTCTGGAATTTCTACTGTCCTCCGATGGACAAAAGCTTTCCTTATGCAGCACTCCCGAAAGCTTCTGTGACAGTTTTATCCCTTATGTGGAAACAGAGCTGTGTCCAGTTCCCGCTACAGTGGCCACACAGGTACTTTCCGGAACCCTCGCTCTGTTGGTGGAAGGCTTTTCCTCCTGTATCATGATCGACGCCCGCACCTATCCGGTCCGCGGTGTGCAGGAACCGGAGGACGATAAGGTACTCCGCGGTTCCAGGGACGGTTTTGTGGAAACCCTGGTTTTTAACACAGCTCTGATCCGTCGAAGAATCCGTGATCCCATGCTGACAATGGAATACACCCAGATTGGCACCGTATCCAAAACGGACGTTGTCCTATGTTATATGGAAAACAAGGTCGACCGGGAATTTTTGGAAAAGCTCAGGGCAAAGCTGAAAACAATATCTGTCCGCACCCTCTCCATGGGGCAGGAGAGCCTTGCGGAATGCCTGATACCCAAGCAGTGGTATAATCCCTTCCCCCGCGTCCGTTACACGGAACGTCCCGACTGCGCCGCCGCCTGCGTGGCGGAAGGCAAGATCATTGTCATCATTGATAATTCCCCTGCCGTCATGCTGCTGCCCTCCTCCTTTTTTGACTTTGTGCAGGACACCAACGATTTTTACTTTCCTCCCATGGTGGGCACCTATCTTCGAATTGTGCGTATCGTGGTCTTTTTCCTGACCTTATTCCTGACCCCGGTATGGTATCTGCTTATTCAAAATCCAGACAGTATCCCTTCATGGCTTTCCTTTATTAAAATTGAGGAGCCAAACTCGGTTCCTGTGATCCTTCAGCTGCTGATCATTGAATTTGTTATTGACGGTCTGAAGCTGGCCTCTCTCAATACGCCAAGTGTTCTCAACAATTCCTTTAGTGTGGTGGGCGCTCTGATTCTGGGAGATTTCGCTGTACAGGCTAACTGGTTTGTCCCCGAAGTTGTGCTGTATATGGCTTTTGTCGCCATCGCCAATTTTGCCCAGCCAAGCTTTGAACTCGGGTATGCCTTCAAGCTTTCCCGCGTCTTTATCCTGATTGCCACCGCCCTGTTTAACTATTGGGGATTTTTCGGCGGTCTTGTCCTTATCTGCCTTTTGATTATGACAACCCGCACCATATCGGGAAGGAATTACCTCTATCCCCTGATTCCTTTCCGCCCCGCGGAATTCGCGCGCCTCTTTGTCCGCAAACCCATCGATCGGAAAAACACCTGAAAAATGAGAACATTTTTCGTTCTTTCCCTCAATCAAGATATCCCCATTTTCTGAAAGGTCTATCTCTCAGCAAATGGGGATATCTTATTGTTTATTATCTCAGTGCTTCAGGCGCTTATTCCAGACCCAATGTGTCCATCCTCTATTTGTCCCTGGAGATCTCCTGTCCATCCTTTTCCCTTTCCCTGGGATAAGACTGCCACAATTCACCCGAGATAACTCCCTGGGAGGGAAATTCCTCCGTCTGTTCCTGAACAGCGGGAGCTGTATAAATTTTTGAAATGGAGCGAAGAAGCCGAGTTCTTGCCGAAAGACTATTCTCCGCGCCCCTTTCCTCATCCTGCGTTTTTTCTTCTGGTATTTCTTTCAGTCCATCGGGATTTTTTCCAAGAATCGCCGCCTTTTCCTCCTGCTCCTCGATGAGCACCGGCTCCTTTGCCGTCTCAAAGAGGACGTCTTCCCCCTCCAAAGGAATCTCCTCCGGCACTATCATCTCCGGCTCCTCTTCCGCGTCATCTGTCATGGAGAACCACTCATTATGCGATTGCTCCAAAAGCTCCTGGGAAAGCCCGCCTTCCACCAAACTGGGAAGCTCCCCTGTCCCCTCCGGTACTGAAGCCTCCGTGGTTGATTTTTCAGGAGTACGGGAAATATCAACCAATTTGTCAAAATAATAGGCTTTTTTCGTCCCCTGGAGATAGGAAGGTTCCCCTTGAGGTTCTTCCGCCTCCTCGGCCGTCCGCGCGGCCTGTACCTTTTCTTTTTTCTTTTCTTCTGCCGATTTCTGAAAGTAGATAGAAAAAGCAAAAACCTCTGTCAGGAAAAAAGCTCCCAGCACAGCCGGCAGCTGAAAGTACTCCCTTCCAAGAAAAACAGTATTGATCTGCATACCGGAAAAATTTCCGACATAATAAGGGATTACTGTCAGCACAGCCGCCAAAGCGGCGCACATGAAGGACATGCACGCCAGCTTTTTAATCCATACATTTTTCCATAAATGGCAGAAAAAGTACAGTGCCACCCCCGCAAGACTCCAGCCGCTCCTTGCCAGCTCCAGCCACTGAAATTCCGTCATAACCGGAAGGGAGAAGGAGGCAATCAGCCGGGCAAAATAAACCGCAAAGGGAAGGAAAAACAAAATGCCTGCCAACTTATGCCTCTGAAGGTAATTGTTTTTTCCAAACATCTCAGCTGCCAGCAGAAGGGAAGGAACCACCGCCGCCAGCAGGCTAGCTCCCTGGATTGCCGGCCAGAATTTCACCCCTGTGTCAAGCACTCCTTTGGAAAGCTGCATATATCCATAATAAGCGAAAGCGATCGCCAGATAGACAAATATCATGCCTCCAAGAGGATTTCCCGCGATTTTTTCCCGGTTGTCATCCTCCCGCCGGGATTTTGACAAAAACAACAGGAGCACTGCCGCCAGAAACAGAATTCCTATTACTCCATAACCGGCCCAAAGCATCCATCCTTCGCCGTTAAAGCTGCCAACCCCATCATTGCTGAACCTCTGCTGCCACACTTTTCCGGCCGCGGCGGCAATGAAGGCCAAAAGAAAGAATAACCAGGACAACCTTATCCTCATACCCCGCGCCTCCCCGATTTTACTTATTTTATAATACTCTTTTCCTGAATGCACTGTCAACGGATTCAGAGAAAAATCCAATTTTCCCCACGTTATTTTTATAAATAAAAAACCGCCCCGACTTAGGGGCGGCATTAAGATCAGGCTTGGATTAATTTCGCAGTCATATTCTCTGATCCAAAGGAATATATTTTTTTCTAGGAGCAAGAGACTTATACGCGGGGCGCATAATACGTCCGTTGCTGACAACCTCCTCAATCCGGTGGGCGCACCAGCCGGCCATGCGTGAAACCGCAAACAGCGGAGTATACAGATCACTTGGAATATGGAGCATCTCATAAATCAATCCGGAATAGAAGTCCACATTGGCGGAAATGGTTTTGACGTCTCCCTTCACCTTGGCAAAAATAGCCGGGGAGAGACGTTCCACAGACTCAAACAACCGCAGCACATCCGTCATGCCGTGCTTTTGGGCAAGATCCCGCGCGCTGGTGCGCAAAATGACCGCCCTCGGGTCGGACAAGGTATAAATCGCGTGGCCCATCCCATAAATCAGCCCCTGGCCATCGCCGGCTTCCTTCTTTACGATTTTTTCCAAATAGGCTGAAATTTCGTCATCATCATTCCAATCCTTTACATTCTCCTTTATTTCGTTCATCATCTGCATTACCTTATGGTTTGCCCCGCCGTGGCGCGGCCCTTTCAGCGATCCAATGGCGGCCGAAATAGCGGAATAGGTATCTGTACCGGAAGATGAAAGCACCCGCGCGGCAAAGGTGGAGTTATTTCCTCCGCCGTGCTCCGCGTGAAGCACCATACAAAGATCCAAAAGCTTTGCCTCTTCATCTGTGAACACCCTATCCGCCCTCAGCGCGTTCAAAATAGACTCCGCCGTGGAATGTTTGGGTTCCAAAGGATGAAAGAACATGCTTTCCTTATCATAGTGGCGGCGCTTTACCTGATAGGCATAGGTCATAATCGTGGGCATTTTGGCAATCAGATTAATGCACTGCATCATGATATTTTCCAAAGAATTATCCTCCGGATTGTCATCATAGGAATACAGCGCCAGAACTGAACGGGCAAGCTTATTCATAATATTGGGGGAAGGCGCCTTGATAATCATATCCTCCGCAAAATACTCCGGCAGCTCACGGCAGCTGTTGAGCAATCTGACAAATCCCTCCAGCTGGCTTGAAGTGGGGAGGGTTCCGAACAGAAGAAGCCATACCACCTCTTCATAGGTGAAACGTTTTTCTTTCTTTGCTCCGTCAATAATCTCGCGGACATCAATACCGCGGTAGGTCAGGCGTCCTTCATCGGGAATCTTTTCTCCGTCCATCACCATGTAGCCATGGACATTGCAAATCATGGTCAGCCCGGCCATCACCCCTGTACCGTCGGGATTTCTCAGCCCCCGCTTTACATTATAATATTCATAATCACTGGAAGGAATATGGCTGTTCCTGCGGAATTCCTCACATAGCTGGCGCATGATTTCCTGCTGTTCCTTCGTTACATTCTCAAACATATAATACCCTCCTTACTGGATGACACCACAAGAGACGCTGCTTTTCTCCGCGGAGCAAGATGATAAATATCTAAAACTTTCTGATAGTTATAGCATTTATTTTATAGCATTTCTTTCCATAAGTCAAGAAAAGCACATTCAAATTCGCCAATTTTTTGAAAGAATTATTTTTCATCATTCAAAACACCTTGAATTTCTTCTGCTTTTACCGATTAATAAAGTTTAATATGCAACTTTTCAGTTTTTATATTCATTTTGAAGGAGTATCATATTATGAAAAAATCTATTATCTCACTCGCCCTATTTTTTCTCTGTATGGCATTGATTCCCGCTGTTTCCATCCGAGGGCAGAATGCCCCTTCACAGGACGGCTCCTCTTCCCCTCCTGCCTACTCTAACACATCCGCAGACGCTTCTTCCAACGGTTCCTCCGCACATCCTGCCATTTCCACCGGGTTAGAGGCAGACTCGCCTGAGTTCAAAATCCTAGACAAAGCCACCGGCGAAATCCTGACAGTTTCCAACGAGGAATTTCTAATTGGCGCCGTCGCTTCGGAAATGCCCCTCTCCTTTGAACCCGAAGCCCTCAAAGCACAAGCTGTCGCCGCCTATACCTATTATGACAAAAAACGGCGGGAACAGCGCGCCAATCCGTCTTCCGAGCTCCAGGGAGCCGATTTCACCTGTGATACGCAAAACTGGCTTTCCTATGTGACAAAGGAGTCTATGGAAAAACGCTGGGGAGACAGCTTTCATGACAATTATTCCACTCTTCAGCAAGCGGTCGCATCCATACCCCTCCAGCGTCTTACCTATGAAGGGGAGCCCGCTCTGACTACCTATTATTCCATATCGGGAGGAACCACAGAAACCGCAAAGGATGTCTGGGGCAGCGACATCAATTACCTTGTGGCAGTGGCAAGTCCTGGCGATTCCATGGCGCCTGGTTACCGCTCCAACGCCGTCTTTTCCTCCGATGAACTGAAAAATACCCTCTTGGGAAAATGGCCCGAAATGCAATTTAATGATAATCCGAAGGAATGGATTTCAGGAATCACCCGCACCTCCTCCGGAATGGTGTCCAGTCTTTCCGTCGGCGGAAAGGACATAACCGGGATGGAGCTACGGATGGCCCTGTCGCTCCGTTCAGCTGATTTTGATGTTGTCTTTGAGGATGGAAGCTTTCAATTCACTGTCTATGGATACGGACATGGTGTTGGAATGAGCCAATATGGAGCAAACTACATGGCTGAACAGGGCGCTGACTACAAGGAGATCCTTGCATGGTATTATCCCGGTACAGAATTGGTGGAGGTAAAGGCAGCGTAATCTTAAATCCGTTTTTCAAGACCAGAGTGATGTAGGAGACGCTTTGCCGGAACCCGGAAGTCAACACAAATATCATAAATAATGTAATAAAATTTATTTATTGCTTGCATTCTAAAAAAATTCTGGTATAATACTAATAGTTTTCTTTTACTTTTTCTTTTGAAAGAAAAGGGATTGACAACCTTTTCCGTTTTGTGTTATCATTATTAATACTGATTTCCAAATGGAGGGGTGTCCGAGCGGTTTAAGGAGCTAGTCTTGAAAACTAGTGACTCGCAAGAGCCAAGGGTTCGAATCCCTTCCCCTCCGCCAATATTTTTATTTGTTTTGTAATTTCACCATGGAGAAGTACTCAAGTGGTGAAGAGGCTCCCCTGCTAAGGGAGTAGGCTGGGTGACTGGCGCAAGGGTTCAAATCCCTTCTTCTCCGCCAAGTTAAAAGCTACATTTTGAGCAATCGAAATGTAGCTTTTTTCGTTATGATACGATTCTTTCTTGGTATCTATTTTGTAACGGTCAGACAGAAAAAAGTTCTGTAATGATTTGATTCATTGCAGAGCTTTTTTCCATGGGGCTAAGATTTTTTAGTGGGATTGGAATCGGGGAGATCAAAGACCGCTTGCTGTTGTGCCTCTTTCTTCGTCGTTATATTTCAATAGCAGGATACCACTTATGTTATAGATTTTCATACAATTGGCATGCGAATATGCGCGAAAAAAACATTGGCCTTCATGATATCACAATAAGGAGAGATCTATATGAGTATAGACGATACAAAAAAAAGGACTTGCCCTTGAGAGCGTTATCGCTACTGCAATTCAGGTGCCTGGAGTAAAAGTCAATCGAAACAAGTTTTTAGCCGAACTGTTTGCAACAGAAGATGTAGCTATTCAAGAAGTATTGGACTGCGATCCGATTTCCGCTGGCATTTCCCAGAAGAGAATCGCGGCAATCGCGCATAAACACATTTTGAAACGTACCAGTCAATCCTCCACGGCTTCTTTTATCGCTGGCATTCCTGGCGGATTAGCTATGGCTGCCACCATTCCCGCAGATGTAATGCAGTTTTTCGGTATGGCCCTGCGCCTTGCACAGGAATTGTCCTATCTGTATGGAGCGCATGATTTGTGGCAGGGAGGCCAGGTCGATGATGAAAGAGTGCAGAATCAACTGATACTGTATTGCGGTGTAATGTTCGGTGTTTCGGGCGCCGTTTCCGGTGTTCGTGTGCTCTCCGCCCAAATCGCCAAAACCACGCTTAAAAAGCTGCCACAAAAGGCATTGACCAAAACATTTTGGTACCCCATGATAAAGCAAATAGGCAAAGCTGCTGGAGTCAAGGTTACCAAATCTACCGTGGCAAAGGGCGTTTCCAAGGCCGTTCCTATAATTGGCGGAGTGATCTCTGGAGGTTTGAACTTTGCATCCATGATACCGATGGCTAACAGGCTTATGGATGCCTTAGACAGTGCTTCTTTCGGTTATACACAAGAGGAATTTGAGAAAGACATGAGCGAAATCGAAAACTTTGCAGAGCAGGAGACAGATATTCCTGTTGAAAGCAAAAGCGCAAAGGAGGAACTGGCAGAAAGAGGCAAAAAAACGAAAGATGCTATATCCGACCTCTTCCCCTTCTCAAGAAAAAAACAAAAAGATACTCCGAAAGAGGCTGAAACGCCCATCAAGCTTATCAGGAGGCTGGCAGAACTTCGAGATGAGAAAATTATTTCTGATGAAGAATTCGAACGGAAGAAAGCTGAACTCTTGGCTAAGATTTAAGAAGAGGCGTTTATAGCGTTGAGGCGACTAAAATCCGCGGTCAGTAATTCTTGACCGCGGATTTTTCTTTATTCTGAAGTTTTACAACCGCACTTGCAGTGGGTATCTATATTTCAGATCAAGCCATCCAGCCGCTCTCTCGCTCCCACCTTTTGTCACTTTGAGAATTCAATTTTATTCGCTGAAATCGCAGAAATATCTTTTTATTGTCCTCTTCATAGTGATATATTCGCACACACCACCCATTTTATAACGATTGTTTTTGGAGAAAAATCTTTTCCCGCTGTAACCTGATAGGCAGATAGAATTTCATATTTAAATCCTTTACAAATTCATAACAAAAAGCACAACACAGGCCTTTAATTCCGGGATGTTGTGCTTTTTTTATATGAGCGTTCTTGTTATGCCATTATTCACTTTGGGGGTAACCAGCAGGAAACTTCCCCCCAAAAATATTAAAAAACAGGGAATTAAATCACATCAAAGGTGCAAATAGGACAAATATACTCTCCAGCATCTTTTCTTTTCCTCCCCGTTTCATAAACTGCTGTATTGAATAATCGACACAATTTTGAATATCATGTTCAAAAATATTAATATACTGATTTACTAATTCAGGTGAATAGAATACACCGCATACTTCATCATCTACCATAAGGCTGCGCATGTCCATGTTCACAGAACCAATGCAGCAGATTTCTTCATCAATGACCATAGTTTTAGCGTGCAAATATCCCCTGTACTTATAAATTTTCGCGCCATATTCCAAGAGCTGCCCGCAGTAATAAGTCGTCACAGGATCTAAGAAAAAACTGGCTTTAATGCCGGGAATCATCAGCTCGATCTCAATACCACTGGCAGCTGCCGTTTTCAAAGCATCTAAAATAGAGGAATCTGGAACAAAATAGGGAGTTTGAATGCGGATCTTCTTTTTCGCACTGGAGATCATGCTCAGGTAACACATCTTTACAGACTCTTTATTGGTATCAGCCCCACCTACAATGAACTGACAAAGATTCTCAGCAGCTGGCTCTGTTGTTCCGGTGATGGATGATATATAAGATACCGCTTGTTTCCAGTCTCTCTGACGCACGGCGCTAAGCCAGTCTGTCAGAAAATATTCGTCCAGCACATCAATGCTTTTTCCGTCCAGCCGAATCTGTGTATCACGCCACGGATTTTTTATTTTTGCCATATTTGCATATTGTTTTCCAATATTCATTCCGCCAATATAGCCAATCTTATGATCAATTGTGACAATCTTCCGATGGCTGCGGTAATGGGTAAAATAAGGTTTCACCCGAATGACCCTGCCGCCGGCATCCACCAGCGGCTGAAACATTTTTGACGGCGTAGAAAGGTTGGCAATAAAATCACACAGCACCAATACCGTCAAACCCGCAGCGGCTTTTTCTGTAAGGGCAGCAATCAAGGCTTCTCCAATCTCATCATGATGGATGGTATAAAACTCAATATATATGCATTGTTTCGCATTTTTAATATCCGCGAAAAGCTGCCGGTAATGTTCTCTTCCACTTGTATACACATCTGCATGATTGTAGCAGGTGAGCCTGCTTTGATTATAGGTACAATTGAAACGGGAAACCCTTAATCCAATTTCAGATAAATTTGAACCGTTAACCGGTTCCGTCTGGGAAGGGTCAAGTGATAATTCTTGTCTTTTCAACCGTCTTTTCCGTACAAATGAAGTAATTTTAATTGACATTGTACTACCGAATACCAGATATAAAATCGCTCCAAAATAGGGAAGGCACAATAAAACAAAAACCCACAGCAACGCTTCTGTCGGGGATTTGCGCTCCAAAAAAATCACAGCGATTAACAGGATGATATAAAGTAAAAATAAGAGCACTTTTAACATCAGCCAACACCTTCCCATTTACAAAAAGATGATTCTCACCTTTTGGATATCTTTCCCTCTTTTCCCATATGTGCGAATACCGGGATATACATACATAAAGTGAAAAACA
>JAHZIE010000045.1:17051-21383 GCA_019419895.1 Clostridiales bacterium | reverse complement strand
TTTCTAAAAAAATCGACATTAAGCTGCATTGTTCGACGATTCGATGGGGATATTTTGTATTTCTTGTAACATATTCTCGGCAAATATAGCATATCCTTTTTTTGGGTCGTTAATAAATACATGGGTGACAGCACCAATTAATTTTCCATTCTGTATAATCGGGCTGCCGCTCATTCCCTGAACAATGCCGCCTGTTTCCTGCAAGAGCTCAGGATCTGTAATACGGATAACCATGTTTTTTGTCGGGCTGCCGTCCTGATAATTGACCTTTTCTATAGTGATATCATAAAGTTTGGGGCTTTCGCCGGAAATGGTCGTTAGAATCTGCGCGCTGCCTCGTTGGATTTCCTGCTTCATGGCGACCGGGAGGGCTTCCTGCTCCGGAATGGAGGAAAGGGAGCCGTAAACGCCCGTTTCCGTGTTGGATATCAGGGAACCCTGGGGAATATCAGTAGAAAAATAACCTTTCAGTTCTCCTGCTGCACCCTGCGTCCCTTTGGTGATGCCAATGAGTTTGACGGGCACCACGTCACCATTCATCATGGGGAGCAGATCCAGGGTGTCGGCGTCACAGACACCGTGTCCAAGAGCGCCAAACAGGCCGGTTTCAGGACAGACAAAGGTCATGGTGCCGATTCCCGCGGAACTGTCCCGGATCCACAGACCGGCTTTATAACAGTTTGCGGATTCAGAATACAATGGCTGAAGCTGGGTTTCAAAGGATTGATCTCCCCGTTGAATCTTCAGCTTTAGAGGGGTTCCTCCCGAGTGCTCTATCAGAGAAGCGGCCTGCTGATTGTTTTCAACGGCAGTGCCGTTGATGGAAAGGATGGAATCTCCTGTTTGAAGTCCCGCGCATTCACCGGGATTAATATTTCCTTCCTTGGTGTCCACGTCCGTAAACCCTACCACGACAACCCCGTCGGTAAACAGCTTTAAGCCGAAGGGGGTTCCGCAGGGAATCACCTGGATTTCTTCCGTAAGGTTGACCTCAACGTTTTTTAGAGGGATGATTCCAAACATTTTTACACTTGCCTGGCAGGTGGAAGGAACATGCCCCGATTGGCTTGACTGGGCGGCTACGGAACCGGCTTCGGGCAGATCTACGCTAACCGGTACGCCTGTCTCTATTTGAAACGACTTGCCGGGCACGGCAGTAAAGCTGTCAGGGAGTTTGTGCGCTGTGACTGCGCCCATTGCGGCTAATGGTATCATAAGAACAAAAAGTCCAATTACAATGCCTCGGATCATTTTTTTCAAACAATCACCTCCTATGCGTTGCCTTTTTTAATTTGCCACATAAAATATGATTTATATTGCCAATCCTTCCTCTAACCGTTAGATTTTGGTCATTTGAGACCTAAGAAATAGTTTTTTGCTTTTCATTTCCCATTTGTTTCTCCCTTTGCTAAACATTGAGAAGGATGAGCATAATTGGGAATAAAAATAGGATTTTCCCTGTTTTCCACTCATCCCCGGGTGAAGCGGCTGATAAAACAACGGCTGGAAAGGAAAAATAATAGGGGAGAAAAAGTTGTAAGGATAAGAAAAAGTACTTATTTTATGACTTTTAAAAGATTATTCAAAGTTTTTTCAAATATCTGATTTATAATGAAAAACAGAAAGTAAGGAGGGATGTCATATGTTTTCGAATTCGCCAGTGAGACAGTTTGTTTCGGTGATATTGTTTGCGGCATTATGGCATTTATGTGTGTTTTATCTTGGAACCCATGGGAGCGAGGCGCGTTTTGATTTTCGTAAAAAGCGGTACCGCGCGTTTAAGTGGGAAAAGGATGGAAAATGGTATCAAAAATATTTGAAAATCAAATCATGGAAGGATCGCCTGCCGCAAAGAGTGCCGGACGATGGTTTTTCCAAGGAGCGGTTGGAAACGGTTTCGGAAGAATATCTCAATGAATTTATTATGGAGACCTGCCGTGGGGAGTGGATTCATTTTGCCAATTTTCTTCTTACGTTCGCGATCCTGCTGATTGCTCCCCATCCCTTCAAGATTCCGTTGGCCTTGGCGGATATGCTCCTTCATATGCCGTACATTATGATTCAAAGGTATAACCGTTTTCGTCTGGTGCGCTGCCGGGAACGGCTTTTGCGCCAGCAGAGTCTCCATGGGGCACTGTCGGAGCAGGCGGTTTGAAAATGGAATTGCCAGATTTTTCAAGAAAAAGCACGCTGTTTTCCTTAGTGGAAGCAGCGTGCTTTTTATAAATGAAATATGCAATATAATATGGAAAAGACGCCGGGAGGCGTTATTCCTTTTTTGGCCGGATAGGGATGTAGATTTCCATTACGGAACTCGGACAGTTGTGACAGCGTTCGTCGTAGAATTCAAAATCCAGTTTATTTTCGTCATATTCATAGCCGCTGTCCGGCAGCCATTCCTCAAAAATATACCTCCATGTAGATTTTACCTTCTGTGCCAGAGGATCCTCCTCCCCCTCGGCAGGCGCTGCTGACAGATCAACCGGAGGGGTGGTAAAAACGGCGTATTCCGCACAGGGAACCTCCGCGGTTATCATATCGGTGGTCACCTTTGAAAAATCGTCGACAATTACGCCGAACAGGTAGGTGATGCCTCCATTGACAGATGAGGGAATACACAAGCCGACCTCTCCGTGCTTGGGAGGGGCGAGAAGCCGGTACATTTTGGACTCCAGATTTGCCCCGGAATAATTTTCCCAGTATGCTGCAATATCCTTCATGAAACCATCTGTTACATTAGTCTGGATACCATATCCGGCAACTTTAAATGAAGAAAGTTTTTTAAAAACAGGCTGCATAAGCATGAATAACTCTCCTATCTCATTTGTTAATTTTTTTCCGCTCCGACCGCCCATGCGTGCAAGGTATCCGGTGGGACAGTAGCCAAACTCCTTGCGAAAAGCCTTTGAAAAGCCGCTTGCTGTTTCAAACCCCAGCTCCAGTGCAATATCGATAATTTTTTTCCTTACAGTAAAAGGGTATGGGAAAGGGACAATCTGCGGCGGCGGATATAATCCCCTAGGGAGATCCCCTTGACTGCGGCAAAGATCCGGCAGAAATGATACATAGAGTAACCGGAGATCCTTGCGATTTGTTCAGCGGTCAGATTTTCTGTGAGGTGGCTTTCGATATATTCCATGCTGATACGTATTGCCTCACGATAATCCAAAATATCACCACACTTTTCTTTTCCGTATACGGTAATTCTATTTTACCGCATTCTGGCAAGTTTGCTGTTCCTAGATTGCGGAAAATGAAAAAATTCATCCGTTAAGAGAAGAAAAAAGGCTCTGATGATTTTTATCTCTTTGAGACGCGGTTCTCCGGGAACTGTGGAAAGAAGAAGTGCCCTAATGACTTTCTATTGAATTTATGCCTGCAAAATGATAAAATAAAATGATATGAAAGGCGGGTGGAGTCATTGGGGCTAAAGCGTTGGATTGTGTCAAATGTGGATAAGGAACAGGCCGCTTATATAGCGGATTCCTACGGATACCCGCCCTTATTGGCACTTTTGCTGGCAACGAGGGGAATATGCGGCCGGGAGGAAATAGAAGATTTCCTGTCGGAAGGCTTTTTTTCCGATCCCTGGGAATGGAAGGGAATGAAGGAAGCAGTCGCAAGAATTTCCAGGGCAATCGAAAATTATGAAAGTATTGCGGTTTATGGCGATTATGACGCTGACGGAGTAACCGCGACAGTGCTTTTCTATTCCTATTTGGAATCCTGCGGCGCAAATGTGATTTATTATATCCCCAGTCGTGAGGAAGAGGGCTATGGGATGTCGGAAACTGGGGTCAGCCGTCTGGCGGAGAAGGGGGTGCGGCTGATTGTCACCGTTGACAACGGGATTTCTGCTGTCAGGGAAATTGCCTATGCCGCTTCTCTTGGAATTGATACTGTTGTAACGGATCACCACACTCCACCCCAGATCCTGCCCGAAGCCGTGGCGATTGTCAATCCCCACCAGCCGGGCTGCGGAAGCTCCTATAAGGAGTTTTGTGGTGTGGGAGTGGCCTTCAAAGTGGTATGTGCTTTGGAGGGTGAAAACTGTGATAGCGGCCTTCTTCTTGAAAATTTTGCCGATTTGATTGCGATTGGCACTGTGGGGGATATTGTCCCGCTGACTGGAGAAAACAGGTCTTTGGTGAAAAGAGGGCTTCCAATGATTTGCCAAACCGAGCGGTTGGGGCTTCGCAGCCTGCTGAAATGCGCCGGGCTGGAGAATAAGCCGGTTTCGGCGGGAGACGTGGCATTTAAGATTGTGCCGAGGATCAATGCCATGGGGCGAATGGGTTCCTCTGAGCGGGCGGTCAGACTGTTTCTGTCTGA
>JAHZIE010000045.1:6796-17041 GCA_019419895.1 Clostridiales bacterium | reverse complement strand
TGAAAATCCTTCGGGAGCTTTCCTCCCAGATAGAACAGGAGCCGGACAGGCTTCGGGACAGGGTGCTGGGCTTTTGGGGAGAGGGATGGCATCAGGGAGTTTTGGGAATCGTATCTTCCCGTGTGACGGAGAAATATGGAAAGCCCAGCGTGATTTTGTCAACCTGCGGAACAGAGGCAAAGGGCTCTGCAAGAAGTATTCCGGGTTTTTCCATCCATGAGGCGCTGACAAGCTGTCAGGAGCTTCTAACCAAATACGGCGGGCATACCTTGGCGGCAGGGATGACTCTTCCAGTGGAAAATCTTCCAGCCTTTCGACAGGCGCTCAATGAGACGGCCGCCGAAAGGGAAGAGGAGGTATACCCGGTATTGTCCATAGATCTCAAGCTGAAGCCGTCTTTGGTCGGCCTGGATACGGTGAAGCAGATGGAGGCGCTGGCTCCCTTTGGGGCGGGGAATCCTACCCCGGTGTTTGGGCTTTACCATATGAGGCTGGAGGAAATCGTCCCTCTGAGCGGTGGAAAGCATCTCAGGCTTTCCTTTTCCAGAGAAGAAACCAGGATTTCCGCGCTCCGTTTTGGAATGGGGCCGGAGGAGTTTCCCTACAGTAAGGGGGACATCCTTGATTTAGCTGTGAATTTGGAACGTTCCGAATACAGGGGACAGGAACAGGTGAGCATCCTGATAAAGGATATGAAGCCTGCCGGATTGGAAAATGAAGAGCTGCTTGGGCAGAAATCCCGTTATGAAGCTTTCCGTCGGGGGGACAGGGTGCCGGGGGAAAAGCTTTTGTCCATGATTCCCACAAGAGAGGAGACCGGAGCGGTCTACCGCCTTCTTAGGGGAGAACAGCGGAGAGAAGCATGGAATCTTTTTTCCATGTGCAATTGTTTGAGGAAGGCAAAAATTGGTTATGATAAGCTTATGATCAGCCTTCATATGATGGAAGATGTTGGATTGCTTTCTTTCCGCACAGATGGGGAAAGGGCACAGATCCGCCTGGCGAAGGTGGAGAGAAAAGCCGATTTGGAAGCTTCTCCCACCCTTCAGAAGCTGAGAAGGCTGACGGCATAAACAAAGTGGCAAAGGCGGAGATTCAGGAAAGGCATGGATGAAAATGGAAGACAAGGTAAAAATTCTGGAGGAAAAGCTGCGGTCAAAGCTGGAAAACAGTGAAAAAAAATTTGATATGGAGACCATTCAAAAGGCATATGAAATTGCGAAAACCGCTCACGAAGGGCAGTTCCGCGATTCGGGAGATCCCTATATCATTCACCCCCTGGAAGTGGCTTCCATTGTAGTGGATTTGGGTATGGACAGCGAATCAGTAGAGGCTGCCCTTCTTCATGATGTGGTGGAGGATACCGATGTCACTCTGCCCCAGATAGAAAAACAGTTTGGAAAAGAGGTCGCTCTGCTGATTGACGGCGTTACCAAACTGGGCAGAATTCCCTATTCCTCAAGAGAAGAACAACAGGCGGAAAATGTCAGAAAAATGCTCATCGCCATGGCGGATGACATTCGGGTTATCATTATTAAGCTGGCCGACCGGCTTCACAATATGCGTACCATTCAGTACCGCCCTGAGCAGAAGCGGCGGGATACAGCTTTGGAAACCATGGAAGTTTATGCTCCCATCGCTCACCGGTTGGGTATCCGTGCCGTGAAGGAGGAGCTGGAGGATATTTCTATCCGCTGCCTGGATCCTGTGGCTTATAAGGAAATTGAGGATGCCCTGAACCTGAGAAAAAATGAGCGGGAAAAGTTCATTGTTTCCATCAAACAGCGTATTTTTGACAGAGTGTCTCCCATGATCCCCAATGTCTACCTGGAGGGCAGAGTAAAAAGCATCAACGGTATTTACAGAAAGATGTATGCCCAGAACCATTCCTTTGACGAAATTTATGATATCTATGCGGTCCGCGTCATAGTGGATACGGTCAACGACTGTTATAATGTCCTGGGTGTGATCCACGATATGTTCCAGCCCCTGCCCAACCGCTTCAAGGATTATATTTCCACCCCCAAGCCCAATATGTACCAGTCCCTTCACACTACTGTCATCAGTAAGGAGTGTATCCCCTTTGAAGTGCAGATACGCACCTGGGATATGCACCATACAGCTGAATATGGCATCGCGGCTCACTGGAAGTACAAGCTGGGGCTGTCCGACGGCAAAATGGAGGATAGGATTGCCTGGGTACGCCAGCTGCTGGAGCAGCAGGCGGAAAGCGGAGATGCCACTGATATTCTCCGTTCCATCAAGTCCGATATTGCCCCGGAAGAGGTGTTCGTATTCACTCCCAACGGGGATGTCATCAGCCTGCCACAGGGCTCCACTGTCATTGATTTCGCTTACGCAATCCACAGCGCCGTGGGTAATCGGATGATCGGCGCCAAGGTGGACAGCCGTATCGTTCCGATTGATTATCAGGTAAAGACGGGGGAGATTATAGAGATCCTGACCACTAAAGAGGTTGTCAACGGGCCGAGCAGGGACTGGCTGAAAATTGTCAAAACCAGCGAGGCGAGGAGCAAAATCCGCGCTTGGTTTAAAAAGGAAAAACGGGAAGAAAATATTGAGCAGGGCAAGGATGAACTGGAAAAGGAATTCCGGCGCAATGGGATTCTTCTGCCAGAGGAAGAGATGCAGGAGCTGCTTTCCACTTTGGCCAAAAGGCAGCACTGCAACACCATCCCCGATTTTTACGCCGCCATCGGCTATGGAGGCGTACAGCTGTGGAGGATAATTCCGCGGATTAAGGAGGAGATACAGAAACGGCAGAAAGAGGCCCAGGCTGTCCAAAATGACGAGCGAATCCTTCAAAATGAACAGCTACATCAACCGGTTCAGGAGAGAAAGGATTCCGGCGGCGTCTATGTGGATGGGATAGACAACTGTTTGATTAAGTTTTCCCGCTGCTGCAACCCGTTACCGGGAGATGATATTATCGGTTTTGTCACCCGGGGATTTGGAGTGTCCATCCATAAGAGAAGCTGCGTGAACGTGCCGGAAAACATCGCCGAATCCAGCGAGCCGGAACGGTGGGTAAAGGTGCGCTGGGCGGAAAATGTCCAGGAGGAATTTAAGGCGACACTGGAAATTGTCGCAGCAAACCGCCAGGGGCTTTTGGCGGATATCACCAGTCATCTGACCAATATGCACCTGATGATCCATTCCCTCAATTCCAGGGAGGCTAAAGACGGGAACGCTATCATCTACGCCAATATTACAGTCAAAGGGCGCAATCATATCGATTCGATTATTGCTAAATTAAAAAATATACAGGGAATCGTATCCATTACAAGAACTTGATCAAAAGGCAAGTTCAGAATAGAAAAAGTGAAGGAAAGGCATAGCTTTCCCCTTCCCAGGAAAGGAAGAAGCATAGAAATGAAAGCGGTTTTGCAGCGTGTTGCGCACGCTTATGTCAATGTGGAAAATCAGCAGGTAGGAGAAATTTCCCAGGGCTTTTTGGTGTTCCTTGGAGTTGGCCAGGGGGATACCAAGGAGGAGGCTAGGCTTTTGGCCGAAAAGATCGCCCAGCTGCGCGTATTTTCCGACGAGCAGGATAAAATGAATCTCTCCCTGCTGGATATTGGGGGAAGCGTGCTAGCTATCTCAAATTTTACCCTTTACGCCGACTGCCGCAAGGGACGCCGGCCCAATTTTATCCAGGCGGCCCCACCCTCAGAGGCGGAAGATCTTTATGAGCATTTTTGCGCCTGTCTGAGGGAACAGGGAATTCAAAAGGTGGAAAAGGGACGCTTTGGGGCCGATATGAAGGTGTCTCTGCTCAATGATGGGCCGGTTACTATTCTTTTGGATTCCGAGGAACTGAAAAAAAGCCGCCGGGAAAAGCCGTAGGGCTTGGGAAAGGAAGAAGAACAATGAACATAAAAAAGATCGTCACTGGTCCTCTTCAGGTCAATACCTATGTGCTTTTTGACATTGAAGAAAAGATCGGCGCATTGATAGATCCGGGGGAGGAAAATAAAGAACTGGAGGATACGGTGGAGGGACTTCTGAAAATTGGAATTTCCTTTCCCTATATTTTTCTGACCCACGGTCATTTTGACCATATCGGCGCTGTCGGGAGAATGAAGGAGCTGACAGGAGCGCGGGTTGCCGTCCACGAGCTGGATGCCGTCATGCTGGAACAGCCGGAGAAAAACCTCTCGTCCATGTTTGGAGCACCGTTGACCGCAGGGAAGGCGGAGCTCCTTCTTGTGGATGGTCAGAATATTCCCCTGGGAAAGGCCTCCCTGCAGGTGCTCCATACACCGGGGCATAGTCCGGGCGGCGTTTGCTATCTGATGGACGGAGATATGTTTTCAGGGGACACCCTCTTTGCCGGAAGCATCGGCCGGACAGATTTCCCCGGCTCTAGTCCCTCGCAGATGATAAATTCCCTAAAACGTTTGAAAAGCTTAGAGGGGGAGTATAAGATTTGGCCGGGACATGGGTCCGAAACCACCCTTTCGGGAGAAAAAAGGCAAAATATGTATTTAGGAAACGATTGGAATGAAATTGATTTATAAAGGCCATACTTTTGGCTATGAAATAGAAAAGCTGTGCAGCGTATTCTTCCATTATGAAAAGATGGAAACTGTGGAGTCAAGGGAAGAAACAGGGGAAGAGAACCTGGTAGAAACAGTTTTGCGCCCCCAGGCGGGTTCTTATTTTCTTGAGGTCTTTGTGCGCGTCAATGGAAAGGAACGGACACGGCATGCCTTGGTTCCGGATGTAGAGGGTGCCATGGAGGAATGTGAGAGAAAAATGGCGGAGATGCTCTTTTGGATCTTGTGTGACATTTGTCAAATAAGGCCCAAATGGGGGCTTTTGACTGGTGTGCGCCCCATTAAGCTTTTTCGCAGGCTGAAGGATGAATATGGGGATGGGGCGCAGGATTATTTTGAAAAAAAACTGCTGGTTTCTCATGAAAAGGCGGAAATCTCCCGAAAAACGGAGGAAGCACAGACAAAAATCCTGCGGCTTTCCAAACCCGAATCGTTTAGCTTATATATTTCCATTCCCTTTTGCCCCACACGGTGTTCCTATTGCTCCTTTGTCTCTCAATCGGTGGAACGGGCGGCAAAGCTTGTGCCGGAGTATGTGGATAAGCTCTGCCGGGAGCTGGAATTTACAGGCGGAATCGTGAAACATCTCGGACTGCGGCTGGAAACCATTTATTTCGGCGGCGGAACCCCCACCACTCTGTCGGCGGAGCAGCTGGACAGGCTGATCCGGCAGATCCGCGCCTCCTTTGACCTTTCTGATCTCAGGGAATTTACCATAGAGGCAGGGCGCCCGGATACGATAACGGAGGAGAAACTCCTTGTGATGAAAGAGGGGGGCGTCGGGCGGATCAGTATCAACCCCCAGACCATGAACGACGAAGTGCTGGAACGCATTGGAAGGAGACATACCTCCCAGCAGACAATTGATGCCTTCCACTTGGCGAGAAAATGCGGTTTTGACAATATCAATATGGATACTATCGCTGGGCTTCCGGGGGAATCGGCGGAAAGCTTCTGCCGAACCATTCGCATTCTGACTGGGCTAGAACCGGAGAGTATTACCGTGCATACCCTTGCTTTGAAGCGTTCTTCCCGTTTCAACCAGGAGGAGGATCCCACTGTGCTGGTGGCGCAGGAGGCAGAAAAAATGGTGCAGTTCACCATGGAAGAGCTGCCCGCGGCCGGGTACTTTCCTTATTACCTTTACCGCCAGAGCCGTATGCTGAGCAATTTGGAAAATATCGGATGGGCCAAGCCGGGATTTGAGAGCCTGTATAACGTCTATATCATGGAGGAAACCCATTCCATCCTCGCCTGCGGCGCCGGGGCGGTCACCAAGCTCAGACAGCCGGGCGGAGAATATATCGAACGTATATTTAATTTCAAATTTCCATATGAATATAACAGTCGGTTTGAAGAAATGATGAAAAGGAAGGAACAGGTATTACGGTTTTATGAGCAGTATCAGTAATCACTATGTGAAATATTCCGCCCGGCTGAGCCTTATCAATGAAATGGCGTCCTCCGAGCCGGAAAAGATGGTGCGGGAGGTAGAAGAGGCGTATCACCAGACCCTGGAGGAGATTGCCCGGCAGATATTTGACGGGAATTATAAGATGATCATGCTGGCCGGTCCCTCCAGCTCAGGAAAAACCACAACCTCCCATATTTTGACACAAAATCTGGAACGTTTTGGAAAAGCGGCCCATACAGTTTCATTGGATGATTTTTTCCTTGGAGAGGGAAAAGCACCGGTTATGGAGGATGGGCGCCATGACTTTGAGTCGCTTGAGGCGCTTAATCTTCCACAGATGCTGGAGTGCCTGTCGGATTTGATGGGAAAAAGCCGCTGCGATATGCCGGTGTTTAATTTTGAAACCGGCGCGCCCGAGCCGTTTACTCGTCCTCTTGTATTGGGGGAGCGGGACATTGTTATCATTGAGGGGATTCATGCGTTGAATCCTTATGTTTCCCAAAATCTGCCTAAAGAGCGGCTGCTGAAGCTGTATATCAGTGTCAAGCAGGGCATCTGCGACGAACAGGGGGAAATTATTTCGGCACAGGAACTGCGGTTTGTACGCAGAATGGTCAGGGACTATTATTTCCGCGCCAGCAGCCCGGAGAACACCCTGGATATGTGGCAGAATGTCTGCCGTGGGGAACAGCTCAATATCCAGCCATTTAAGCGACAGGCGGATATTACCATCAATTCCATCCATCTTTACGAGCCATGCCTGTTCAGGGACTATGCGCTGCCAATGCTGGAACTGATTCCGGAGGATCATCCCCAAATAGTGATGATCAGGCGCATTCGTGAGGCTCTTTCCCGTTTTTGCAGTATTTCTCCCAGCATTTTGCCGTCCAATTCTATGCTGCGAGAGTTTTTAAAGTTTTAGACCGGACAGAGGTACGACGTGACAAATGGAGAAAATTTTCATTTCCTAAATAAATTTCTTATGGAATATTTACGGAAAATTCACAAATTCGGCCCAAAATCATATTATGATGAAGATATCAAAGAAGGCCAATGGAAAAGGAGTGTTGAATATGGGAGTTTTTGAAGATGTTATTTTGAATGCAAAGGTCGCAATGGAGGCTGTTGGAAAAAAGGCCGGCGATATGGTTGATGTTTCCAAATTAAAGGTAAGCGCTGCCGAAATCAGCCGCGAGATTACCCATCAGATGGAAGAGATTGGCCGTCTTGTTTATAATTCCAAAAAGGCCGGAACTGACGCGTCAGAGGATATTGCAAAGCTGTCGGCGGAAATTGATGCCCTTTATGAGCAGCTGACTGCTGTCAATGATAAGCTGGATGAGCTCAAGAAGGTCTGCAAGTGTCCCCAGTGCGGGGAAAGGGTGAATAAGGGCGCCGCCTTTTGTTCAAAATGTGGAAAAAAGCTGGATGAATAATCCGCTTGTAAACTGATCAAAATGGAGATATCACTAGATTCCACCTTTCAGGAGGGTATCTCCATTTTGTTTCGCGGTATTGCAATCGCAGTAGGAGGACAGGTTTAGAAGGGCTGAGTGCAATGGAGACAGTGAAATATACGTTGGAGGATTACCGGGAAGCCGCCGAGACGGTTAAGGAGAGGATAGGAACAGCCGATACAGCGGTGGTTTTAGGTTCTGGATTGGGGAAGTGGGCGGAAAGGCTGGAAGATATCAGTGAAATTCCTTACAGTGAGATTCCCCATTTTCCCGTTTCAACAGTGGCCTCCCATGCCGGCAAGCTGATCAGCGGAACCTGGCATGGGAAAAGGATCCTGTGCATGAGCGGAAGGGTGCATTATTATGAAGGCTATTCCTTCGAGGAGGTGGCTTTCCCGGTCAGGGCTTCTAAATTTCTCGGAGTGAAGAAACTCATCCTGACCAATGCGGCGGGCGGTGTCAACCGGTCGTTTTCGGTGGGGGATTTTATGCTCATTTCCGACCAAATTAATTTTATGGCCTGCGCCCCCCTTAGAGGAGAGGAACTCGATTACCTGGGACCCCGCTTTTTTGATATGTCCCGCGTATACAGCGGCGGACTCCGCCAAAGGGCGAAAGAAGCGGCGGAGAAATGCGGGATCGCGCTGCGGGAGGGAGTCTATTTCTACATGCCGGGTCCCCAATTTGAAACCCCGGCAGAAATCCGTGCCATTCGTATGCTGGGAGGAGACGCTGTAGGAATGTCCACGGTTGTGGAAGCAATGGCGGCGCGGCAGGCGGGAATGGAAATTTTGGGAATCTCTTTCATTTCCAACCTGGCGGCTGGAATGACGGAGCAGGGACTGTCCGATAATGAAGTGGTAAAGACCGCAAATGAAAACGCGGCGCGCTTTGAGCGGTTTTTAGGGGCAGTCCTGGATAAAATGGAAGATTAGGCCGATTTGGGACAAAGTTCGGACATATGCGGAGACGGCGCGTAATATATTTTATCAGTTGGACTTGTTTCCAAAGATAAAATTTGTCTGAATAGGATGTGTTTTCGTTGCAAGAAAAAACTAAGAGGCAGAACTCACACAATTTCCTGCAAGGGGCGCTCATCCTCTCCATGAGCGTTGTCGCAGTCAAGGTGATAGGGGCCATTTTTAAAATCCCCCTGACAAACCTGCTGGGAGAGCTCGGCATGGGATATTTCAATACGGCCTATCAGATTTACATGCCAATCTACACCATTGCCACAGCGGGATTTCCGGTTGCTATTTCCAAAATGGTGGCCCACCATATGGCCTTGGGAAAATACCGGGATGTCAGAAGGATTTACCGAATTTCCGTCCCCATTTTTATTTTGAGCGGCTTACTGGGATTTGTGGTGATGTTCTTTGGCGCGAAACCCTATGCTCAGGCCATTCACAGCGGCAATGCGGTCTACTGTGTGATGCTGATGGCACCCACTGTTTTTTTCTGCTGTATGATGGCGGTATTCAGAGGATATTATGAGGGTATGGGAAATATGGTTCCCACCGCCGTATCGCAGGTAGTGGAAGCTGTTTTCAAGCTTTTTGCCGGCCTGCTATTCGCCTATCTGATTATGCAGAGGGGTATTGAGGAATACGCTTTCCAAGGAACGGTGTTCGGTGTCATGGCCTACAGCGAGGAGGAGGCATTGAACATTACCCTTCCCTATGCCGCTGCCGGCGCGATTTCTGGCGTAACCATCGGATCGTTTTTGGGGCTCTGCTATTTAATTTTATATAAAAAAATTAAAGGCGACGGGATTGCCGAGGAAAAATATTTCCTGTCTTCGCCGCCGGAGTCCTCTAAAAAGCTGGTTCACCAGCTGCTGGTGACCGCGCTGCCGGTCTGTATGGGGGCTTTGGTCATTAATATCGGCGCGCTGATTGACGTTACTTTCCTTCAAAGCCGGCTGGCGGCGATTCCGGCAGAACAGCTCCGGGGGATCTTTGGGGATACTGTCCCCGAATCCATCTCGGCGGGAAATCTGACAGCTTATCTCTACGGAGCGTTTACCATGGCGCAGAATGTGGCCATGCTGGTGCCCACTGTGGCCCAATCCTTTGGGGTAAGCGCTCTGCCGTCCGTAGCGGCGGCTTGGGCGGTGGGAAAGAAGGAAAACCACCGCAATATCAAAAAAAGCGTGGAGTCGGTCATTCGGTTGAGCGCGCTGGTTGCCTTTCCCTGCGGTTTTGGACTGGCGGTGCTGCCGCAGCAGGTATTGAGCCTTTTGTTTTCCTCCCGGCCCAATGGAGTTATGATAGCGGCACCGGTGCTGCGGGTGCTCGCGGTTACAGTCATCCTTATGACCATTTCGGTTCCCGTCAACAGTATGTTACAGGCCGTGGGACGGGTGGATATGCCGGTGAAGCTCCTTTCGGTGGGAATGCTCCTTAAGCTGGTGATGAATTATACCCTGGTTGCTGTGCCGGAAATCAATCTCTTAGGCGCCTGCTATGGTTCTGTGGTCTGTTACGGTCTGATTACGGTTTTTGGTATTTACATTCTCTGCCGTACTACGGGAATCCGGCTGTCGGTGGGGGCGGTTTTGGGAAAACCTATGCTGTCGGCCGCCGCCTGTGCCGCCGCGGCCTGGGGAGTGTATGGATTTGCGTCGCGGGTTTTGTCACCTTCTGTTTCGACTGTGGCTGCAATTGGGGCCGCCGTGTTTGTTTACCTTTTGTTTTTGCTTCTGACCAGGACCTTTGCGAAAGAAGATATCCTTATGCTTCCCAAGGGAGAGAAAATTTGCAAATTGCTTGAAAAACGGCATTGGATCAGGTAG
>JAHZIE010000045.1:0-6786 GCA_019419895.1 Clostridiales bacterium | reverse complement strand
ATTAAAAAGTTAAGGAAAAAGGTGGATTTTTTGAAATTTCAAACGAAAGAGAAGTATGATGTTCAGGATCTGCTGGAGATTATGAAAATTTTGCGTTCTCCCGGCGGCTGTCCTTGGGATGCGGAACAGGATCATAAATCCATCCGCAGCAATTTGATTGAAGAATCCTATGAGGTTCTGGAGGCTATCGACAATCAGGATACGGACGGCTTAAAGGAAGAATTGGGGGATATCCTGATGCAGGTTGTCTTTCACGCCAGGATGGAAGAGGAGAAGGGGAACTTTGATTTCGGCGATGTGGCCGATGGGGTCTGCAAAAAGCTGATTTACCGCCACCCCCATGTTTTTGGAAACGTCAAGACGGAAAACACTTCTGAGGTCCTTCGCAATTGGGACGCCCTGAAACGGGTGGAAAAGGCACAGAAGGGACAGACGGATTCCATGCGTTCCATTGCCAAGGGGCTTCCAGCGCTGATCCGGGCGGCCAAGGTGCAGCAAAAGGCGGCGCGGGTTGGTTTTGACTGGGAAAAAATGGACGGCGCTTTGGATAAGGTGGAAGAGGAGCTGGCGGAGGTCAGAAAAGCCATGGATGAGAATGATGCCGCGGCCTGTGGAGAGGAACTGGGGGATCTGCTCTTTTCTGTGGTGAATGTTTCCCGCTTTTTGAATGTGGACGCGGAGCAGAGTCTGAATGCCGCCTGTGAAAAGTTTATCAGCAGATTTGCCCTGGTGGAGGAACTGGCGGCCCAACAGGGGATTGATATGCAAAATGCCGGACTGTCCGTTCTGGATCAGCTTTGGGAAGAGGCAAAAGCCCGTCTTTCTGGGAAATAAACGCCCGAAGAACCGCAAATTTGTTGACAAAATGGGACAGGTGGGTTATTATGTTAGAGACGAGATTGCAGATGGAATAACAGGGATGTAAAAAGGTGAAATAGATGAACTTTTTTTCTCAGGTCATTCATGCGGATTATGGCCGCTTTTTTCAGAATATTAAGGAAGTTGCAAAGAAGGAACACCGCAGTAGTGTGATACTGACCCTGGATGTCGCGGTGAGCACATTGGTTTTTGGCAGTGCCTTGACAGATTACTTCAATTATGAGTTTTACAAGAGAAGCTACAAGGAGCGCAAAAAATACGCAGTCGTCAAGACGCAGGATAAGTTTTATACTCTGGTTAATGATCCAAAGTATAAAAAGAATTTTTCCGTCAAGCCTAATTTTCTGCGGGAATTTGCAAAATATAACGGCAGGGAATGGATTTACCCCGATGGGAATAATTATGAAGCCTATTCCTCTTTTTTGGACAGGCACGACACCTTTATGGTCAAGCCCATTGACGGCTTGGGCGGAGGAGGGATCTTTAAGGCTTCTTTAGCCGATGTATCTGACAGAAAAAAATATTATCAGTTTTTGATTGACAACCGCTATTATTTGGAGCAGGTGATTGTTCAGTCCAAAGAAATGGCGGCGCTCAATCCGTCGAGCGTCAATACCATCCGTGTGATGACCTGCAATATTGAGGATGATCCCCAAATCTTTTTCTGTTCCGTTCGGGTAGGAAATAATGGCGCGGTGGTAGACAATTTTCACAGCGGCGGCATGAGCGCGGTTGTGGATAATGATACCGGTGTTGTCACTGGTCCGGCGATGGATAAGGCGATGAACCGGTTTGAACGACATCCTTCTACAGGCGTGGTATTCAAGGGCTTTCAAATCCCCAGGTGGGAAGAGGTCAAGGCCATGGTCTATGACGCCTGTCGTATGCATCCTGAGATGACGGTGATCGGTTGGGATGTAGCGATTACGGAGGAAGGCCCCCTTCTTATTGAAGGCAATCGTCGTCCGGGTTTTGACATGGTACAGATGCTTGTGGATGAAGGGCAAAAGTATGTCATTGAGGATATGACCAAACGCTTTTTGAAAGCGCGGGCAAAGTCAGAATAAATAAAAGTTCCTTGGGCAATGCCCAATGAATGATAGAAAGAAATTATTTTGGAGGTTTAAAGATGAATAAGACTGAACTGATCGCTGCTGTTGCAGAAAAAGCGGGAATTTCCAAGAAAGACGCTGACAGCGCAGTTAACGCTGTGATGGACACCATTGTAGAAGCTGTCGCGAAACAGGATAAGGTCCAGCTGGTTGGATTTGGCACCTTTGAAGTGCGCGAGCGTAGCGAGAGAAAGGGCCGCGATCCCAGAACAAACAAAGAAATTACAATTCCTGCATCCAAGGTTCCGGCTTTTAAGGTTGGAAAGGCTTTCAAGGCTGCTGTGAAATAATTTTTTGATTCATGGAAACCGGCTTCTAGGGAAGCCGGTTTTTTCTTGAAGCTTTTGTACCACAGCAGCCGTAGCGGACTTGGAGTGAGAACTGGAGGTTGAGAATGAGATTAGACAAATATTTAAAGGTATCCCGCCTCATCAAGAGAAGGACGGTGGCCAATGAAGCATGTGATGCCGGCAAGGTGACGGTAAACGATAAGATTGCCCGCGCTTCATATGAAGTGAAGGAGGGGGATATTATCCGTATTGCCATGGGAGCGAAAACACTGGCGGCGCAAGTGCTTTCAGTCAATGAATACGCGAAAAAAGAAAACGCCCCTCAAATGTACCGTATCCTGGAAGAATGACATAAGTCCCTCTTTGGTGTCATATGATAATATCAGCCGATATATCAATACGCCAAAGGGGGGCTTTTTGCGTGGCTGAAGAAAAACGCGCGGTGAAAATTCCGCATAATTTAATTTTGGAAAACAGAAAATCTCTTAATATTTCGGGAGTTTCCGATGTGGATAGCTTTGATGAACAGAACGTTGTTGTGTACACTGATTTAGGACAGCTTATTATCCGGGGAAATGGCCTTCATGTCAATAAGCTTTCTGTGGAATCTGGCGAGCTCACAGTGGAAGGAGAGATTGACAGCCTTGCCTATACGGAAAGCAAGGCGTCTGGCGGCGGATTTTTTTCAAAAATTTTCCGTTAAGGGGGCGGGTATTTGGAAATCTCGATTACACAGCAGGCTGCCCTTTTCCTCTATTCCTGTGCGGTGGGAGCGCTTTGCAGCGTTATCTATGATATTCTCCGGGCGTTCCGTCTCATCTGGATGCCGGGAAGGATTTTGTCCTTTGTAACGGATCTTACCTATTTCCTCATCTGTGGAGTGATCACTTTTCTTTTTTTGCTGGCGGCCAACAACGGGATGATCCGCGGCTTTGTATTTTTGGGTGAAATTCTCGGCTGGATCATTTATCACTTTACCATAGGCAATTTTATTATGAGGATTTTATGGCGGGTAATCCGTTGGATAAGAATGGGTTTCAGATGGCTTTACCGACATACCCTTGGACTTCTCATTTCCTTTTTGAAAGAAAAGGCGGAACAAAGGCGGGAAAAGAGGAAAAAACGCAAGGAAGATTACAAAAAAAGTAAGAGATCTGCAAAAAAGCCCTTGAAACAGCAGTCGAATGTATTGTATAATAAAAGAAATCATTTTTTGGGCGGTCCGCCTGATGACATGAAGGCAGAAGGGCGGGGGCGCAAAAGACGTGAAATAAAACGCGGGGGCGGAGATTGTGCAGGTCGTTCAAACAAAAAGAAAATCAAAAAATCTGTTGCTTAAGCTGGCTCTTGCGATCTTGGCCATTTATGCGGTAGTTTGCATTGTCAACCAGCAGATTGTTATTGCGGAGAAAAAGCAGGAGTTGAATTCTCTCAATGCCCAACTGCAAAATCAGCAGATGGAAAATGCTGAGATGAGGGAAATGAGCGGTTCGGAGAATAATGAGGAGTATCTTGAACGCGCCGCCCGTGAAAGCTTGGGTTATGGTTATGGCGATGAGACTCAGTATGTCTTTATTTCCGGAGAATAAGCCTTTTTTAGGGGAAGCCCTTTTTTCTATATGTTAAAATTTTAAGGAGGCAATTGGGGTTATATGGCGCTTGAGGTAGGAGAAATTCTTGAGGGGAAAGTCACAGGTATCACGAAATTTGGTGCGTTTGTCGAACTGCCGGAGGGCAAGACTGGTATGGTACATATTTCTGAAGTGGCGCCTACATTTGTAAAGGAAATTAAAGACCATATTACGGAAGGTGAAACAGTAAAGGTAAAGGTTCTTAACATTGGTGAAGATGGGAAAATCAGCCTTTCCATTAAAAAGGCGATGACACCTCCGCCGCGTCCGGTCGGTAATGGCGGGTTTCAGCGGCCTCATAGCAATGGAGGCGGTCAGCGTTCCTTCAATAATAATTCTTGGCAGAAAAGCAGTGAGCCTGTCAGTTTTGAGGATATGCTGTCCAAGTTTAAACAGACCAGCGACGAAAAAATGTCCGATTTAAAACGAGTGACGGAAGCAAAGCGTGGAGGCTTCTCACGTCGTGGCAATAATCAATATAAATGAAGTTCTGCTGGCTGTTGGAGCTTTCTTATGCAGGATATTTGTGGCGGAGTGGAACCCACTCCGCCTTTTCTTTCGTTTCTGTAAGGAGAAAATTTCCGTTTTTGCCTGTGTTTGCTGCTGTAGTAGTTTGTTTTTGAAGTTTGAACGGCGGGGATGCCCGACGTAGTTTGGGAAGGGTGGTTCCTTCCGTTTAAATACTGAAAATGAAGGAAAAGAGGAATTTATGCTAGTTATCAATGGGAAGATTTATACGGCGGATGATTCTGCCGGTGTGATTGAAAACGGCTTTTTTACAGTGGAAAATGGTGTTTTTGGGAAAATCGGCGCCATGAAGAACGGTGTCCCGAAATGCTGCGGGGAGAAGGAGGTCCTTGATTTAAAAGGAGCCATGGTTTTTCCTGGATTTGTAGACGGGCATACCCATCTGGGAATGTGGGAAGATGCCATGGGTTTTGAAGGGGACGATGGAAACGAGGAAACCGATCCTGTCACCCCCCAGCTTAGGGCGATAGACTCTATCAATCCGATGGACCGTTGTTTTGAAGACGCGTGGAGGGCCGGAGTTACCACTGTTGTGACAGGACCGGGCAGCGCCAACGCCATCGGGGGGCAGATGTTGGCCATGAAAACCTTTGGCAAGAGAATCGATCATATGGTTCTGCGCGCTCCGCTGGCCATAAAGATGGCTTTGGGAGAGAATCCCAAAAGCGTCTATCACGAAAAAAATCAGGCTCCCAATACCCGTATGGCGACGGTTTCCCTGATTAGGGAAAATCTTTTTAAGGCAAAACGTTATCTGGAGGAAAAGCGGAAAGCGGAAGAAAAGCCTGAGGATTACGATCCGCCGGAATGGGATATGAAGTGCGAGGCGCTGATTCCCCTGCTGGAAAAGAAAATAAAAGCCCATATTCATTGTCACAGGGCCGATGATATTTTTTCAGCGATACGCATTGCAGAAGAATTTGATTTTGATTATGTGCTTATCCATGGAACAGAGGGCGGGATGATTGCGGACGAGCTGGGCAGCATGCAGGCTAAGGTGTTTTTTGGCCCTGTTCTATGTGATCGATCCAAGCCGGAACTAAAGCACCTGGATCCAGCTGCGGCTGCCGAGCTGGATCGGAATGGAGTGGAAATTTCTATTATCACAGATCATTCTGTGGTTCCTATTCAGTATTTGGCATTGTGCGCGGGGATAGCGGTGGCCGAAGGCCTGCCGGAAGAAAAAGCACTGAAGGGAATTACCATCTATCCTGCAAGGGCCTGCGGCCTCGAGGACAGAATTGGTTCTATCATTCCTGGAAAGGATGCGGATTTTTCTGTATTCCGTGAGAATCCCTTCCATGTCGTTGGGGCAAAACCGGAATGGGTGTCGGTAAACGGCCGGATACGGCTGGGTGGACAGGCGGCGGAAGATAAAAAATAGAAGAGGCAGGCCGGACAGAAAAGACAGGGAGGAATGATGTTATTATGAGGGAGATCAATGTGGAAAAAATCAAAGAGGAAGTGGCCCGGCTCTGCATCCAAGCCAACCGTTTTCTCCCAGAGGATTTAAAGAAATGCCTGAACGAGGCGGAAAAAGAGGAGAGTAATTCTTTAGCAAAGGGAATTTTATGTGATTTGTGCGATAACCTGGAGGCCGCCGATTGTCTTGGCATCCCCATCTGCCAGGATACCGGCATGGCGGTGGTTTTCCTGGAGATAGGACAGGAGGTTCACTTGGTTGGAGGCAGCCTGCGGGATGCGGTAGATGCCGGTGTGGCCAAGGGCTACACTGAGGGATTGCTCCGCTGTTCCGTCGTAGAGGATCCTCTGGACAGAAAAAATACCGGAAACAACACTCCGGCGATCCTTCACACTGACATCGTACCCGGCGACAAAGTGACCATTACGGTGGCGCCCAAAGGTTTTGGAAGCGAGAATATGAGCAGGATGAAAATGTTTACTCCCGCCGCGTCACAGCAGGATATCATTGATTTTGTGGCCGAAACCGCCCGGATTGCGGGCAGCAATCCCTGCCCTCCCATGGTGATCGGTGTAGGGATCGGAGGAGATTTTGAGTACAGCGCTATCCTGGCCAAGCGTGCCTTGTGCCGCAGTGTGGGAAAAAGAAACGAGAAGCCCTACTATGCTGAAATGGAAGAAAAGTGCCTGGAAGCCGTCAATCAGACCGGTGTGGGTCCCCAGGGGTTTGGTGGAGACACGACGGCGCTTGGCGTAAATATTGAGTGGTATCCTACCCATATTGCTGGGCTTCCGGTGGCTGTCAATATCGGATGCCATGTGACGCGCCACCAGACAGCGACGATTTAAAGGAAAAGGATGGAAAAGATGGAAAGGTTTCAATTGGCCGCTCCCTGCCTTTTGGGTTTAGAAGGGCTTGTAGGC
>JAHZIE010000044.1:5700-21910 GCA_019419895.1 Clostridiales bacterium | reverse complement strand
CGCTTTCTAAGCCTTTCACACTGAACTGGACGTTTGCCGTGGCATCAAATTCCGTGCGGACGGGACCGGGACACAACACACTGATAGATACCCCGCTTTTCTCCCTCCTGAGTTCTTCATGGATCGCCTCGGAAAGCCGGAGGACATAGGCCTTTGACGCATAATAGGAAGAAAGGAGCGGTCCCGGCAGAAAGGCGGCGGAAGAGGCTACATTCAATATCATTCCACTGTTTTTTTTCTTAAAATCCTGAAGATACAGCTTGGTTAAAATATCAACCGCCTCAATGTTAACCCGCAGCATTTTCAACTCCCTCTGCAAATCAATTTCCGCAAAGGAACCAAATATCCCAAATCCCGCATTATTCACCAGCAGATCAATCTGCTCTCCTCCCGCCTTTTCATGGAGAAGGAAACAATTCTCCGCCTTAGAAAGATCAACTGGCAAAACGGCGACCTTAGTCGTCAATTCTTTTCTCAGTTCTTCCAGCCTTTCTTCACGCCTCGCGGCTAAAATCAGATCATAGCCCCGGCGGCTGAGTTCTCTCGCCATATCTCTGCCAATACCGGAGCTGGCTCCGGTAATCAAAGCCTGCATATCTCATCCTTCTTCCCAACAAAAAGTTTCTTTTTTCATTATAAGCCTTTTCTTCCCCAAGTAAACCCTATATACCAAATAAAAAAGATCAGCTTTCAGGAAAAAGGGGAAAGATAAATTTTGCCGTTTTTCCTGAAAGCTCCAGATGACGCATATTTCTTTTTATTGAAATCCATATAGACAATTTTCCATGGATACCGCGGATTTTACCACGATATTGCTCCGCCTGCCATCTTCCTATGGTCTTTTGCCCTTCACGGCCTGCCATTTTCAAAATTTTCCTGTATCACTTTGCTTGTACAGGATTCTTCTCTCTCGTGGAAATTTTCGCGAAGGCACAAAATGCCTCCCGGCAAAAGCTGTTCCCGGGAGGCAAAAATTTTTTTTATTCATTTTGCGGACTATTTCTGATCCGCCATCAATTCAACCAAAACAGCCTTTTGCGCGTGAAGCCGGTTTTCCGCCTCGTCAAAAATTTCGGCCGCATGGCTTTCAAAAACCTCTTCCGTAATTTCCTCTCCCCTGTGGGCGGGAAGGCAATGCTGCACCATAGCGTCCGGCTTTGCCAGCTTCATCAGCTTTTCATTGATCTGATAACCCGCAAAGGCAGCTTTTCTCTTTTGGGCCTCTCCTTCCTGTCCCATGGAAGCCCATACGTCGGTGATCATCACGTCGGCATCCACCGCCGCCTCTTCCGGCGTGCGGTAAAGATGGAATTTTTCCCCATAAGGTTTGACAAATTCCAGCACCTGGGTGTCAGGCTCATATCCCTCAGGGCATGCCACAGCTACTTCCAGTCCAACCTTAAGGAAGCCAACGATAATGGAATTCATCATATTATTTCCGTCGCCAATATAACAGGCCTTCAATCCACTCAGCTTTCCTTTATATTCCCGGATGGTCATCAAATCCGCCAAAATCTGACAGGGATGGCAGAAATCAGTCAGGCCATTGATAACGGGAATCGAACCATATTTCGCCAGATCTTCCACTTCTTTTTGGGCAAAGGTGCGGATCATAATCCCGTCCAGATACCGGGAAAGAACCCTTGCCGTATCCTGAACCGGTTCGCCCCGGCCGATCTGCATGTCGTTGGCCGACAGATAAAGGGGATATCCCCCCAGCTGCTGCATGCCCACTTCAAAAGAAACCCTTGTACGGGTGGAAGCCTTCTGGAAAATCATTCCCAGTGTCTTGCCCTCCAGCAGACGGTGGGGAATTCCATGCTTTTGCTGATATTTCAGCCGGTCGGCGAGATTTAAGATTTCAATAATTTCTTCACCGGACAAATCAAGAAGCTTTAAAAGATGTTTCATACCCTGTTTTCTCCATTTCTTCCATTATAGTCTATTCTTTACTGACTGAGCTTATTCATTACCTCTTCCAATATGCCCAGCCCTTTCTCCATTTCTCCATAGGTAATTGTCAAAGGAGGCAGGAAACGCATGGACGTTTTGGCCGTTAAAATCAAAAGGCCACTCTCCAGGCATGCCGCCATCACGTCCTTAGCCGGCGGACATCCATCCTTCAGATCCGCTCCCAGCATCAGGCCTTTTCCCCTGACCTCACGAATCCACAGAAGCTGTTCCAGCCTTTTTCTCAGATAAGCCCCTTTTTCCCTCACCTGTTTTAGGAAATCTTCATTGCCGACCCGGTTCAAAACTTCCACCGCGCCGGCGCAGGCCACCGGATTGCCGCCAAAGGTCGAGCCATGCATTCCAACTGATAAAACGCCGGCCAGTTCTTTCGTGCACAGGCACGCCCCGATGGGCAGTCCTCCTCCCAGCCCTTTGGCCGAGGTGACGATATCCGGGGTAACGCCATACTGCTGGAAGCAGTAAAAGCTTCCGGTACGCCCCACGCCCGTCTGGACCTCGTCGGCAATCAGCAGGAGTTTTTTGGCCTTGCAAAAACCCGCCAGTTCCTTGACAAAACCTTCCTCCAGAGGAAGTACTCCGCCTTCCCCCTGGATAAATTCCAGCATCACGGCACAGACTGTGTCATCCATCAGCTCGCGCACACTTTCCATGGAATTGGCCTGGGCATAGCGAAACCCCTCGGTAAAAGGAAAGAAATACTGATGAAACACATCCTGTCCTGTCGCGGAAAGGGTGGTCACTGTTCTTCCGTGAAAGGAATTTTTCAGAGAAATGATTGTGGTACGCTCCCGGGAATGGCGGTCCACACTGTATTTTCTGGCCAGCTTTATCGCGCATTCGTTCGCCTCGGCGCCTGAATTTCCGAAAAACACCTTGTCATATCCGGAAATCTCACACAGTTTTTTGGCTGCAAGGGCGTTAGGTTCATTATAGTAATAATTGGAAACATGCTGGATTTTGTGAAGCTGCCGGGTGACCGCCTCTACCCATCCATCGTCGCAGTAGCCAAGGGAGTTGGTGCCAATGCCGCTTCCAAAATCAATATATTCTTTCCCGTCGGCATCGATGGCCGACGCCCCGTGCCCCTTTTCCAAAACGACCGGAAACCTTCCATAGGTTCCCATAACATTCTCGTCATGTACTTTTATTATTTCCTGATTATTCATCCGCTACCACCATTCCTTTCCTCCCTCTCATGCGGCAGGCGAGGCGCTCCATACCGGAATCTCCCCGTAAATTTCCCGCATATTGGCCCCCTTATCAATAATATGGAAATAAAAATCTTTGATGGAGAAATTCACAAATACCCGTCCCTTGATATTCCCGACGGGAAGATAGGGATCCTGCCACCCGCGGGCGTCCGCGGAATATTCCCTGTTGTCCCCCATAACAAAGACGCATCCCTCCGGTACCCAGAATTCGCTCCCTGCCGTATTGCTCCAAGTTTTACCCTGCACATAGGGCTCGTTGAGCAACGTTCCATTGATATACACACTGCCGTCAATCAGCTCAACGTGCTCCCCTTCGGTCGCGATAATCCGCTTTACCAGCATTTTGGATTCCGCCTGATCAGTTTCAAACACAATAACATCGCCCCGCATGGGCTCTGAAAAATCATAGGCCCTCCGGTTGGCCAGAATAAAAGAATCGGTCATAATTGTATTTTCCATTGAGCCGGAAGGCACTACAGCATAGAGAAAGACAAAAAACATCAAAAACAGCACCACCGCGCAGCAAATGACTGTCGGGCGCAAAAACCACCATATCTGTCTGAGGACTGACGGTTTCTCATCCTCTTTGAAATGCCTGCCTCTCCGGGAGGTTGTTCCTCTGCTTTGCCTCTGCCCGGATACCGTCTGTTCTTCCCTCATTGTCTCAGGCGCGGACATGTTTTTCTCCTCATTATTTTCCCGGATGCCGCCGTTGTCCGTTTCCTTTTCCAAACAGGCTCATCTCCTTCCCGCTGCGCCTTTCAATAGAACATCGTTCCGATCCCCTCGTCCGTAAATACTTCGATCAGGATCGAATGGGCGATACGGCCATCAATAATATGGGCGCGGCTGACGCCCCTCTGCACCGCATCCACACAGCAGTCAATTTTGGGGATCATTCCTCCGCTGATGATTCCCTCCCTCTTCAGGCTGGAAACCTCGCTGACATTGACCACCGGGATCAAGGTTGCCTCGTCGTCCTTATTTCTCAGAAGTCCCCGGATATCTGTCATCAAAATCAACTTTGTCGCATGAAGCTCGGCCGCAATGCGGGAGGCGGCAATGTCGGCGTTGATATTGTACATTTCTCCCTTTTTGCCCCCGGCAACTGTGGAGATAACCGGAATATATCCTTTTTCAATCACATCCATAATTGGACGGACATTCACCTCTGTGATTTCTCCCACAAAGCCGATATCCTCCCCTGTGATCAGTTTTTCCGCCTGAAGCATATTTCCGTCAACGCCGCACAGGCCCATGGCCTTGCCCCCATGGCGTTCCAGCAGATAAACCAGATCCTTGTTCACCTTTCCGGCCAGGACCTGCTGGACAATGTCCATTGTTTCCTGATCCGTATACCGCAGGCCGTTGACAAACCGGCTTTCTTTTCCTATCTTTCTGAGCATATCGCTGATTTCCGGTCCACCGCCATGCACCAGAACCACATTGATCCCTACCAAGGTCATCAGCACAATATCGCTCATGACCGCCTCCTTCAAATCAGGACTGATCATGGCGTTTCCGCCATATTTCACCACGATGGTTTTTCCCGCGTTTTTCTGTATATAAGGCAGCGACTGAACCAAAATCTGCGCTCTTTCCTTGGTTGACACATCCATGGCTCTTCTCCTCCGTATCTTCATAAATTGCTTTCATTTTCTTTTCCAAGCGTGCAGCTGCCTGCATGCAAATTACTCAGGCGACTTTTTCTACGCCGCCAGCGGACGGCTGTCTGTACGCTTGGAAAAACTCCCGTCCAGTACAAGAGGGACGGGAATCCCCCAAAACAGCGGTATCCCTTCGTCAGGTTCTATAATCGCCGTTTATCTTCACATAGTCATAGGTCAAATCACAGCCATAAGCCTCGGCCTCACATTCCCCACTGCGGACAGTCACATCAATCAGGATTTCTTCCTCTGTCAGCACCTTTTTGGCGATCTCCTCGCTAAAGGGAATCCCCGCCCCGTCACGGCAGACCTCAATTTTTCCGGTCTTAGAGGCAAAAGAAACGCCGACCGTATGAATATCGATAGCGGCCCCGGAATAGCCCAGCGCGCACAGCACTCTGCCCCAGTTGGCATCCGCGCCGAACATGGCCGCTTTCACCAGGCTGGAGCATATCACGGCCTTGGCCGCTTTTTTCGCATCCTCAAAGGTAGGAGCACCGGCAACCTTACAGACAAGAAGCTTTGTCGCCCCTTCCCCGTCCCTGGCAAGCTCCCTGCTGAGCTTTCTGCAAATTTCGGTCAGAGCCGTACAAAAGGCATCATAATCCTCTCCCGGGCCTGTAATCGGGCGGTTTTCCGCAGAACCTGAAGCCATAAGGGCCACCATATCATTGGTAGAGGTGTCCCCATCCACACTGACCATGTTAAAGGTGACGGCAACCGCCTGCTGGAGAGCCATCTTAATCATTTCCTTAGAGATCGCCGCGTCAGACGTCAAGAATCCCAGCATGGTCGCCATGTTGGGATGAATCATTCCTGATCCCTTGGCAATGCCGCCAATTCTGACCGGCTTGCCGCCAATCATAATCTCCACAGCGATTTCCTTTTTTCTCAGGTCAGTGGTCATAATAGCCTCCGCCGCTTGGGAGCTCCCCTCCCGGCTCAACGCCGCAACCAAAGCGTCGGCGCCCTGGATGATGGGTTCCAGGGGCAAAGGCTGACCAATTACACCAGTGGATCCCACAATCACATTTTCAGGCGGAATATGCAGCCGTTCCGCCACCAGCCGGCACATGGCATAAGCCTTTTCCTCACCGTCGGCGTTGCAGGTATTAGCATTTCCGCTGTTGCAAATCACCGCCTGCGCAAGCCCGTCGGCAAGATTTTTCTCTGTTACGAGATTTGGAGCTCCCTTCACCAGGTTCTGGGTATAGACAGCCGAAGCCGTGCACACCTTTTCACTGTAAATCAGCGCCAAATCCCGCTTGCTTTTATTTTTTCTGATACCGCAGTGAATCCCGGAAGCCATAAATCCGGCAGGCGCCGTGACCCCTCCGTCAATCCATTTTATCTCCATTTGTCCTCATGCCTCTCTTCGCTCTTTTTTTCCTTTCCTTACGTTAGAATGCCGGCGGCATGATTTGAAGCCCCGCATCCTCATCCAGCCCGCAGACCAGATTCATATTTTGTATCGCCTGGCCCGCCGCCCCTTTTACCATGTTGTCAATAGCCGATACCGCCACCAACGTGCCGGTTCTGGCGTCAATATGAAGGGAAATATCGCAGTAATTGGAATATTTGACATTTTTGAGATCCGCAGCGGCCCCCTTGGGCAGCAGCCGCAGGAACTGTTCCTTTCCGCAGAATTCCTCATAAACACCCCGTACCTCTTCCTCAGTGACGCCCTTTTTCAATCTCGCGTACACAGTGGCGATGATCCCCCTGTTAATGGGCAGCAGATGGGGCACAAAGGTGATTTTGACCTCTCTTCCCGCCAAATGGGAAAGTGTTTGCTCAATTTCGGGCGTGTGCCGATGGGAAGCCACCTTGTAAGGGGCAAAGCCCTCGTTTAATTCGGCATAATGGGTATTTTGGGTCAGTTTTCTTCCCGCCCCTGTAACACCTGATTTACAGTCGGCAATGATCCCCGACGTTTCCACCAATCCGGCTTTTACCGCCGGACCGATTGCCATTGGTACCGCCGTAGTGTAGCAGCCTGGGTTGGCAATCAGTTTTTTTCCGATAATCTGATCCCGGAAAAATTCCGGCATAGCGTAAACCGCCTGGGCATGAAGGCTGGCGTCAAGGAATTTTCCTCCGTACCACTCCTCATAATCCTCTTCCCTTTCTAAACGGAAATCGGCGCCCATATCAATAAAAATCTTATCCTTTTCCATACATTCCGCGGCAAGTTCCTGAGAAAGTCCATGGGGCAAAGCCGCAAAGATTACATCCGCCTTTTCCACAACTTCCTCCTGGGAACCGCACTCCATATCCCATAAGAACCGATAAGAGGGATAAACCTCGCTGAGAGGCTTCCCCTCAAAAGAGACCGAACTTATGGCGGCAATTTCCGCCTGGGGATGGCTGTAAAGCAGCCGGACCAGTTCCGCCCCCACATATCCGGTAGCGCCGACAATTCCGACCTTAATCATTCTTCTTCTCCCCCTTCTCTTCTGCCCTGGCCATGGCGGCAAGCTTTCTCACCCGATCCGCCTGAAAACGCACATTTTCCGCGGCAGGTCCGCCTGTCACCTTGCGGCCATTTACGCATGCTTCCAGGGAAATGGCCGCAAAAACGCCCTCGTCAAAAGCACCGTGCACTCTTTGATATTCCTCAAGGGTAAGAGTTTCCAATGTTTTCCCGTGGGAAATACAGTAAGCGACCAAAGCTCCCGTCGCTTTATAGGCGTCCCGGAAGGGAATCCCCTTGCCCACCAGATAATCGGCACAGTCGGTGGCATTGATGAAGCCCCCCGCCGCCGCTTTTCTCATATTCTCCTTGATTACCTTCATGGTATCCACCATGGGGATAAAGGCCGTCAGGCACATTTTCACCGTATCCATGGCGTCGAAAATGGCCTCTTTGTCCTCCTGCATATCCTTGTTATAAGCCAGGGGAAGCCCCTTCATGACGGTCAGAAGGGTCATCAAATCCCCAAACACCCTGCCGGATTTTCCCCTCACCAGCTCCGCGATATCCGGGTTTTTCTTCTGTGGCATGATGCTTGAGCCTGTGGCAAAGGCGTCATCCAGTTCAACAAACTTGAATTCCCAGGAACACCACAGGATCACCTCTTCCGAAAACCTGGAAAGGTGAACCATGATCAAGGACAGGGCGGCGGCGAGCTCCACACAAAAATCCCTGTCGGAAACGCCGTCCAGGCTGTTTTGCGAAATTTGGGAAAAGCCCAGCAGATCAGCCGTCATCTGCCGGTTAAGGGGATAAGTGGTTGCGGCAAGGGCGCCCGATCCTAAAGGCATAACATCCATCCGCCGGCAGGCATCCTCCAGCCTTCCCAAATCCCGCAGGAACATCTCCGCATAAGCCATCAGATGATGCCCAAAGGTGATGGGCTGCGCCCTCTGCAAGTGGGTATATCCTGGCATTACGGTGTCGGCATACAATTCCGCTTTGTCGCAGAGAACCTCCAGCAGCTCTAACAACTGGGAGCGAATCCCAGCGGCCTGTTTTTTCAGGCTCAGCCTGACATCCAGGGCAACCTGATCATTCCTGCTGCGAGCTGTATGCAGGCGTTTGCCCGCATCGCCGTAACGCGCGGTCAGCTCTCCCTCTATAAAGGTATGGATATCCTCCGCGTTGGGATCTATTTCCAGCTTTCCGCTTTCAATATCCTCCAATATTTCCGACAGTCCCCGACAGATGACTTCCGACTCTGTAGGAGCGATAATCCCGCATGCGCCAAGCATGGTGGCATGGGCGATGCTTCCTTCAATATCCTCCCGGTACATCCGGCTGTCAAAAGCAATGGAGGAATTGAAATCATTGGTCTTTTTATCCAGTTCCTTGCTGAACCGTCCTGTCCACAGCTTCAACGACAGAACCCCCTCTTTATGAAATTCCTGGTTATGAAAACACAAGCCTGCCGGAAAACCACATTCCCGGCAGGTTGTATAAATCCTGGCTCCCGCGTTTTCGCGGAACAGATTATTTGCCTTCCTTCTTTGCCCTCACCTTAATAGGCAAACCGAACAAATGAATGAATCCCGCGGAATCGTTCTGATTATAAACCTCATCCTCGTCAAAGGTGGCGATCTCCTGATCATACAGGGAATAGGGAGAGGTGACTCCCGCGTCGATGATGTTTCCTTTATAAAGCTTGAGTTTGACGCTTCCCGTCACCGTTTTCTGGGTTTCATCCACAAAGGCGGAAAGAGCTTCCCTTAAAGGAGTATACCACTGGCCAAAGTAGACCAGCTCGGCAAACCGCACGCCGACCAGCTGCTTATAATGGTAAGTATCCCTGTCAAGGCAGATTTCTTCCAGCTTATTATGGGCATGATAAAGAATAGAGCCGCCGGGAGTTTCGTAAACGCCCCTGCACTTCATACCGACCAAACGGTTTTCCACCATGTCGGCAATTCCGATGCCGTTGGCCCCGCCCAATTCATTCAATTTCTGGATCATGGTTACGCCGTCAACCTTTTCGCCATTGAGGGCAACCGGGACACCCTTCTCAAAATCAATGGTCACATAAGTTGGCTGATCCGGCGCCTTCTCCGGAGAAACGCCCAGCTCCAGAATTTCATCATATTTAGGCTCGTTCGCGGGATCCTCCAGATCTAATCCTTCATGGGAAAGATGCCAAAGATTTTTATCCTTGGAATAATTGGTGGTTCTGGTAATGTTCAGGGGAACATTATGGGCCTCCGCATACTCAATCTCCTCTTCCCTGGACTTGAGCTCCCAGGTTCTCCACGGAGCGATAATCTTCATATCCGGCGCAAAAGCCATGATTGCCAATTCAAAACGGACCTGATCATTTCCTTTTCCGGTGCATCCGTGGCAGATAGCGTCCGCTCCCTCCGCCTTTGCAATCTCAACAATTCTTTTTGCAATAATGGGCCTTGCGAAAGAGGTGCCAAGAAGGTATTTATTCTCATAGACTGCATCCGCCTTCAGTGTCGGCCATACATATTCCTCGACAAATTCTTTTTTCAGATCCGCGATATACAGCTTGGACGCGCCAGTCTTTTTCGCTTTTTCCTCCAGCCCGGAGAGCTCGGCTCCCTGCCCAACGTCGGCGGCTACGGCGATAACCTCGCAATTATCATAGTTTTCCTTCAGCCAAGGAATGATAATAGAAGTATCCAGCCCACCGGAATAAGCCAGAACAACCTTTTTGATTTTCTTTTCCATGATGAAACGCCCCTTTAATCAATCGTAAGTTATCTTATGGGTTTTATTATAGCACACTGTGATAAGAATACAAGATCTATTTGCATAAATATTCACAAAAATTCTTTTTTTACCCTTACCACAAACAAACCATGCCATTCAATGGCATATTTGTACAAAATTATACTTTCTTTTCCTCGCCCCAGCTTTCAATAACACCGCAAAAATATATTGGCTTGCTAGTTCTTCCCAAATTTTCTTTTTACAATTGAATCCCGCCCGCCAGTTGCTTTTCCAATCCAGTTCCATTGCTCTTTTTCTGGAAGTTCAAACAAAAATCAAAAAAATTATGACGGCCGGCTTCCGGAATTTTTTGTATAAAAATATGTATTTTATTCATTTTTATGCACAAACGATTCTTTCTGGTTTTTCCTGTTCTTTTGCCTTGCGGTAGACGGGCCTGCATGTTACAATAAAATGGAATTATTATTTCGTTTATAAGGAGGTATTGCAATGATACAAACAATGACTGAATATGATCCCCGATCCTATCATTTTGACAATCCCTTTCGTATGATTGGCGAACAATGGATGCTGGTAACAGCGGGGAATGAAAGGGGATACAACACCATGACGGCCAGCTGGGGCGGTTTGGGCGTTCTCTGGAATAAAAACGTGGCTACCATTTATATCCGCCCTCAACGGTATACAAAGGAATTTATTGACGCCAACGAGCAGTTTACCCTTTCTTTTTTCAGCAGCAAATACCGCCCAGCCCTGTCCCTCTGCGGAAGCAAATCAGGCAGGGAAGTAGACAAGGCTAAGGAAACAGGACTGACCCCTGTCCATTCAGACGGCGTTATCTATTTTGCCGAGGCGGAAATTGTATTGTTATGTAAAAAATTATATCGTCAGTCTTTGGACCCCTCCTGTTTTCTTGACAGTTCTCTAATAGATGCAAATTACCCCCAAAATGACTTTCATGAAATTTATATCGCGGAAATTACCAAAATTCTTGTCAAAGAAAAATAGCATTCCTTTTCTCTGCCTGGAAACTTTATCTTTCCAGCAGAGGGATGGCGGGAATTTCCGGACGACAGCGCCATTCCCTTACAGCTTTTTTGTTTGTCCGGATTGGCTTTCCGCCTTGAGTAAAGAAGGCTGATAAAACAAAAGGGAAAGCAATCGGAAAACTTCATACATTTTTAAGGACGGAAATTTCCGTCCTTTTTTATTTTTTTGCAAACCCTCTTGACACATAATACTATGTGATATATAGTATTATGTGAAAGGAGGCTTAATATGGATATTCAGCTTAAACGCGGGCTCTTGGAAGTCTGTGTTCTCGCGGCCATAAAGTATGAAGATTCCTATGGATATCAGATTATCAAAGATATCAAGCCTTATGTTACCATTTCGGAATCAACCCTTTATCCTATCCTAAGAAGGCTGGAAACGGCGGAGCTGCTGACTGTCCGCTCAGTCGAACACAGCGGGAGGCTGCGAAAATATTACCACATCACTCCGGCGGGTCTTGAACGCATCGCGGCCTTCGCGGAGGAATGGAAGGAAATCATGTCGATTTATCAATTTGTAGTCAGGGAGGAAGCAAAACATGAATAAGCAGCAATTCCTTGCGGCTCTTAAAGATAAGTTAAACGGATTGCCGCAAAGCGATATTGAAAAATCAGCGGATTACTACAATGAAATGATTGAGGACCGCATGGAAGACGGTCTCACAGAGGAGGAAGCCGTCAGCGGCTTGGGGGAGATTGGAGATATCGCGTCACAAATTCTGATGGACACTTCCCTTCCCAAGCTGGTAAAGGAAAGGATAATGCCTTCCCGTTCCCTGAGAGCCTGGGAGATCGCCCTGCTGGTTCTGGGTTCGCCTTTATGGCTTCCTCTTCTGCTCACCGCAATTGTCCTCTTTTTCTCCATATATGTTGTCCTGTGGTCGTTGATTGCAGCCCTTTACGCGGTTGATCTTTCTTTTGCCGCCGGCGCGGTCGGTGGAATCGGCGGCGCGGTTTCCTTTTTCGCGACCGGATTTCCGGTGCAGGCTTTCCTCTTTCTCGGGCTCGGCCTGCTCTGCGCGGGCATCACAATCCTGCTGTTTTTCGTTTTCAACCGGGCGGCCCTGCAAATCGCAAAGCTTGGTAAGACAATTGTCCTTTGGATAAAATCCTGGTTTCTCAGAAAGGAGGAAACAAAATGAGCAAAAAAATTTCCCCGGAGAAAAAGCAAAGGCGGAAAAAAGCCGCCGTTATCACTGCTCTTTCCTGCGTTGCCGCGGGCCTGATTATGGCCGCCGCCGCGTTGGCGTCCGTCAAATTTGATTTCTCAAAATTAAACACCATAGAGCTTCAGCCAAAATCCTATGAGGTGCAGGCATCTTTCCAAAATATCAGGGTTAATGCGGCGCACAGTGATATCCGTATTCTGCCTTCGGAAGACAATACCTGTAAAGTGGTATGCACGGAAGGGGAGAATCTGACCCATGCCGTTTTTGTAGAGGATGATACCTTAGTGATCGCCGCCCTTGACGATAGAAAATGGTACGAACGTATCGGCATTTCCTGGGGGACGATGTACATCGACGTCTATCTGCCCAAAAAAGATCTCAATTTTCTCTATCAAAACTACGGTTCCCTCTACTTAAAAAATACCAGCGGGGACATTTCCGTATCTGATAATCTTTACTTTTTTGACTCTGAACTTTACAGCACCAGTGGAAATATCAATTTTTCCGGTATCTCACAGAACTGGCTGACCGCCCAGACAGCAAGCGGAAATATTGTCATTGACGATTTTGTCACCGGTAATCTCAAGCTTTCCTCCACCAGTGGTGATATCAATCTCACCAGTATAAAGGTGCAAAGTATTGACGCTGAAACTTCCAGCGGAAATATTAACGGGCAATATGTCACCGCGAGCAGTAAAAGCTCTATTACCAATAAAAGTGGAAATATCTCCATGGAGGACGTTTCATCAAGGGAGCTTTCCGCATACTGTTCCAGCGGAGATATTGATTTTTCCAGTCTTATCATAGATGAAAATCTTTTTCTCGAAACTCACAGCGGTAATATCACCCTAACGGGAGACGCCAAAAATCTTCAGATCCACGCCTTCGACGGAAATATCGATGCCACCCTCCGTACGGAAAAGCTGTTCAGCGCTCATACAGTGAGCGGCCATGTGGATATACCGGAATCTTCTTCGAATGCCCAAGGCAAGTGTGAAGCCATCACCACCAGCGGGAATATAAAAATAACCGTCGCCCCATAACATTTTTTCTCCCGCCTTATGGAGCCCCGCGCTTGTGAATAAACCTCTTTTTCATATTTCTTTTTCCCCAGAAGGCCGCCGGAAGCTTCAGATTTCCGGCGGCCTTCTCCAATTTATACTTTTGGGGTTCCTTTTCTCTTCTCTGACTGCCGTTTTCATCTTATCCTTGCCTCTCATTCCAAACGATCCCCTTTTTGGCGGCAAGGTAATATGGCTCACGATTCTCCCAGTATGGAAAATAACGAATCCTTGACAGGTTCACAAAGCCATAAATTCAAATTTTACACAATTTATTTATATTATAATTTGAAATTTTATTATACATGTTACTTTTTATATTGACAAACCATTTGCCTCATTCTATAATTGTGGGGAATTTACAGCCGGCTTCCATTTGTCCGGCATAGGGGGCGTAAATATGAAAACCCATATCACACAGCCTGTCGCCAGCGGTTGGCAAATGGGGCTTCTTCCACATGATGAATTAAAAAAAATACCGAACCCCGTCACATCCCTGAAGAGCCTGGTGCAATCCAGCGGCTCCGCTCTTTATCCCGCTCAGGTTCCGGGGTGTATGGAACTGGACTTGGTGAACAATGGCGTGCTTCCGGATCCTTATATTGGAAGCAATATTTTAAAGCTTCAAGAGTTGGAGGACCGTCATGTATTTTATGAAACCTCTTTTCATTTGGAAAAACAGGAAGGCTGCCGTCCCATATTGGTTTTTGAGGGGCTGGATACCGTCTGCGATATCTATCTGAACGGAAAGAACCTTGGGCATACGGACAATATGCTGATTCCTTACCGTTTTCCCATCCAGGATTATGTGAATGAAGGGGAAAACAAGCTGTTCCTTCACTTTTATCCCGCCTGTGTCGCGGCGAGAAATCATCCCAGCGCGCCTGGCTACTACACTCATAATCTTTCCAATTATGAAATGCTCCGCCTGAGGAAAGCCCCCCACATGTTCGGCTGGGATATCTGCCCCCGGGCAGTCTCCGCCGGAATTTGGCGCCCGGTTTTCATCGAATGGGAACCGATTGAGCACATTGAAGACTGTTACATTATGACCTGTGAGCAGAACGGCGATGGCGGCACCGCCCTGCTGGACGTTTATTTCTCCCTGAAAATTGACTCCGGGCTCCTTCATGGATATGCCCTTAAAGTTTCCGGCCGGTGCGGCGGCTCGGAATTTTCCTTTCTCTCTCCCCTGCGTTTTACCACCGGCGTCCTCCGTGTGGAGGTCCCGAACGCAAAGCTCTGGTGGCCGAAAAACAAAGGGGAACCCAGGCTTTACCAAACCCGTATCGAGCTTTTGCTTCATGAAAGGGTCGTCGACGTGTGGGAAAAGGAAATCGGCATCCGCACGGTTTCCCTTCAAAAGACAGGGATAACGGATTCCAGACACTCAGGGCAATTTCAATTTCTTGTGAACGGGGAAAAGATCTTTCTCATGGGAACCAATTGGGTTCCTCTGGATATGTTCCACTGTAACGACGCCCACCGGCTCCAGCAGGCCCTTGACATGGTCGGGGAGCTGGGCTGCAACGCCATCCGGTGCTGGGGCGGAAACGTCTATGAATCGGAGGAATTTTATAATTTCTGCGATAGAACCGGAATTCTTGTATGGCAGGACTTCTCCATGGCCTGCGCGGTCTATCCACAGGATGAAGAGATGTATCAGGCGTTAAGGGAAGAGATCCTTTCCGTGGTGCGCAGGCTGAGGAATCATCCCTGCCTTCTTCTGTGGGCTGGCGATAATGAGTGCGACATGGTGATGGAACGCACCGCAGGCAGGCGGAATCCCAACATCAACCGTCTTACAAGGAAGCTAATTCCTGAAATTCTTGATTTTGAGGATCCAGTGCGTCCGTATCTCCCCTCCTCTCCCTTTTACAGCGAAGAGGCTCATGTGGCCGGACGGCCATTTGTCTCGGAAAATCATCTCTGGGGCCCCCGCAATTATTTTAAAAGCGCCTTTTATACCCAATCTCCCTGCCACTTTGTCAGCGAGATCGGTTATCACGGCTGTCCGTCCCCCAGCTCTGTCCGCCGCTTTCTTTCTCCCGAATACGTCTGGCCGTGGCGGGACAATCCGGAGTGGATACTTCACGCTACCAACGACAGCGCCAGCCCCGACGCCGTTTACGCTTACCGTATCGAACTCATGGCAAAACAAATCCGCGAACTGTTTGGCCATGTTCCTGGAAACCTGGAGGAATTTTCCCTAGCAAGCCAGATTTCCCAGGCGGAAGCGAAAAAATTCTTTATCGAATATTTCAGGCAGCAGCGGGACTTCCGCACAGGGATTCTATGGTGGAATCTTTTGGATTGCTGGCCGCAGTTTTCCGATGCCGTTGTGGATTATTACTTTGTAAAAAAATTGGCCTATTCCTATATTCAAACCTCCCAGCAGCCTTTGCTTCTGCTGATTGGGGAGCCGGACGGCTGGAATCAATCCCTAACCGCCGTCAATGATTCCCCCTGTGTTCTTTCTTTTTCCTACCGTCTGACAGATGGAGAATCCAAACAGCTCCTGGCCCAGGGCGAGGCGCAGCTGTCTCCCAATCAGAAAAAGGAGCTTTTCTCCCTCCCCTTCAGTCAGGGAGAAAAACATTTTTATCTGATAGAATGGGAATCGGAGCTTGGAAAAGGCAAAAACCATTATTTGTGCGGCCTTCCGCCTTTTGATCTCCAATGGTACCGGACATCGGCCTCTTCCTATGACTTATTGCCGCAGGAAGGAAATTTACCATAAAGCTCTTTTCTTATATTTTCCCCCAGAAAAATCTCATTCCCCGTCTGTATGATTAAAGAAAGGCGTTTATACTCATTTTCCCGTCAGATTGAAGTCATGAATTCTTTTGCTTTACCTCATAAAAAAGAAGCGGCCGGATTTTAACTATCCCGCCGCTTCTTTTTGGTATAAA
>JAHZIE010000044.1:0-5690 GCA_019419895.1 Clostridiales bacterium | reverse complement strand
GCATTTTCTTTAGTAGGAAATTTTCAACGTCTTAATTTCAAAGGGACGGAACACCAGAGGAATTTGATTCTTTTCTGTCAATCCATCCTTGGTCTCCTCCAGCATATTGGTCACACAAATCTGCTCGGCATCCTCAGCCAAACAAAGCCGTGTTCTCGTATAAGCTCCCTCCGCCTCATACATACGGAGGATATAGGCCTTCTGCTCATCCTCACAGGGCTTTACCGTTTCAATAATAATATTTCCAGCGTCTATTTTGGCAAGGGAAGAAAGCTCAAACTGTCCCTCAACCTGAACAGGCGCGGCATTGAAGGCATAGGCCGGCTGGATGACATTCTCGGCGCAGAACCCGCCCTCATGGGGCAAAAAGGCATAGGAGCAGATATGTACGCCTTTATCTCCCTGATCGTCGGGCCGGCAGCCCCCTTTATGGAGGGAAAGCCGCATCTGTCCGTCTTTGACAGAGATCCCGTATTTGCAGTCATTCAAAAGAGCGGCGCCATATCTTGTCTCTGACAAATCGGTATATTTATGGTTGCAGACCTCAAATTTTGCCTTTTCTTCCGAAGTATTCCTCGTCGTTGGACGCTTTGCGTAACCGAACTGCACTTCATTGCGGGCAAAATCAGTAAATATGGAAGTGTCGAAGGCAGCCTTCAGGAAGCGGTGCACATCCTGCCAGTCGATGGAGGTTTCAAAACGGACCTGGGGATTATCCGCATAAAAGATCATATCCTGCGTGAGTGTGGATCTCGCGGTCAGCTGATACTTGCTGCGGATACGGAATTCCACTCTTCCATCCGCCACAACATTTCTCTCCAGCAGCCTGCCGGAATCCCTGAATTTCATCTCACAGTCAGCGTCAATGTCCCAGTTGTCATATTCCGCAGACACCTCCTCCGCCACCAGGAAGGTGTTCAGCGGATATCCCTCGCCGCAAAGCTCCCTCTGGGCCTTGATATCAATGAAAGAGGCAATCCTTCCCTCTTTGTCAAATACCATTCTCGCAAAGGGAGTTTCCAGAACATTGCCTTCCATACGGAAAACGCTTTCCTCAGAGGGATCGCCTGGCACCAGTTCCAGCGCCACAGAGCCAAAAGCGGGCAGCTGAACGCCGGAAACCGCCAGTTTTTCTTTTCCATCCAGCCCTGTTACTCTTTGCTGGGCATAAACGCCCTTCACGATATAACCGGGTTCAACATCAAGATAAAGAGTCTCCTTGCGGTCAAAGGAAAGGGTGTTGATAATTGAGATGGTGTGTTTTCTTTCTTCAGGCGCGATCACTTCCAAAAGCTTCCGCCCCGCCTTTTCGATTACAGCCGTTGTCTCCTGAACGGACTGGACGTGGGCGGCATGAATGCAGGTGCCCGGCAGAATATCATGGAACTGATTGACCAGAAGAATTTCCATCAAGGGATTGATTTCTCTTTGGGAGGCAATTTTATGCTCCCTGACGGCGGAGACGACGGTAGCGAATTCCAAATTATGGAGGGCAAATTCCGCCTTCCGGTTGTTTCTCTTAATAGTATGCTGGTTTGTCAAGGTTCCTCTGTGCTTTTCAAGATAAAGCTCTCCGGTATAAACGGTAGGATCCTGCACAGTCGCCTCCAGCTGTTGCATAAACTTGCTGACGGTGGTATGGGAGGAACGGGGCACACCCTCCAAATCCGCCACACGGCGGGACATTTCAATCATCTCAAACTCCGGTCCGCCGCCGCCGTCACCAGCGCCATAAGAAATCAGGCGCATGTTGGAAACCTGTTTTTCCTTAATTTCCCCGCCGTTATACACATAACCTCCGGGATTAAATTCCACATAACTGATCAATTCCTTCGGATCCGGCGCCCCCTGCATTTTGTTCAGGTGGGCGAATACCTTACTGCCATCCAAGCCCTTCCAATAAAAGGTTTCATAGGGGAAGGAATTGGTGTCATTCCACGCCATCTTGGTGGTCAGGAAGTATTTGACGCCGCATTCCTTCATAATCTGCGGAATCGACACGCTATATCCAAAGGTATCCGGCAGCCAGAAGGTATCGGAGGTATAATCAAAGTATTTCTTGGTAAAGCGCTGTCCCCAGAGGAACTGCCTCACCATGGATTCCCCCGAGGTGATGTTGCAGTCACATTCAATCCATACACCTCCATTGGGCTCATAACGGCCTTCCGCCACCTTTTTCTGAATATCCGCGAACAGCGCCGGATAATCCCTGCGCAGCATTTCATTATGAAAGGCCGAGCTCTGGATGAAGGTGTATTCCGGATACTGATCCATCAGGCTGATCTGGTTGGAATAGGTCCGCGCGCATTTTTTCTCTGTTTCCGCTATGGTCCACAGCCAGGCGGTATCCATGTGGGAATGGCCGATGAGTCCGGCATAGGGTGCGGAAGGAGAGTTATGCAGGGCCAGCTTTTCCTTCATGAGCGTTTCAGCCTGCCGCATGCTCTCTTCAAATTCTCCCGGATCGGCGTTATCGATATCATAAGGGACTATCTGGTGCACCTTAAGCAGAGTATTGACAATATCGGCCCGGCGGAAGCTGTTTTTGTTCATAACCTCCGCCATTTGATTCAGCGCCTTGAGATCAAGGGCATAATCGAGAATCTCCTGATTTTTGACACAGATATCGATTCCTTCCACCTGGTAAAGGAAGTCGGGCTTTTCCTCTTTTTCGTACCAGCTGCCCGGAATATAATGACCCGCATAAAACTCAATTGCCAGCTCAATTTTCTGTCCAGCCCGCGCCTTAGCCATAATCAAATTACAGTAGTGATTTCCTAATTTCGAAGCAAAATTGCCATAAGGCTTTCCGTCTACCCACAGCAGGCCTTCATAATATCCCATGCGCGGATAGATGTATAAATCTTTGCCGTCCAGCTTCTTGGGCACCGTATAGGTTCCCCTTATCCAGCAGTAAGCGCCTTCTCCGCCCCACTGGGTTCCTTTTTCACACGGACCAAACTTTTCCGGCGAAGGGATTTCATGAAGCCGCTCCATTGTTGGATACATTTGGATTTCAAGCTCATCCACCCGTTCAAAAATCCGTTGTTCCAGCATTTTCTCAAACCGGACCAGCTTTTGAAGGGCACAGTCGATCTGTTTTTCCACCATCATACCTCTAAACTCCCCCTTTAAATTCTGAATTTTATTTATTTTCTAATTTTCAAATCTTCCCCATGTCTAAATTCATGGATCTTTTGCTATTATGGCACGGCATTTTGTATAAGTCAATGGCAATTTTCCGCTCCGCCCGCAAAATCTGCCGTTCTTTTACCTGGCCCCGCCTTCCTTTTGATACCTCTGTGGAGAACAGCCATATTTCTTTTTAAACATTTTGGAAAAATTAAATACATCCTCATAGCCAACACTTCTCGCGGCCTCTCCCACATTATAGCCTCTGCCGGAAAGATATTCCGCCGCATGCGACAGCCTCACCTGAATGAGAAATTCCTTGGGGCTTTTTCCTATTTCACGGGAAAAAATCCGGCATAAGTATTTTCTGTCAATCCCCAGCATCCGGGCGATATCCCCGATCTGGACGGGACGGGAAAAATTGGCCTGAATGAAATCCACCGTACGGCGGACATAATCTCCCCCTTCTTTTTTCCCCTCCCCCCTTCCTTCTTCCTGGGAAAGAAGGGTAAAAAGCTGGTAAAGCTTGGCGCACAGGGCGGTTTCCGTAAAGGGCGTTTTATCCGGCACCGCCCGGATCTCTTCAAACAGGGCCGCCGCCCTTGGGAAAGAAAGAACACAGGTATCACCCCGAAAGCCGGAGGCTTCCAGCAGCTCAAGGCACTTTTTTCCATCAAAGCCAATCCAGATGTAATGCCAGGGATCTTCGGCGTCCGCCTGGTAATAGGTAAGCTCATAGGGCCGTATCAAAAACATCGACCCTTTTTCTACTTGAAAGGATTTACCCTTCCTTTCAAAACAACCCTTTCCCTGGATAATATAATGGATTAAAAAATGCTCGCGGTACGCGGGGCCAAAATCATGGCGGCTTTCACAGATTTCCCAGCCATACTGAACAGGATTGATATCTGTAAAATGACGGTTTAAAACGGAAAACTCTTTCCCAAGCATTTTCCCGCACCTCTCATTTGTTAATTTGGAGACATAATGACATATTTACTATACATTATTCAATTCTAACTATCAACCGGATATGCTATATTTTTCTCAACTGAAATTACGCGGGAGGTTATGTCATGAAAATTACATTTATGGGTGCCGGAAGCACCGTCTTCGCCAAAAATGTCCTTGGGGACGCCATGTGCGCTCCCAGTCTGCAGGAAAGCACCATCTGCCTTTATGACATCGACAGCAACCGGCTCAGGGAATCGGAACTGATGATTAACGCTCTTAACAGGAACGTCAATCAGGGCCGTGCAAAGGTGGAGGCTTATTTGGGCGTTGAAAATCGTAAGGCTGCCCTTCGTGACGCCGATTTTGTTGTGAACGCCATTCAGGTAGGCGGATATGAACCCTGCACCGTCATCGACTTTGAAATTCCTAAAAAATACGGCCTGCGCCAAACCATCGGGGACACCCTGGGCATCGGCGGCATTATGCGCGCCCTGCGCACCATCCCTGTTCTTGAGGAGTTTGCCCAGGATATGGAAGAAGTCTGCCCGGACGCTTTATTTTTAAATTACACCAACCCTATGGCCATGCTCACCGGATACATGCAGCGGTATACCGGAGTGAAAACCATCGGCCTGTGCCACAGCGTTCAGACCTGTTCCGAAACCCTGCTCAAAGAGCTGGGAATGGAGGATAAGCTGGAAGGCCGCAGAGAGCTCATTGCCGGCATCAACCATATGGGCTGGCTTCTGGAAATTTATGACAAAGACGGCAATGATCTCTATCCCGAAATCCGCCGCCGTGTATCCGAAGGGAATTATAAGGATGACCTCAAGGATCTGACCCGCTTTGAATATATCAAGCGTTTCGGATACTACTGCACCGAATCCAGCGAGCACAATTCCGAATACAACCCCTTCTTTATCAAATCCAAATACCCCGATTGGATTGAGCGTTTCCGCATCCCTCTGGATGAGTATCCCCGCCGCTGCGTCAATCAGATTGCCGATTGGGAAAAACGGAAGGACGAGCTGATTGCCAATCCTACCCTGGACCACACCCGTTCTTTGGAATACGCCTCTTATATCATGGAAGCCATCGTTACCAACACTCCCTATAAAATCGGAGGAAATGTGATCAATACCGGCCTTATTGAAAACCTGGTTCCCGACGCCTGCGTCGAGGTTCCCTGTCTGGTTGACGGACACGGCGTCCATCCCTGCCATGTGGGACGTCTGCCGGTGCAGCTGGCCGCTATGAATATGAGCAACATCAACGCCCAGCTTCTCACCATCGAGGCCGCGGTTACCAAAAAAAAGGATCTGATATACAACGCCGCAATGATGGATCCCCATACAGCGGCCGAGCTTTCTATCGACGATATCATTCATATGGTGGATGAACTGATTGAGGCACACGGCGATTATCTTCCCAAATACCATTGATTTCAAGGGGCAGTACCTTTTTGTCACTTAACAGCAGAATTAAGAAAAGTAAAGCATCCCAAGCAAGAAATTCCAAGAATCAGAAGAAGCTCAGCGCCGGAAAGGGAAAAGAGGAAAAGAAAACGTAAGGGAAGGAGGAAAGGGGTCCCCCAACGGCGCGGC
>JAHZIE010000043.1:2629-22464 GCA_019419895.1 Clostridiales bacterium | reverse complement strand
TTGATCAGCAGTTTATATCGAAACTTATTATTTATCTTAAAAACCTCTGCCTGTGTGGGTCCAATCACTCTCAACGGCAGCTGGGGATATTTCTGGGCCGCCACCTGTGTAAACAGCTGCAAAAATTTTTTTGCCCCCTGCTCCACCCGGCCTTCCTCCTGCCCCACAAAGCCAATCACGCATAAATCGGCAAAAGGAGGATAAAGCCTCAACTTTCTAAGCCCTATTTCCCCTTCATAAAATTTGTCATAATCCTGTGACGAAGCCAGACAAATCAAAGGATTCTCCGGCGTTGTGGTCTGAATCACTGCTTTTCCCGGAGCACTCCCCCTTCCTGAACGGCCGACCACCTGCGTTAAAAGGGCAAACGCCCTTTCATAGCTGCGAAAATCATCACTGTAGAGAGCCTGATCGGCGGAAAGGACGCCCACTAAAGTCACATTTTCAAAATCAAGCCCCTTGGCCACCATCTGCGTACCAATCATAATATCATAATTACCCTGGGCAAAATCCTGGAATTTTTCTTCATGTGAAAACTTTGCCATCGTGGTATCCGCGTCCATCCGCAGAATTCTTGCCTCCGGAAAAAGCTCCATCAGCTCCTCCTCAGCCCGCTGGGTTCCAGCTCCGGCAAATTTAACCTCTCTTTTATGGCATTGGGGACATTCCTCTGTCAACGGGACGGAATAGCCGCAGTAATGGCACATCAGCCGCTGGTTAGCCGCATGGTAGGTCAAGGAAATACTGCAATGGGGGCATACCATAACAGCCCCACAGGCTTTACAGGACAAAAAGGTGTGATATCCCCTCCGGTTCATCAGCAAAATGGACTGTTCTTTTTCCTTCAAGTTTTTTTCCAATCCTTCCAACAGCACGGAACTGAAGGAGGAACGGTTTCCGTTTCTCAGCTCTTCCTTCATGTCCACCACTTCCACCTGTGGAAGCCGGGCCGGGCCATATCTGGATTTTAACTGGTAGAACTGATATCTTCCCGCCTTTGCCGCGTAAAAGCTTTCCATGGAAGGGGTTGCCGAACATAAAAGCAGAAGGGCATGATGATAGCCGCACCGGAATTTTGCTATGTCACGGGCATGAAAACGGGGCGAGGAATCTGACTTGTAGGTATACTCCTGTTCCTCGTCCATGACAATCAGGCCTAAATTTTCAACCGGGGCAAACACGGCGGATCTTGTCCCTATCACAATATGGGCATCGCCATTTTTCACCCTTTTCCATTCATCCAGCCGTTCTCCCATAGACAGGCCGCTGTGGAAAACAGCGATATCCCCTCCGAAATTACGATGGAACAGATCCAGCAGCTGAGGGGTCAGGGAAATTTCAGGGACCATGACAATGACATTTTTTCCCTCTGACACTACCCTTTGTATCAGCTTTAAAAATACAGAGGTTTTTCCGCTGCCGGTAACGCCGTACAACAAAGCCACTCCCCCGGTGGAAAGCTGCTTTTCAAGGCCGTAATAGACTTCCTGCTGCTCCCGCGTTAGACATATTTCGGACTCCTGGACTGTTTTTTCCACACCCGCGTAAGGATTGCGGTAAATCTCCTTGTCATATAATTTTATCAGCTTCTTTTTACATAACGCCTGCACCACGGCGGGCGTAATCCCTAAAAAGTAGCCGATTTCCTTCACCGAGGCGCTTCCCACTTCCTTTAAAAGCTCCACCACCGACTTCTGCTTGGCGGTCAGCGTCGTTCCCTTTTGCAGTTCTTCCCATCCGTCGGACAGCCTGGCCATTTTTACCGAAGCATCTGAAATTTTTTGGATAGCGTCCTCCTTCTTCACCAGCACCTGCTTTTGAACGAGGCCCTCCAGAACTTTTGCATCAAAGTCCTTTCCCATGAGCTCCCATATTTTTTGAAAGGAAAGGGGCTGTACCCGGTGGTTCCACAAAAGCAACAGCTTCTTTTCTTCTTCGTTAAGGTTCTCCAAAGGAAGATCCTTTTTGGGACTAAGGGTATATTCATCTACAATTTTTAAGGAGGCTCCGACAGGAAGCAGAAGCTTGACGGCATCAAAAAGGGTGCAGAAGGTGGTTTCGCTAATCCAAGAAACCAGCCTGCGCATCTCATCATTCAACACCGGAGTGTCATCCAGTACCCCGCTGATGGGCTTAATTTTTTCAGGCCCATCCACAGAAGAAATCTCCAGGATAAGCCCCTGCCTTTTTTTATTTCCGTTACCAAAGGGAACCAGCACCCGGCACCCGGCCTTCGCTTTATCACGCAGATCTTCCGGGATAAAATAAGTAAAGGGTTTGTCAAAATGATAGACGGTCTGGTCAACTGCGACCAATGCTGCTGCCAATGCCATCATCCGACTCCCCTTTTTGATCTTATCCCTTTTTCTCCGACAAAACTTGTCTTACTGTAACTCTTCCGGCTCTACAATCACATATTTCTTTTCCTCCAGCTCCGCCAGCGCAAGGCTGACCGGCTTTTCTGTGAGAATCTCGCTGTTGAGCTCAGCTTCCTCGGCAATAGCGCGCGCCCTTTTTGCAATGGCGATCACGAGAGAATACCTGCTGACATCATGCAAATTGCTGTTAACTGCTGGCTTTAACATATTAAAACACCTCGTCTATTATTTTACTCATACGGATAGTTTTTGATTTTTCCGCGCTGAGAATACAATGAATTTCATCCACTGCATCCTCCAGAGCATCATTAATAATAATGTAATCATATTCTTCTGCCAACGCGATTTCCTCCTTGGCCTTGGCAAGCCGCTTCAACAGGGTTTCTTCGTCCTCTGTCTGCCTGCGCCTGAGCCGGCGCTCCAAAATTTCCATAGAAGGCGGCAGGACAAATACTGTCGCGCAACCTGGACATTTTTTCTTAATCTGGAGTGCCCCATTAACCTCTATTTCGAGAATAACATCCTTTCCCTGCTGCAAGGCAGCCTCCACGGGAGCTTTGGGCGTTCCGTAAAAATTTCCGCAATACTGCGCATATTCCAGCATCTCCCCCTGGGAAATCATGGCTTCAAACTGTTCCTTTGAGACAAAATAATAATCCTTCCCGTCTTCTTCCCCCTCACGCGGGCTGCGGGTTGTGGCAGAGACAGACAGGTGAACCTGCTTCGTATTCTTCAAAAGGCTGTGCAGAATGGTATCCTTCCCAGCGCCTGACGGACCGGAAAAAACCAACAATACCCCTGGCTTAGTCATCATTTTCCATCTCCTCGTCAGAGTCATCCTCATCCCGGTCAACACGGTTGGCCACCGTTTCAGGCTGGACGGCAGACAAAATAACATGATCGCTGTCCGTGACAATCACCGCTCTGGTTCTACGGCCATAGGTGGCGTCAATCAGAGTCCCTTTCTCCTTCGCGTCCTGAATAATCCTTTTAATCGGAGCCGATTCCGGACTGACAATAGCAACCAGGCGGTTTGCGGAAACCATATTTCCAAAACCGATATTAATCAATTTCACAATCATACCTCCAAAAGCAGAAAACAGTTTCCTACTCTATATTTTGAATCTGTTCCCTAATCTTTTCAATTTCAGCCTTCATTTCAATCACCACATGGGCAATTTGGGAATCCTGCGCCTTGGAGCCGATGGTATTGGTTTCACGGTTAATCTCCTGAACAATAAAATCCAGCTTTCTACCAATCCCCTCATCAGAGGATAACATCTGCTCCATCTCAGAAAAATGGCTGCGCAGGCGGACCGTCTCCTCAGCCACAGCAACCTTATCCGCAAAAATCGCGGCTTCCATAACCAGCCGTGACTCATCAACACTGACATCCTGCAACAGCTCAGCCAGACGCGCGAGAAGCCGGTTCTGATATTCCGCCACAGTTTCCGGAGAACGCTTTTCAACAAACTCCACATACTGCAAAAGCGCTTTCATTCTGGCTGCAACATCCTCCTTCAGACGCTGCCCCTCGGATTTCCGCATCTCAATAAACTTATCCGCAGCGATTTCCAAAACCCGCCTGACATTTTCCCATATTGCTTCTTCATCCTCAGGCGCTTTATGAACACTGAAAATATCAGGATAGCGAGAGACGCTGCTGACTGTCACGTCATTGGGAATTTGATATCTTTCGGAAAGCTCCTGCAATGCCTTCATATATCCCTCTGCCAAGGAATGATTGACAATAATTTCGGAAGAAACGGCATCGACCGTTTCAATACCGACATAAACGTCCACCTTTCCCCTGGAAATTCTCCCCTGAAGGTAGCTTTTGATCTTTTCCTCCAGAAAACCATATCCCCGGGTAATACGGGAAGAAAATTCATAATATCTGTGATTCACCGACTTGATTTCCACCGTAATATCCATACCGGCCAAGGTAGCCTCATGCCTGCCGTAACCCGTCATACTTCTAATCATGATTTTCAACCTGATTTCTATACTCTTTATTTCTTTATCTATAAATGATAGTTTTACAGATAGATTGGTAAGAACCGGAAAAGGAATATTTAAACAGAAAAAATATTACTCTTTATTATATCATTGTCTTTTTCTTACTGTCAACCATTCCAAGACAGACTCTTTGCCAAAAGGGAAAAAGGCTGATAACTTGAAAATTTAAATCTAGTGTTTCAAATAGCATAGAAAAACACAGCTTCAGAAGCTGCAAAGACGATCATTTTCGTTCTGCCTATTTTTCGGTATTTTTTCTTCTCTCCGCCTGTACCTTCTGTTTCCCACCCCGAAAAAATTCTATCCTTCCGGCAAGTATTTCTCCGATGGGGAACTTCCTCCTCACAGACTGGCTTACCCAATACCAGAAAAAAATCTTTCCGCTCTTCCAAATAGATGGAAAGCCTTCTTCTGCAAAGAAAAACGGGGACAAAAAAGAAAGCCCCATAAAGGGGGCTTTCTCCATTCACTTCAAGGAATCAGACCGGATGAACCTTCTCTTTCATATCGAGATGGGCGCCATCAATGCCATATTTCTTATTCCTACGTTCCTCAAAGAATTTCTTTGCAATCTGCGGGAACTGAGCATAGGAGAGGACATCCTCCTCCTGCTCCATATATTCAGCAATTTCAGCGCGGAGCTTATCCAGCTCCGGCTCCAACAGATCAGCAGGACGGCATTCAATGGGTTCCTCATCGCCAATGATCTTCTTTCTGAATTCAGGATCAATCTTAATGGGAGTCTGTCCATACTGGCCACGCACCAAAGCCTTAAACTCATTGGTGCACATTTTGTATCTCTCTCCGGTAATGACATTCAACACAGCCTGCGTACCAACAATCTGGGAGGACGGGGTAACCAGCGGTGGATATCCGGCGTCCTTGCGAACCTCCGGCACTTCATTGAGCACTTCGGTGAGCTTATCGCTCTTTCCCGCTTCCTTAAGCTGGGACAACAGATTGGAAAGCATACCACCGGGCACCTGATAAATCAGTGCTTTGGGGTCAACCCCCAAAACAGAGGGATCCAACAATCCGCGATCAATATAATCTTTTCTGAGCTTAACAAAATAACTACGGATATCGTTCAGTTTAACCAAATCCAGTCCTGTATCGTATTCCGTTCCCTCCAGGGCGGCAACCATGGATTCGGTCGGCGCGTGAGAGGTGCCCAGAGCCAAAGGAGACATCGCTGTATCAATGATATCTACACCAGCCTCAATTCCCTTGAGCAGGCACATGGAAGCAAGACCAGAAGTGTAGTGGGTATGAAGCTGAATCGGAACCTTGACAGTTTCCTTCAGAGCCTTGACCAGTTCATAGGTATTGGTTGGGGTGAGAAGAGCCGCCATATCCTTAATGCAGATAGAATCCGCGCCGGCATTTTCAAGCTGTTTCGCGTACTCCTTGTAATAATCCAAAGTAAAGACAGGGCCTGTGGTGTAAGAAATTGCAACTTGGACATGGGCCTTTTCTTTCTTTGCGGCGTCGATAGAAGTTTCCAAATTACGAATATCGTTCAGCGCATCAAAAATACGGATAATGTCAATACCATTAGCCACAGAACGCTGCACAAAATACCTTACAACGTCGTCGGCGTAATGGCGGTATCCCAGCATATTCTGGCCACGGAAGAGCATCTGGAGTTTTGTATTCTTACACTTATCCCTGATAATGCGCAGACGCTCCCACGGATCCTCATGCAGGAAGCGGAGACAGGAATCGTAGGTTGCGCCACCCCAGCACTCCAGGCTGTGGAATCCAATTTTATCCAAATCCTCCAGCACCGGTTCCATTTCCGGAGTAGACATCCTTGTCGCCAGCAAGGACTGATGAGCATCACGAAGGACTGTTTCTGTAATTAAAATCTTTTTTGCCATTTTGCTCTACCCCCTTACTGGAGGGAAACAAGCGGTGTACCGGAATCAACGCTGTCACCCTTGTTTACATGGGTACCTGCAACGACACCGTCGCGGGGAGCCATAATTTCATTTTCCATCTTCATAGCTTCCAGAATAACCAGAACATCGCCCTTCTTCACATTATCACCGGCATTGACATTCACGCTGACAATCGTACCGGGCATGGGAGCGGAAATAACCTCTGCGCCTGCAGCTGGTGCCGCTGCCGGAGCAGGTGCGGGCTCTGCCGCTTTCGGAGCGGAAGCCGGAGCTGCCGCAGGTACGGGAGCCGCTGCCGGAGCCGGAGCTACTGGAGCGGAAGAAACCTCGGAAGCGCCAACCTCTTCTACCTGAACGTCATAGGAAGTGCCATTAATCGTAATTTTAAGGTTTTTCATACGTTTACCAATCCTTTCAATTTGCTATCTAGCAATACAAAAAATCAGTGGGATTACATTTGAATGTTAGAATGCTTTTTAGGCAGACCGGAAACGCGCTTTCCGGCAAGCATATCCAGCAAAGAGAACAGCTGCCTGCGGGTATCAGCCGGCAAGATGACATCCTGCACGTAACCTTCCGCCGCAGCCTTGAAAGGACAAGCCTCAGTATCGGCATATTCCTTTACCAGCTTTGCCCGATCTGTAAGGGGATTTTCCATTGCGGCGAGCCTGTCATTCCACATAATCGCCGTGGCAGCCTCAGGCGCCAGGGAAGAAATAACAGCGGTGGGCCATGCAACACAGGCATCAGCATTGGCCGCACGTCCCGCCATAGCAATAAAAGCGGCACCGTAAGCAGCGCCAGTAATTACAGAAATCTTGGCGGTAGTAGCTTCCGCGTAAGCATGAGACAGCTTGGAGGCTTCCTTTAAGGACTCAAAGCCCACCGCGTCCACAAAGGTGATTACGGGAATTGCAAAGGCATCGCAGAAACGTACAAACCGCGCAGCCTTTGCGCAAGCGTCCGCATCAATTTTACCCTCATTTTCCGCTTTATTGCAGGCGACCATTCCGCAGACAGAGCCGCCCACTGCCGCAAGGGCGCATACCATTCCCTTGCCATAAGCCGCGCTGAATTCAACAACGCTTCCGGCATCCGCCGCGGCTTCTACCAATCTGGAAGCAACCGCTTCTTTACTTCCGTTTTCAATCGCCGCCGCAACAGCCTGGAACGCAGCCTCACAGCCAGCAGCATCGGAATATTCACTGACAGGGGCGGAGGTCAGGTTATTGGAAGGAAGCATGGAAAGCAACTTCTTGGCCTCGAGAACCGCCGCCTTGTCATCGGCCGCCAAAATGTGCGCCATACCGGTTTTGGCAGCTTCCTCGCTGCTTCCTGCCGCACCGTTAGTTTCCAGATCCAACTGGGCCGCCTCGGACATAATGACAATATCCGCGCTCGCCGCCAGCAAAGCCGCTGTTCCGATGCAAGGGCCCGCAATCACGGAAATCTGCGGCACAACGCCAGAAAGGTTGTTGGCATCCAAGAGAATTTCTCCATAGGCGTTGAGCATCTCATTGCCTTCCTTCAGGCGGGCGCCTACAGAATCATAAATTCCCACTACCGGCGCGCCGGTCTTTACCGCCATGCCATAAACCTTTTTGATTTTTGCAGCATGAGCCTTTGACATTGCTCCCCCGGCGACATCACTGTTTTGAGCAAAAGCGTAAACGGGATATCCTTCCACCGCTCCAAAACCCGCTACAACCTCGGCATAGCCGTCGCCGGATTTCGCCAGGCTGTCGATCTCGACAAAAGATCCCTCGTCAAACAAAAGCTCAAGTCTCTTGTGCGCCGGCGAATTCTTTTGCTGATCGTGCGTTTTTTGAACCAGTTCGAGTTTGCTTTCTATACTCATTCCAGTTCCTCCATTTCATTTAGAAGTAAATATTAAGATAAAATAAAAAAATTAACCTAGTATATTATATAGCATTGTTACGAATATAACAAGCAGAAAAACAAGATTTTAACAATTTTTGCATTTATGAAGCATTTTCTCGACAGATATAGAGAAGATCTTATCATTTTGTTGAAATCCCAGCTCTTCCGCCGTTTCACAGAAGAAAGGTTCTTCACACAATAGCAGCGCGATTCCCCGTCGTTCCCCATAAGCCGCGGCGGTTCTGAGTATAAGCTCCAGTACAGGCTTCCTTTCATTTTTCCCCATTTCCAGCAAGTCCTTCCCAGGCCGGAATTCCGATAGCCAAAGCCCCTTTTCCGTCCTATCAAGCCCGAAGCAACCAAGCTCCGCCTTGCTTTCCCTCACCATAAACACAACATCATGCTTGTCCTTGAGGGAAGAACCGTCTGTCATGTCCAACGGCAATACCGAAATCATGGCCGTTTTCCTTCCTTTCCTAGGGAGGATGCCTTGATAAGGGCCGACAGGGAGGAAAGCTCCTGTTCACTCAGAATTCTCCAGTCACCATTATGAAGCATCCCGAGCTTTACATTGCCAACGGCAATCCTTTTCAGCCGTGCCACTTCCAAGCCCAATGCTTCGCACATCTTCCTTATCTGGCGATTTCTGCCCTCATATAAAATCACTTCCAGAACTACTCTCTGACCTTCTCTGGTTACCACCCTTACCTCCGCGGGAGAGGTTTTTTTTCCGTCAATTACAACTCCCAGTGTCAGCTGGGTAAGCTGTTCATCGGTAATCCCCGGCCGCACCGTCACACGGTAAGTTTTGGGGATATGCCTTGACGGATGCGTCAGAGCCTGCGCAAAAGCTCCGTCATTGGTCATCAGAAGCAGTCCTTCGGAATCTTTGTCCAGTCTACCCACAGGATAAACTCTGACGCCCACATCCTCTACCAGTTGGGCCACGCACTTTCTCCCCATTTCATCACTCATCGTCGTCACAAACCCTCTGGGCTTATGCAACATTAAATAGACCAGATTCTGCGCAGGAATCACGCGCTTATTGTGGGCGGTAATTTTATCTCTCGCCGGGTTCACCTTATCCCCCAGCTTTGCAACTGCTCCGTTCACCTTGACAGCTCCCGCAAGAATCATTTCCTCCGCTTTCCGCCGGGAGGCAATTCCACAGTCCGCCAAATACTTTTGCAGACGAACCAAATTCTCATTTCCCAATGTTTTGTTCCTCCATTTATATTCGCTCTGTCCTAACCGGAATCTCCCATACTATCTAAAAAGGGACAAAAACCAGTTTTTTATTTTTTCGAAAAATCCCGGTTCGTGAACCAGAAAATCCCTGCTCTCAGATGTCACGAGAGATAAATCACATAAAAGCCGTCCGTTAACCGAATATACCACCCGGCCCACCACCTGTCCCTCCTTGACAGGGGCATAGACAAAATGGGGCAGCTCAATGCGCATGGAAATTTCATTCTCCTCCCCCTGAAGGATAGTAACCTCCTCCTGGGAAACCGGCTCTACCTTGACAAAGGCCTCGGTTCCTCCCACAACTGGGACATACAGCTCCAGCCCGTCCGCCTGAATGGTCGTCCGCTGGGCCATGGAAAAGCCGTATTCCATCAACGCTTTATGATCCTGCCAATCATTGGGGGCATTCAAGGTAACGGCAATCAGCCTAACCCCCTCCCTCTCACAGCAGGTCACAAGGCATCTGCCCGATTTTTTGGTAAATCCGGTCTTGACGCCAATACACCCTTCCATCTCCTTGAGCAGGCGGTTATGGTTATACAGCGTGCGTTTGGTGGCGGGCTCTACAAATTCTACCGTCGCGGAGCTCTTAGAACAAATTTCCTGAAATCTCGGCTCCTTCATGGCAACCGCCGCCAATTTTGCCAAATCAGAAGCCGTTGTATAATGATCTTCCGCATCCAATCCGGAAGGGGTGGCAAAATGAGTGTTCGATAAGCCAAGCGCCCTGGCCCGCTGGTTCATCAATTCCACAAATCCCTCCATACTGCCTCCCAGGGTAATGGCAATAGCGTTGGCGGCGTCGTTCCCCGACTCCAAAAGCAACCCATAGGCCAAAGTTTCCAGGGTGACCTTATCTCCCTCCTTCAGATACATGGAGGAACCCTCAACCTGAACCATGTCTCTGGTAATCTCTATCACTTCATTCCGCTGTTCCGACTCCACCGCGAGAAGAGCCGTCATAATTTTTGTCGTGCTGGCCATAGAACGCCGCTCGTCCGCGTTTTTTTCATAAAGCACGCGGCCGCTCTCCGCTTCAATCAATATCGCCGCGTGAGCCGACACGCTGACAGAAGAGGTTTCTCCAAAAACTGCTATCGGCAAAAATGTCAAACAAAGGAAAACACAGAACAGGGAGACCGATTTGAGGATCCATTTTTTCACATATGCCACCAGCCCATCTTTAAGAATCATTCTCTATGAATCATTCATATGCGGCAGGTATGCAAAAATAGTCATGGAAATCTCACTTTTCAGAAGCCGGCGCCTCAATTTGGACATCCCCATCCTTCCGTTTTTCCTTTTTGTCCTTCTTGATAAAACCGCTGATTTTGTCCACCACTTCGGGCACCATTTCAACCACCCTATCGGCTGTACTGCTGGCGGGATTGATTTGCAGCAGTTTGACATTCCCATGGCTGATGCTCAGAAAGGCGATGGGGGTTACTGTAACGCCGGCGCCGCTTCCACCGCCAAAGAGATCCTTTGCTGTGCTCTTCGCCGCAAAATCGGAGCCTCCCGCCGCAAAACCATAGGTAACCTTCGAAACCGGAATAATCACCGTCCCGTCGTCACAATGGATAGGATTTCCCATAATGGTGTCCGCGTTCACCATTTGTTTTATCTTTTCCATGGTGGTGTCCATGAAGCCGTTTACCGAATGCTCTCCCATATTTTTTAACCGTCCTTCCGTGTCAATGTTTTCTCTTCAGTTGTTTTCTCAATGATTTTCTTTTGCCGCCCGGTCTGAAACTGGATAAACTGTATCAGCGCCCAAATTCCCGCCGTCAGAAGCCACAAAGGCTTTACCGACAGGACGCCGTGAAATTCCACCGTCGACTTTTCTGTAAAAAAGTTAGGATATACGCGGACAGAGACCCTTTTTCGGCTTCTTACCGAACTAAGAAACAAGGAGGACGCATTGTAAACCGCCGCGCACATTTTTCCATAAGCGATCGCCGTGTCGGAGGCATCGCTACCGGAAACAGAAAGCTCCAGGTCATAGCGCAGGATAACAAGATGCCGGAACAACCGTTTTCCCACCCCACCAGCAATCTGGGCCAACTTTTGAATAAATTTCAAAAAACCGGAAACCCCTTGTTCCTTGAGCGATTCCTTAATTTGACCAAGTTTTGTCTCCTGCCCTTCCTTCTTCTGTCCTTCTTCTTTTTCCTCCTTTTTCTCTTTTGGGGGAAAAATCCGGAATCGAAAAAAAAGATAGCCGACTGTCATTGCGAGCCCTTCCTCATACTCCGCTTCTAAGCGGAGAGGAATCAAAAGCAGGAGGAAAACAGACCCTAAAATTCCAAGCAGGATATATAAAACTATCACAGCTTTCTCCTCCCGATGTCTTTACCCATTATCGCTCTGCTGTTCCTCCTCTTTCTGAGGCAGCGGAGGAAGTTCGTCCAGCGAGGAAATACTGAGACAGCGGAGAAAGACGTCTGTGGTTCCATATAAAAGAGGCCTGCCCGGCAGCTCAAGCCTTCCTTTTTCCTCAATCAGCCCCTTGTTCAACAGGCTGGAGATAACACCTGAACAGTCGACCCCACGAATCTGCTCCATAAAACCCTTGGTGACAGGCTGGTTATAGGCGATGATGGCCAAAATTTCCATCGCCGCCTGGGACAGCGGGACATTCCGCCTCATATCCAGGATCTCCCGCACATAGGACGCATACCGGCTTTTGGTACACAGCTGATAGCTGTCATCCATTTTGACCAGCTCTATCCCTCGCGCCTGCTCTTCCAAACTTTCTCCAAACTTCTGGAGAAGCTTTATAACCGTCGCCTTTTCCAGGCCTATGGCCTCTGCAATCTTTTCCGCGCCGATCGGTTCACCGCTGGCAAATAAAATAGCTTCAATCGCAGCCTGCGCTTCCTTAATTTCCAACTCGCTTTCCACCGCCGTTTCTAATTTTCAAAAAGGGATCGTCTCCGTCGCCTACATAAACGCGTTTGGCTTTGACAAGCTCCAAAACCGCCAAAAAGGTAGCAACCATCTCAGATTTGCTCTGCGCGTTCTCAAAAAGTCCATCCAGCCGGAGGGCCTCATTTTTTCTAAGCTGACGGAGCACAAAAATAATGCGGGAACTCACCGATACAATCCTACGGGAAACAATCCCGGAAAAAGCCGCCGGCGAAGGCGGCTGCTTTCTCTTCTTCTTTCCAGCGGCAGCCAGGTAAGCGCAAAAGATCTCATAGGTGGTGTGATGTCTCTGATAAGTCTTGTCCATTTCAAGCTCCATAGGCAGACGGGTGATGCGGTCAAAGGACAAGCTTTGCGCAAGCGCCACAGCCGCCTTTTTGCATTCCTGGTATTCAAGAAGCTGACCAGTCAGCTCCTCTTTTAACTGATCAGCCTCTTCATGTTTCGGAAGAAGACTGACCGTTTTGATATAGACCAATCTTGCCGCCATTTCAAGGAATTCACTTTCAACATCCATATTTTCCCCGCGCATATAATCAATATGAGCCATATATTGATCCAGCAGATCAGCAATTGGGATATCGTAGATATTCAATTTATTCTTTGAGATCAGATGGAGCATCAGATCAAGGGGCCCCTCAAATGCTTCAAATTTATATGACAGCTTTTCCATAGAGTTTCCTACCTGTCCATATCTCAGTATTGGCAATTCTAAATGGCTCCAAACAGGCGGAATGGCAATTCTGCGACCCAAAAAACCGCATTCAGCGCATACCTCTGCAAAAAGTTGAGAACCGGATCCAAAAGCCCAGTAAACAGAACGATAATCAGACCAAACCGGATATACTGCTCATACTGGGCCATTTTAAAGGTCCATTTATCCGGCAGAACAGCACCGAAAATACGGTATCCATCCAATGGAGGAATAGGCAAAAGATTGAAAACGGCCAAAACACAGTTGACGGAAATAAAAAAGGAAACAAACTGGGCCACATAGATGGAAACGGGCACATGCAGCGCAATGGCAAAAATATCATAAATTAAAACCACTACAATCGCCACAAGAATATTGGACAAAGGTCCGGCCAGAGCCGTAATTGCCATATCCCGTTTTCTCTTTTTAAAATTAAACGGATTGACCGGAACCGGCCTAGCCCATCCAATTCCAAACAGCAGAATACACAGAGCGCCCAAGGGATCAAGATGGGCCACAGGGTTCAGCGTCAGACGCCCCTGATATTTTGCTGTGGTATCCCCTAGTTTATAAGCCGCCCAGCCATGAGCAAATTCATGGACCGGCATAGCAAGGAAAATAACTACCAAACTGGAAATAATGTAAACAACCAATCCTGTAAAATCCCGTGAAAACAGAAAACTAATCGCGCCCAAGCAAAACATCCTTTCCCAATATCAATAAAAAAGCAAGACTTTCCTATTTTGGTTTATTTTTGTTATTATAAGTCTTTTTTCCATAAAATACAAGTCAATTTCAAAAACCACCGTCAGCCGCTTGAAAGCATGGAACAAAATTCCTTTCTTCCTCCGCTGATACAGATTACGGGAGAAATATGAAAAAAAGCTTGATTTTACCTTAACTTTCTGCTAAAATAACACTGTTGTATATATTTCCGGCACATTTAAAGGAGGTGCAGACATATGGCAAAGTGCGATATCTGCGGTAAAGATGTTTCCTTCGGAATTAAAGTTTCTCACTCCCACAGACGTTCCAACAGAACTTGGAAGCCCAATGTGAGACGTGTCAAAGCAATTGTCAACGGTTCCCCTAAGCGTATTTACGCCTGCACCCGTTGCTTGCGTTCCGGTAAAGTTGTTCGTGCTATTTAAAAAGTAGTAAGAATCTTAAAAAGAAGGCTGCTTTAGCAGCCTTCTTTTTTTATCGCTTCCGTGATATAAAAATAGATAATCCTTCAGATTATCTATTTTCAAATGGCTATTTTTCCTTTTTCTTCTTAAAACTGATAGGCTTTTCTTCCCCATGGCACAGGCGCTTGATATTTTCTTTATGCTTCAAAATAACAACGCCGCCGATAATTGCCGTTATCGCTGTAGCGGCCCATACATAACCCAAGGTGTATGCCGTTCCTCCAGAAGTAACATAAGTACGGTAATCAACAAAATAAGTGATAAGAAAGGTGGTGAACGGATAGGCTGCCGCCGCAACAACAGAACCAAAGGATACAATTTTCTTCCAACAAAACAAAGCCGCAAAGATAACAAATTCTACCAGAAATACCCGCCAATCAATCATCGCCATCATAGCGGTGGTTACAATCACGCCCTTGCCGCCTCTGAATTGAAAATATACAGGATACAAATGTCCCAGAAGGCTGGTCATCCCACCGAGATAAGCACCGTATTTTCCCATAACCACAACGGATTCTTCCGGCAGCTGCCCCCGGGCGGCATACTGAAATATTAAGGATCCGAGGATAATGGAAAGAGCCGCTTTGGCAAAATCACATACAAAAGTAAGGGCAGCCGCTTTATTCCCCACAGTACGCAGGACATTCGTAGCCCCCGCATTTCCGCTGCCAAAGGAACGGATGTCCTTATGAATAAATAAACGGGTAAATATAATAGAAAAGCTGATGCTGCCAAGCAAATATCCTGTAACAGCAGTGATCAGAGCCGTCAGGCCAAAAGTTGACAAAAAACGGGAAATTGTATCCCACATTGGCAAACGCCCCCTAAAGAAGTCATTGTGAAAAAATAGCTTTGATTTATTATAACAAATCAAAACAGAAATGTCTCTAATAACTGAGAAGATTTATGAAAAATTTAGCCTTTAAAAGAGTGCCTCCTAAACACAAGACAGGACGGCGGCCACAAAATTCACACTACACGCTTTTTTCTCTCTGAGAGCCACGCCGCTGATACCGACTCAAAGCGGCTCCAGCTTTTCTCCGCAGAGTCCGCGCTCTCCCAGTTTATTTTTTGTCTCCCCGCTCCCTGATAATAAATCGTACAGGAGTTCCCTCCAGACCAAAAGTCTCCCGGATTCTGTTTTCCAGATATCTCTGATAAGAAAAATGGAAAAGGTCAGCGGAATTTACAAAGCAGACAAAGGCAGGCGGCCTGGTGCTCGCATGGGTCATATAGTCAATCTTCAGCCGTTTCCCATTATCCGTGGGAGGCTGTACCCTGGCAACCGCATCCGCTAGGATATCATTGAGCATTCCCGTGGAGATGCGCATGGAATTCTGACTGGCGACATGACGGATCAATTCAAAAAGCCGGTCGATTCTCTGGCCCGTTTTTGCGGAAATAAACAGGATCGGAGCATAAGACATAATTGAAAAATCATTTTCCAGCTTTTTACGATAGTTCTGCATAGTGCGGTCATCCTTTTCCACTGCATCCCATTTATTCACCACAATAATGGACGCCTTTCCCTGCTCATGCGCCATGCCTGCCACCTTGGAATCCTGCTCGGTAAAGCCCTCCTGGGCATCGATCATAATGACGCACACATCTGCCCGTTCCACCGCCATTCTCGCCCTGAGAATACTGTATTTCTCGATAGCATCCTCCACCTTTTTCTGGCGACGCAGGCCGGCAGTATCAATAAAGACGAATTCTCCATATTCATTCGCGACATGAGTATCGATAGCATCTCTGGTTGTGCCCGCAATATTGGATACAATCGACCTTTCCTCTCCGGAAATCCGGTTGACCAGGGAGGATTTTCCCACATTGGGCTTGCCGATGATCGCAACCTTGATCAGCTCCCCCTCTTCCTCCTCACCGTGTTCTGGGGGCAAATAGCGATAAACCTCGTCCAGCAAATCTCCCGTTCCATAACCCTGGATAGAGGATACCGCAAAAGGCTCCCCAATTCCCAAATTATAGAATTCATAAAGTTCCGGCGGCGGTGCTCCCGGCGTATCGCATTTATTGACGCACAATACGACGGGACGCCCGCTTTTCATCAGCATGGCCGCAACCTCCTGATCCGTCGCCACGAGACCTGAACGCACATCCGTCACAAAAATAATCACATCGGCGGTTTCTATGGCCAACTGGGCCTGACGGCGCATCTGGCTTAAAATAATATCATCTGAATAGGGCTCAATTCCTCCCGTATCCACCATTGAGACAACTCGGGAGCGCCACTCGCAGTCCCCATATATACGGTCGCGGGTCACTCCCGGCGTATCGTCTACAATGGAAAGCCTCTGCCCCACCAGCTTATTGAACAAGGTCGATTTTCCCACATTGGGACGTCCTACAATCGCTACAACCGGCTTTGCCATCTCTTTTTACACCTTCCTTTCTCTTTTAGTCCTTTCCGCCTTCCAATAAAAGCTCCAGTAAGGTATCTCCCTGATTCGGCGAAGGCAGGATCGGAATTTTCAGCTCCCGCGCCGCATCTTCCAGGGAAACATTGTCCAAAAACAAATCACCCTCACTGCGGAGCATGGCGCTTGGAATTAATAGTGTCTCCCCCAAAGGCTTTCCCCTGAGCTGGGATATCAAATCCCGTCCTGTCACCAAGCCCGCCACGTTGATTTTTTCTCCAAAGAAATCATTGGAAATAGGATAAACAGTTACATGGAGAGAGGGAAATTTTCCGGAAGCCATGGTGCAAAGCTCCTCCATGAGAGGAGCGGCCGCCACACCGGTGGCGATTGCAATATGCCGCTCCTCCCTTAATTCCTTCTCCGTTTCCTCTAGGGCCTTGGCAAACTCTTCCCTCAAAAGGGAAACCATACCAACTCCATTTTCCAGCTGCATAAAATCCTCATAAAAATCCGTATCAGGAAGGGGGCGGCCCGCTTTCAGATAAAATTCATCCGCGGGAAACGCTATCCTGCGTCCCAGCTCCCTCTTACATTCTTCCCCAAACGCCTCAATGATATCAATGACTTCTCCAGCGGTCTGCTTATGATAGGGCTCTAGCTGAGGCAACCCATCCCGGTATTTGGTCAACCCCACCGGCACCGCGGCGATACTTTCCACCGACGGATAATAGAGTTTCAAGTCCCGCAGGGTTTTTTTCAGTTCCTCGCCGTCATTGATATGGGGGCACAAGACCAGCTGACAGTTAATTTTGATACCATTGGAAGCCAGCTCCTCTAAAAAGCGGAGGGACTGTCCCGCAAAACGATTCCCCATCATTTTACAACGAAGCTCCGGATTTGTGGTATGAACCGAAATATTCACTGGGCTGATATGCATATGGATAATTCTCTGAATATCTTTTTCCTGCAGATTCGTCAAAGTGATGTAATTGCCAAATAAAAAGGACAGCCTGGAATCATCGTCCTTAAAATAAAGACTTTCTCTCATTCCCTTTGGCATTTGATCGATAAAGCAGAAAATACAGCGGTTTCTGCACCTTCGCTCCTTATCCATCAGGTAGGTGTCAAACTCCATTCCAAGGGAATCATACTGCCGCTTTTTTATTGTAACCTTTTTTCTTTGTCCAGTACCGTCCAGCAGCTCCAGGCAGACCGCGGGAGAGGTTTCATAAAAGCGGAAATCCAGAATATCGTTAATTTCATGGCCGTCAATTGACAGGAGGGTATCCCCCGCACAAATCCCGTGCTTCTGCGCACTGCTGTTCGGCACAACACCGCTGATGATCACCGCCAACGCCAATCTCCCTTTCCTTTTTAATCTCTTGTTTTTAAAAAACGTACTTATTTTCCTACAAAACAACAAAAAAAATAGAGAAGGATATAACTCCCCCCCTACCTTTTTTAGAAAGCAAAAGGCAATTAAGCTTCCTTTTTCAGAACTTCCTTGCCGTTGTAGTAACCGCAATTTCCACAGATTCTGTGAGGGCGCTTATATTCGCCGCACTGCGGGCACTTCATAAGAGCAGGAGCCTCCATTTTCCAAACATTGGAACGTCTTTTATCCCTTCTGGCATTGGATACTTTTCTCTTCGGTACCGCCATGTTCAGCACCTCCTTATATCAATCTTCAGGATTCTTCAATCAGACTTTTCAAGACCTCCATACGGGGATCTATCTGCTTTTCTGAACAATTACATTGTTCTGTATTTCTATTATTCCCGCATACAGGGCACAACCCCCTACAATCCGGAGAACAAAGAAACTTCATCGGCAATTCTAACAGGATATCTGACACTGCAAGCTCGTCCATATCCAGCTGTTCTTCCTCAACCACCAGCAATTCCCCTGTATCCTCTTCATTCAATTCAGACACAAGAACGTGCTGGAAGGAAAAAGAATATTCCCTTCTGGTCAAATCAGCACAGCGATCGCACGGCTTCTCAAAAACAAAGCCAACCTGATAAGCCAACTCCACAACGCCCGAGCTGTTTGTCACCACTCCGGAAACCGCAACCGGGGAAACGAACGGACGACAGCCCTCATGTTCATAAGAGGACAAATCCAGCTCATACTCAAAAGCCAGCCGATCATCTTCACCGGAAAACAACCGATGTAATTGAAGGACCATAAAAACACCTCTGACGCTACTCAAAATATTATACCTATTCTCTTGCGTTTTGTCAACAGAAATCTACAGGAAGCGGAGATTTTTTTCTAAAATCTCCCTTCGGACAAAAAACGGATGGCCGCAAAGGCGGCCATCCTTCTGATTCCCAAGCCTTACGCCTTTTCAGCAATGTCCTTGAGTCCATCGGGGATTTCGCTCTCATCTGCGGAAACAGAAATCGTTACCTTTACTTCAGACAGACGGGCCAGCTCATTGACCTTGACCGCAAACTTTTCAAACTGCTCCATATCGTTTCCTCCGATTTTCAGGGTGGAGTCGATGAGGATATCGGTAACATCATAATTGCCAGCGCAGATGCCGCTAACAAAGCCATACAGGGCGTCAAACCCGCTGATGACATACTGATCAATATCGATCAATCTTGCTTTATGGTCAATATCATAAGTTAATTTCGCGCCTTTTTCAATGCAAACTACATTGCCGTTGGAGGTTTTGACAGCATCATTTGCCAACTGGATTAATTTTTTCGTCTTACCGGAGCCTTTTTTTCCTACGATTAAAGTGATCATACAATAATCCTCCTTTATATTGTTCCGCTCAGGGCGGAAAATAAGCAATTTTATTTTTCTCCTTATCTCAATTATCTGGAGAGGCGCTTCTCCAGAGCTTCCTTATCGGCCTCATAGCCTGGCTTTCCCAGCAGAGCAAACATATTTTTCTTATAACTTTCCACACCGGGCTGATTAAAGGGATTTACGCCCAGGAGATAGCCGGAAATTGCGCATGCCTTCTCAAAGAAGTAAATCAAATAACCAAGGCTCGACTCGCTGATATCAGGCACATGGATGACAAAATTGGGAACTCCTCCATCGGTGTGAGCAAGGATGGTTCCCTCAAACGCCTTTTCATTGACAAAGGACATAGGTTTATCCTGAAGGAAATTCAAGCCGTCCACATTTTCGGGATCATTATTAATATAAACCTCTTTTTTGGCCTTGTCGATCAAAACCACAGTATCCAGCATGGTTCT
>JAHZIE010000043.1:0-2619 GCA_019419895.1 Clostridiales bacterium | reverse complement strand
TCTGCGTCCGTCCTGGATATACTGGCCCATGGAATGAAGATCAGTGGAGAAAACCACTGAAGCCGGGAACAAGCCCTTGTGATCCTTTCCCTCGCTTTCTCCAAACAGCTGTTTCCACCACTCCAGCATCATTGTAAAGCAGGGCTCATAGCTGACAAGCAGCTCGATTGTCTTTCCCTTGCGATAAAGGATGTTACGCATCGCCGAATATTTATAGCAAGGATTCTTTTCCAAATCAGTTTCCATCAAATCCTGCTGGGCCTGGGCCGCTCCCTTCATCAGGGCGTCAATATCCGCCCCCGCGACCGCGATGGGCAGCAGGCCGACCGCCGTCAATACGGAGAAGCGTCCTCCAACATCATCCGGCACCACAAAGGACTCATAGCCTTCCCTGTTGGCAAGCGCCTTGAGCGTCCCCTTCGCCTTATCCGTGGTGCAGTAAATACGTTTGCGCGCTTCTTCACGGCCATATTTCTTTTCCAGGTAATCACGGAAAACACGGAAGGCAATAGCCGGTTCCGTCGTGGTTCCCGATTTGGAAATAATATTAATAGATACGTCCTTGCCGTCACAGATATCCAAAAGCTCGCTCAACGCAGTGGAACTGATGCTGTTACCCGTAAAATAAATACTGGGGACATTTTTATTCAACGCGTTATGCAGGGGAGACTTCAGGAACTCAATGGCCGCCCGTGCTCCCAGATAGGAACCGCCGATTCCTATGACGATAAAAACATCCGTATCCGACTGAATTTTTTTCGCAGCCTTCTGAATTCTCTCAAACTCTTCCTTATCATAATCGGTGGGCAGATTGACCCAGCCAATATAATCACTGCCAAGGCCGGTGCCGGCATGGAGCTGCTCATGAGCCAGCTTCACCTGAGGCGCGATGGCGGCGTATTCATCCTCATGGATAAAATCTGACAAATACTTATCATTAATTTGAATAGACATGTGACTGCCTCCTGTTGTTTTGTACTATTATTTTACCTTATCTTTCCTGTAATTTCAAGCTAAGGGACAGAATTTATTATTTTTTCCCCCTGACGAACCGAAAGATAGCAAAAAAACGCCTTACGGGGCAATCAGCCCACGGAAAAGAATATCAAAGACGGAACGGAAGGTTATTGGCGCGACAGCCTTTTCCGCTTTGACCGGAAATTCGCAAAGCGCCTCCTCTCCCAGCATGCATTTCACTTTTCCTAAAACCTGCCCTTCTTCTACGGGCGCTTCCACATTCTCCGCAAGCTCAACCTCGTATGTAATGTTCCCCTCGCTCCCCTTTTGCACAAGTACCTCATCATCAAACGTCACCACACCCTGAACCTGCCGCTCCATTCCATTTAAAACAGGAATGGAATAGGCGGAGGTTTCCATCTCCGGTTTTACCAGGGACCAGTTGTCAAATCCATGATCCAACAGTTTCACAGTGGAAGAAAAGCGGTCAGCCGATGTAGTGCAGCCCAGCACCACAGAAATCAGCTTCAACTCTCCCCTCTGGGCTGTTCCGCAGAAACAGTTCCCCGCGTCGTCCGTCGTTCCCGTTTTCAGGCCTGTAATCCCCTGATAGGTTTTTAATAACTTGTTGGTGTTGGCCAGCTGTGTTTTTCCATCCCGCAGGTCGGCCATCCAGATAGTGCTGTATTCAAATACAAGCTCATGCTTCATCAGTTCCCTAGCCACCAGCGCAATGTCATAGGCAGATGTATACTGCCCTTCTTCATCAAAGCCGGTGGTATTAAGGTAGTGGGTATCCTTCATTCCCAGCTCCTCGCCCTTCTGATTCATCATATCCAGAAAGGCGGCCTCCGAACCGGCGACATATTCCGCCATCGCGACTGTGGCGTCGTTGGCCGATTGTATCATAATCGCCTTGAGAAGTTCATCCACCGTCATGACTTCCCCGACTTCCAGCCAGATTTCTGAGCCTCCCATGGAACTGGCAAATTCGCTGGTGGTCACCGGATCCTCCAATGAAATCTTCCCGCTGTCCAATGCCTCCATAAACAGCAGGATAGACATCACTTTGGTCACTGAACCGCAGGGACGGCGTTCATGGGCGTCCTTTTCATATAGAACCGTCCCTGTATTAGCCACCATCAAAACCGCGGAAGGCGCCTCGATATCGCCGATTTCCGCTGCCGTTGCCGGCGTTGGAGCTGAAAACGCAATCCCGGCCGCTATCAACAGGGCCGCAAATTTTTTTAAATGGTTCTTCATATCGCTTTCCCCTCTCGTCTTACCGTAATATCTCTGTAAAGCATATCCGGAAGGATTTCCATCCTGTTTCCATTTCTATGCGCTTTTCCGACGGGATATTTCCCTGTGTCAGGGATTTTTGAAGGGAACCGCCAGAATAATCAAAATTGTCCACTGATTGAACCAGCAGGCGCTGAAAGGTTCAACTGCCGCTTCATCCTCTGAACAGAATCGCCGGTTGCTGCTTCCAGGCGCAAGGAGCTTATCCTCTCCCTGGAAATTCAATATTTCTTGCATTTCCGGACAGCCGCTACTTATATTTCTTTTTTTATATGATCGAGCGCTCCCTTTTCCAGACGGGAGACCTGTGCCTGGGAAATTCCAATCTCGTTGGCCACTTCCATTTGGGTTTTGCCCTGG
>JAHZIE010000042.1:5694-22620 GCA_019419895.1 Clostridiales bacterium | reverse complement strand
TGTTGATCTCGGCGGTCTGAAGATAAAGGTTCGACTGCCCGCCAAGCACCATATAATTGACAGTATATAGGCCGGTCATGGTCAGGATACCGGACAATATAGGATTGATGCGCAGTTTTGTCTGCAAAAAGCCGGTGACAAACCCGGCGGCGGTTCCGGCAAGGGTTCCGGCGAACAGGGCGAGAATAGGGTGCCCCGCAATGGTGGTGACAGCGCAGACCGTCATGCCGAAAACAAAGCTTCCGTCAATGGTCAAATCGGGGGTATTCAGGATTTTAAAGGCGATGAACACTCCCATGGCCATGGGCGCGTAAATAGCGCCCTGGCTTAATGCGGATAAAATAAGGTTGACATATTCCATAATGTTCCTCCCATTATTCTCCAAAATGGCTGGTGCCGTCAGCCTCAACCAGGATAGAATAGCCTTCCAGCATCTCGTCGGTCAAGTTGAGCCCGATAGCGCCGGCTGCCTGAAGATTGACATATTTGGCATATTCGGAAAGGCTTTCATAGGGAATATCGGCAGGTTTTTTGCCATCGGCAACCTGCAAAATCATAGTGGCAACCTGTTTGCCCAGCTGTACATAGTCGACGCCGATAGTGGCAAAGCCGCCGTCGGCAACCATGGAATCAGCGCCGCAGTAGACGGGGATTTTCCTTCCATAGGCCGCGTCGGTATAGGTGGGCATGGCGGAGGCGATGGAGTTGTCGTTGCCTGTGTACAGGGCGTCCACTCCTTTAGAAATCAGGGTTTCCACCGCGGTGGGAAGCTCGGAAAGGTTGGCGATAGATGCCTCTTCATAGGCGATCCCATTTTCGTCGCAGTAGGCTTTTGCCGCGTTGATGGTTGAAACAGAATTGGTTTCGCTGGAGGTATAGAGAAATCCGATTTTTTTGTAGTCCGGCTGGAAATTGGAGATAAGCTTGACAATTTCCGCGGCGGGAATATTGTTGGAGACGCCGGTGATGTTCTGACAGTCGGGACCGGTGAGGCCGGCCGCGTCGGGATCGGAGACGGCCGCGAAAATGATGGGGGTGTCTTCTCCGTCATAGACCGCCTTGGCGCTCTGGGCTGTGCTGGTGGCAATGGGGACAACAATGTCCACCCCGGCGGAACGCTGGTTTTGAAGAATGGTGGTAAGGGCGGTGGTGTCATTATTGGCGTTTTCGGTGACAATTTCAATATCGTCACGGCCGGCGCTTTTCAGCTCAGAAATAATGGTATCGCGGATTTGATCAAGAGAGGTATGGCTCATAGGCTGCACAATGGAGACGGTAATGGTTCCGTTTTCAGAGGATTCACAGCCGGACAGCATGAGGGAAACTGCCGCGGCAGCGGCCAGCAGAAGGGCGGAAAGCTTTTTGACAATTTTCTTTTTCATTGTTGTAATTCCTTTCTATCAAGACGGGCCCAGCGGGGCAATTTGCTCCGCCATAGCGATATGTTTGCGGATAACCTCACAGGAAGCGTTGAACTGCGCCTTTTCTTCTAAGGAGAGGGGAAGCTCAATAATTTTCTCAATGCCGTTTTTCCCGATGAGACAGGGAACGCCGCAGTGAAGCCCCTGTTGTCCATATTCCCCGCATAGCTGAACGGAGACGGGCAAAATGGCTTTTTGGTCGTTGAGAACGGTTTCTGCCAGCATGGCCAAAGCTTGGCCAATGCCAAATTCCGTCGAACCCTTACCGTTAATAATATCCATTCCAATCATTCTGGTCCGTTCCAAAACCCTCTCCTGATCAACCGCCAGCCTGCTCAGTGGCAGTCCGCCAATACGGATAGAGGAAAAGGGAATCATGGAGGAGTCACCATGCTCTCCCAAACAAAAAGCGGTGATAGACTGACGGCTGACGCCGGTTTCTTCCGACAGGGCGCGGATCAGACGGGCGGTATCCAGGAGGGTCCCGGTTCCAAAAACCCGGTTTCTGGGAAGTCCCAGTCCCTTGCGGATATAGTCGGCGATAATATCCGCGGGATTTGTGATTGTAACCACAATGCCGGAGAGGGGGAAAGGCCTCAGCTGCCCCAAAAGCTCACGGGCCATTTGGACGGAATCCCCCAGCAAATCCAGCCTTGTCTGCCCAGGAACGCGCGCCTTGCCGATAGCAACGACAACCATGTCCGCGTCGGAGCAGTCAGCATAGGTTCCTTGCCTTACAACAACGCTGGACGGAGGAAAGCTTAGGGAATCGGCGATATCCATGGCTTGGGCGGCGGCCTTTTCGCGGTCGGTATCCACCAGTACGATCTCTCCGGCACGCCATCGCCAACAGAGGGCCTGCGCGCAGTGGGAACCCACATGCCCCGCACCAATAATGACGATTTTGTTATGATTTGGCATAGATATCATCCTTTCCCAGAATATGCTGAATAAAATGAAAACGCCCTTGACTGTAAATGCTTACAGTCAAGGGCGAAATTACCGCGGTGCCACCTTGATTTGGTTCTAATATGAACCCTCAGCAGGATACCAACATATCCCTGGCTAACTGACGCGAGCCCAACGTCGGCGCATTTGACGCCGCCCTCAGCAGACCATATTATTCAGTATTTCATACAGGGCTTTCACCACCCCCTGCTCGCTGGGAAGAAACTCTCTGATTTTTTCCTGCTTCATCGGTTTTGCTATTTGATTTGTTATAACTATATCATAACTTTTTTCTAGTGTCAAGGGTGTGAAATCATGCGTCAAGCCTGGTGCCAAATTTTCTGTTAAATGCAGTATGAACGAAAAAACTAGCTATCGGAGACAACCGCAGGAAGAAATCCGCCGGATCCGGATAGCCTATATCTGGGGAGGCAGGCTGTTGGTCATGGCGCCGTTGTACCAAATGCGCACCCTGTCTCCGGGAGAAAAGCAGCCCGCGTTTCTCGCGTGCGCAATAACCTCCTGAGAAGTGGCGTGATCCCGCACCAGCAGGCTGGAGGACCAAACCTCCTGTACAGTTGCTGTCATAATCATGGCTTTGCACCTCCTAATAATGGGATGACAAACCATTATATGCTGGGATAGGGAAGATGGCGAATCTTTGCCGGAGATGTTTTTCCGGTATGATTCAAGCGGGAAAAGGTTAAAATGCTGAAATTATTAGTAGACAATATCAGGCTTTTCAGGATACATAATCTAGACAATATCGTTCTACAGCTCGATCTCCTATTTTGTAAATTATGACAGGATTTAACATGTAATAAAATACTAAAAATATGATACCATAGATGAACGAAATTGTCTAGATTTTTCGATGGAGGAGAGTGGTCATATAGGGATTCAAGAAATGGATATGATATCTTAGCAGAAAAATTTAAAAGTTAGCGAGGGATTGAAACATGCGAAACAGAGCAGGAAAAAAACGTCTACCGGCGAGTTTGCTTTGTCTATGCTTATTTATGGGAATGTTGTTCGTACCTATTTCGTCATACGCCTTAGAGGAGGATGCCTCTTCTAGAGCTGAGGAAGATACAGCAGCTGCCTGTCCCTTGACCGAGAGCTGCGCTCTAGGGCCTGATCATGTGGGAAAGTGTGTCTCAGTTCAATTATTGGACAACCAGCCCATCACAACTTTTGAGGAATTGATAACAGCCTTAGACGAAGCGGGAGAAGTCCCGTCAACAATTATCATCGGGGGAGATATTTCTTTGACCGATACTGTTACGATAAAACGCGGCCAAAATATCACTCTTGTGGACGATGGCAAGGCTAGAAAGATCAATGTGGAAACGAAAGATTCTCCTGATAGGCCGACTGCTTTTGAAATCTTGGAAGGAGGAGCTCTCACCATTCGTACCAGTACAGGGGATCCTCAGCTTCTGATTATCGACGGTACTAACGCGGCCTGTGCACGCAGTCAGAATAATACTCCTCTGAAGAATAACGGTGACATCATTTCCTGCCATGGCAGTTTTAGCTTGGAATCGGGGACAATTCAAAACAATATCTGTGAAGAAGGTTGGAGCGGAACAATTGTTGTAAGCGGCCCTGAGGCCCACATGGAAATGAGTGGCGGGCTCATCAGAAACAATGCCTATGATGATCAGTTCGGCGGTGTGATCCGTGTGGCTTTTGGTGGGCATCTGGAGCTCAAAGGGGGAGAAATTTCCAACAATGATACCATGCTGGATAGTGATATTAATAATGCTACCCTATGGATCGAGGCAGGGGGCAACAGCTCTTTTACCATGAGCGGCGGCGCTATTACCAGGAATCACGGGGATTTCGGCGGCGTGTTTGTGGGGGAACCCGCATATCCTGATTTCCAGTCTATAGCTGTCATGGAGCTGACTGGTGGCGAAATTTCAGATAACGTTGCGGAACGCTATGGCGGCGGGATTATGATTTGCGGCCAGGCTTCGGTTTCTATGAATGGCGGAACTATATCGGGAAACCGGGCAATGATTGGCGGCGGGATAGCTGTTTACGATTTGTATCTGTCCATGGGAAACGGTCAATCTTTTGAACTTTGGCAAAGGTATTTTCCAGGAGAATTTAATATGAATGGGGGTGTTATCAGCGGCAACAAAGCGGAGCTCCGTGTTGGGCGGGAGACGGACAGCGGCTGCGGAGGAGGGCTCTATGTTGCTTCCAATCAGGTAGTTCTTAACGCCGGAAAAATACAAAATAATATCGCCGAACGGCAGGGCGGAGGCGTTTACGTCGGTTCTGTTCCTTATACGCTTCATATGTATGACGCCGTTATCACCGAAAATACCGCGTCTATCCTTGGAGGGGGCCTGTGGTTCTGCCCGACGGGAGACGCCGCCAACACAGTGACAAACGGAGGGGCGATTTTCGGCAACAAGGCCGAGGCCAATTCTGCCCTTGGAGCGGCGGGGGATGATTTTGTAGCGGTGCCACAGATGGATAAGGGGCATACCGTAACCCTGTATGACCGTATGCTGGGCGGCGGTGAGGCCGCGTGGTATCTTGACGGCGGGGTGGAGTCCACTAAGCCGGAATCAGGAAATGTGCTGGGAATTCCAGATGAGACGCCAAGGTATGGAATATCGGGGACAGATGAAAGGATTACAGGAATAAGGGACTGGACCAAGGGGATCGCGTTGAAAGCGGTTGTATCGGATTCCGCCGAGAGGCTGGCGAAAAGCCAGGCGAAGCTTTGGATCACCGGCAATCAGGCCCCAAGGGGAGGCGGCGTAGGCTCCAACGGTGCCGTTGTCATTGGAACGCCGCAGGATGAATGGTCCTTTGAAATTACCAAGGCATGGCAGGCGGACATGAGGGAAGAGGAAAAGAAGCCGGTGACTGTCCGTCTGAAAATCGGAGGATATGAGCTCGACGCCATCACGCTGGATGAGAGTAACAATTGGACGGGAAGTTTTACCCAGCTTCCCAACCCGGATACCCTGGGAGAGGGGATTGTCATCACCGCTGTGGAGGAGGGGACGGAGTATAAGGTCGATTATTCTGAAGTTTCGCAGGATACGGCCCATAAGAAGCTGTTCCTCACCATTACCAACAGAAAAAAGCCTGTCGGAAATCTAACTGTCTCCAAGACAGTCATGGGTTCAGTGGAGGATAAGGAGAGAGAGTTCCCCTTTACAGTGACCATAACAGGGGAATTGGACGATGGCGTCTATGGCGGTATGACCTTCCGTGATAATACGGCGTCCTTTACCTTGAGAGATGGAGAAAGCATAACCGCGGTTGGCCTGCCGGCAGGCGCCGGCTATGAAGTCAGGGAGAGCGGAAATGATGAATATACGGTAACGATGGAGGGAAATAAGGGCGTTATCGGTGAGGGGACGACGGCTACCGCCTCCTTTGTAAACCAGAAAGAGGATACCGGCAGCGAACCCCCTGAGCCAGAGGAACCTGATCAACCGGAGGAACCGGAACAGCCGGAAGGGGAAATTCCCCGGACAGGTGGAAGCTCAAACTCCTCTTTATGGCTTGTTTTGGCCGCGGCTTCTGCCGTAGGGATGATTGGAGTTTCCCTGATGCGGAAGGATAATTCCTATAAGAAAGCGCGTCATAAAAAGTGATCCGCGGAAAGAACATATGGAAAAAACATAGTGAACCGGGTTTATCACAAAAGCTACCCCCCTATGCGGAGCATAGGGGGGTAGCTTTTGTCCGGCAAAACGGTTTGGGAATGGTGCCGATTCTCAAGTCAAAATGTCCGGAAGAGAATATTGGTAGGAATGGAAAAACAGAACTCTGTCCGCTTTTTCCGTCCACGGCCCGATGATGAGGGATCGTCCGAACGATGAAGTAATGGGAAAGGCTGTCCGTCAGTTCGGCATCCATCATACCCGTCATCATTTCGTCTCGGATTTCACAGTAACGCTGAAGATAAACTTTTGCGACGTCACTGAATCATTCTCTGGTTCGCGCGATAATGGACCTCCTTGTAAAAATAAAGCAAGAGGAAAGGGGCTGTTTTAACCGGGTGGCCAGGGGGACGGGAGGAATTTTTCATCAGGGAAAGGGCATGTCATATGAATAGACTTTTGACGGGAAAAACAGGCGCGTGAATGAAAAAGATCCTACTTTTCCACAAAGGAAAAAAGTATGCCTTCACATAAAAAGGAGGGCTTTTAACCCAGAAGCTCCTCTTTATGCTTCAGAATTTCAGCGGCGGCGGCGCAGGCGGGACAATCGCAGTATATACCGCCGTTATTCTTGATTTCTTTCGCGTGGGCGGCAATATTGGCGGCATCTCCACCAAAGTAGGCGGCGCCTTCCTTGGATTCCGCAAAGCTGATTAGGCTTTCAATCGGCATAATATCTTCTTCCAGCTCTTTTATAAACTTGATTGTTTCGTCCTTTTCCCTTTCAGTCCCCAAAGCGTTCAACCATTGCTGCGCGGCATCTTTTGCTTCACTGCTGCAGGTTGGCGCATTAATCAAAGCTTTTGCTTTTTCCACAAATTCATTCAATTGATTTTTTTCCATAATCCATACACCAGCTTTCTTAAGGTTTACTTTATTTTATCACAAGAAAATTGCGGGCACAAGCGGAAAAGATGGAAAAATCTTCTCCGGATCGGTTATGAGATCTGTTACCGCCTCCGGTAGAAAACGCTTTTTTCTTTTTCACATATATTAATGCTACATCAGACTTTTTAAATACAGCTCATCAATCTCAGTTCTTATTTCTTCTATCCTCTTTTCATCTTCATGCGATAAATGAGCTTTTTTAGAAAGCATAGATAAACTTAAATGAATCGTATTTTCTGCATCATAGGGATTGATTTTCACGGGGATTCTAATTTTGAAAGTTCTCTTATCGCTAGTTGACAAAATATAATCTTCCGCAATATGAGAGTTCAAAATCGCACAAATATAATGCGCTTCATCCTCTGAAATAAACGTTCCATCGGCTCGTTCACATACCGATACACAATGGTTTTGGAAAGCCGGCTTTTTTCTGCCTCCCCATTCAGTATCTATTTCACCAACTACAGCCGATAGCCATTTTGTATTATCCCTAAAAATCACATACCATTCTGCATGGCTATACGGACCAGTTCGAGCAAGTGCATAATAAGGGGCAGAATCATCTCCTATTATCTTATCACTATATTCTGTCTGAGCTAATAAGTATTGTTTATTCTGCTCATAATATTTTAATAGTTTAGGCGATGTATCCAATAAAATTCCCTTTCCAATTGGTACCTTAACATTCTTTTCATCATAAGGAAAAGCTACTATGTACTCTGAAGGTTCAACATGAAAGCGTGAAATATTTATTCCTTTTATCAACGGTCTCAAATAGACTGTTTCAAGTTCTGGTGTTCTTTTTACAACCGATATCTTAGATTTTGTATTTTGATAGCTCTCTAGATTAACAGTTTTTTTTTCTTTATTAATCTTTTTTAGTGTAAGAAGTTGTAACTCTTGAGGATAGTACTCCACACCTTCACGACCAGTATATCCTGTGTTTCCTGCGATAACATTAAATTCTGCTAATTCCTTAGTATCCTTAGCATATGTAAACGCGGAACGTGATACAGACGCTTTACCGATTACTCCTTGTCCTATTGAAAAATAGTCCATGAAATTATTCTCATTTATTAAATTTTTTATTTTATCTAACTTATTACCTTTGTTGAGTACAATTCGTTTTAGCGGAATACCTTTTTCGTAGTCACGTTCACTTTCAGAAATAATATATGTGCAGAACAGTTGCTGTACTGGAGAAAAAGGATGTCCTGATTTTGACCAGTCAATTATTTCCTGAAAATATAAACGTCGTCCGTCAATTAATTCAAAATTTCTATATCCCTCATAACTCTGCTGAAATAGCAAGCTCTGAGGCATAAGAATAGAAATGACTCCACCATCTGCCAACCAATTTTCCGCTGTAACATTAGATATCAATGCACAGATATTTAAGCTATTACCACCTGTACGCCCGTCACCTGAAAATAAATTCCTTGCATAGCAGACTGATTTTTTATTTTCTCTATGCACTGATGGCAGACTCTTCCAATCGACCCAAGGTGGATTTCCTACTATCAAGTCATATTTACCAATATTACAGAGCATAAAACTATTTATCATCGAATTGATAACAGCAGGTGTAATTAATCCTTGATGCTTTAATTCGCACCACGATTCTTTAATATTTTCAAGTTCGAGTTCGTTTTCGCATAATTTGTCTAAACGCTCAATTAGTTCCGAATCATCATCAGCAGCATCACCAAATAACGCAATATTCTGCATCAGATTAATAAATTCCTTATTCTTTCCTATGCTCCTAACGGGAATTTGTACCTTAATGCTATTACTCTCATAACTGCTTCAATATCTTTATTAACTAATTCTTTTCTTATTTTTTCATAGCATTTAAATGTTTCTTTTGAGTTATTCACAGATAATTACCTCCTTTTTTACTGCCCACCAATATTTATATCACAAAATCTTGCCCTTTACAATATCGCCCATTATTTTTATTTATATTTTTTTGTGGGCAGTATTGAATTAGCGGTGATAAAGGGTTAATATACAACACGGTAAGGAGGAAATCATATGAAAATTAAATATAATAAATTAAAATCTGCAAAGGATACAAGCAAAAAAACAAAGCTGTGTTTAAAGCAAAGGGCGAATCCGGGAAACCACTGTGTATAAATCCGCCTTATGGATATGTAAAAGAACCTGATGATAAGCATCACTGGATTGTGGAAGAAACTGCTGCTAATGTAGTTAAGAGAATTTTCAATCATATGGTTCAAGTCAGATTGCGAGTATTCTTGAAAAGGATAAAGTGCTTGTGCCTTCTGCTTACTACAAATCACTGGGTATTAATTATCCTGTCCCTGTTCCTGAAAATATATATGCGTGACAATCAAGAACGGTCGCAGATATTCTTTCACATCATGAATATTTAGGGCATACTGTGAATTTCAAAACTTACAAGAAGTCCTACACATACAAAATGTTCTTTTTCGTGTGTCCAGTCTTTTGCTCTAACTTGATATAGTTTTGCTCGACAATCAGCACAATATAGCATTCCAGAAAGAATAGGCATTTCCCCCATAGGAGTGAGTCTGCGTCTTCCATCGCGGATTCTTTGAACGATATCAAAAGTTTCTTGCTCAATGATTGCCTCATGAGTGTTTTCGAATATCTGCCATTTGGAAGGGTCATTTTTCAATACTTTCTTTGATACACCAGGGTATCGGAGTATTTCGTTAGGTCGAGATCTTCTGTCGAGATGAGTTTTATGATTTCTTTGATCTTATTTTTTCGCACCATATCCTGCTGGATGTCAGTTCCGCGGAATTTTCCATTAGTCCCAGCCGGAACGTTTCATCGCTGGCGTGGTTCGCCTGTCTGCTATTTCATTCTCATCCATCAATAAAGCAGACATCATTATCAAAATTAACAGATAGAGATGTCCGTATTATTTACCTCCGAATGCGGTGGTGTCGACCTATTGTATGGAAGGGCCGTCTACGCCGCAGGGGATTAGGCGCATGAATTTATTAAAATGGAGATCCCCCAGCTCAAAAAGGGAAAAATTTTCCCGCGCGTTTCTCCAAAGATAGAGAAAATGAATGAGGGAGCGCAAATTTCTCCAGCGACAGGAATGGTGTCGAAAACAACATAATTCTATGTGGACATATTTTATTAGATATATATGTTGAAAAAATTTAATTTCAATGCTATAATAAATTTTTGTGATTTGCATCTGTATATGCCCATGATATGGATGGGTGTTTCTACCAACCGCCGGAAATGGTTGACTACAATGTAACTGTAGTCAACCATATTTTTTTTGGAGGGATAGCTATGAGATATGATGTAATTATTGTTGGAGCGGGTCCGGGAGGCATCTTTTCGGCCTATGAATTAAGTTTAAGGAAGCCGGAATTGAAGGTTGCGGTTTTTGAGGCCGGGCATGCTTTGAATCGGCGGAAATGCCCGATCGACGGAAAAAAGATTCAGTCCTGCGCTGGATGCAAAAGCTGTTCCATTATGAGTGGGTTTGGCGGCGCGGGCGCGTTTTCAGACGGGAAATACAATATAACCAATGATTTTGGGGGTACTTTATATAAATACATTGGAAAAAAACAGGCCCTTGATTTGATGTATTATGTGGATGAAATCAATATGCGTCATGGTGGAGAGGGTACAAAGCTCTATTCCACTTCTGGATCGAAGTTTAAAAGAGAATGTATTCAGCATGATCTGCATCTTTTGGACGCGTCAGTCCGACATTTGGGAACGGACATCAATTACTTGGTTTTAGAAAATCTATATTCTATTTTACAAGATAAAGTGGATTTCTTTTTTGATTCTCCTGTGGAATCTGTTTCCGTGGCGGAAGGCGGGTATCAAATCACTTGCGGCTCAGAGAGCTATACCTGCGAAAAATGCATTATTTCCGTTGGGAGGAGCGGCAGCAAATGGATGGAGAATGTTTGCAGAAAAATGCGGATACCAACCAATTCAAACCGGGTGGATATCGGCGTCCGGGTGGAGCTTCCGGCGGAAGTGTTTTCCCATCTGACAGATGAACTGTACGAGAGTAAAATTGTATATCGGACGCAAAAATACGGGGATACCGTCCGCACTTTCTGCATGAATCCAAAGGGGGCCGTTGTGACGGAGAATACCAACGGCATCATTACCGTCAACGGACACAGCTATGAGGATCCGGAGAAACACACAGAAAATACGAATTTCGCGCTTTTAGTTGCAAAACATTTTTCAGAGCCTTTTAAGGATTCCAATGGTTATGGAGAATCTATCGCGCGTTTAAGCAATATGCTGGGCGGCGGGGTGATTGTCCAGCGTTTTGGGGATTTGATACGGGGCCGGCGTTCGACTCCCGGCAGAATTGAAGAAGCCTTTGTTACGCCGACGCTGAAGGCGACGCCGGGGGACTTGAGCCTGGTGCTGCCAAAACGTATTTTAGACGGCATTATTGAGATGATTTACGCTTTGGATAAAATTGCGCCCGGAACTGCCAATGACGATACCCTTCTTTATGGCGTGGAGGTGAAGTTTTATAATATGGAAGTACAGGTAAATGAGAAACTGGAATCCTGCTATAAGGGACTTTACATCATTGGGGATGGAAGCGGCATCACGCATTCATTGTCCCACGCTTCTGCCAGCGGCGTTTATGTCGCGAGAAATATACTGGAAGGCAATTGACCCTGTCTGAAGGCCGTCGGGTTCCCTGCTTTGGTTTTATTTTTAGGCAAACCGCCGTCAAGGCTGTTCCGCCATGCTTTTGCTTTTTTGAATCGGTTTTTCTATGGTATTTTGAGATGCGCGCGTCCTTTGGAGTTTTGAGGGCTGTCCGGAATTATCCAGCCGGGCGGGAAAAGCGCTGGGGGAGCGTCAAAAACACGCTCATTTATTTCAGGTGAAGAAACATATATTTTTTAAAAATGCCATATCTATTCTATTGATTTTAAATAATCCCCGTGTTATTCTTATTTCAGTCTGGAAACAAAGAAGGCGACGGAGAGTATGCCTGTTTCCAGCGTCTCATTATTTAGCCGGGCGTTGCGGAATTTTACGGCTATTCCAATATATAGAAAGAAGAGGCGGGCATGATGAAGGGATGTTTTGTATGCGAAAAAGGTGGAAGGCTTCCCTATACCTATGGTCAGGGCAGAATGGAAAGAGTGCGGGAAAAGATTGAAATGTGTCCCGAAATTATCAATGAGGAAAATATAGACGCTTATCGGGATTATCTTCAGCAATGTGAGGTGATTTTCTGCACTTGGGATATGCTTACTCTTACAGAAGAACAAATTGCTTTTTATTTTCCGAAGCTGAAAGTAATTTTTTACGCGGCGGGTTCTGTACAGTATTTTGCAAGGCCGTTCCTGCGGCGCGGCGTTACGGTGCTGAGCGCTTGGAGGATTATGTCCCGTCCCGTGGCGCAGTTTGCTTTTTCTTTGATTATGCTGGCGGGGAAGGGCGCCCTTCTCACATTGGAGAAATATCGCCGGGAAGGATATGACGCTTCCCGGATTTTGCCGCAGAAAATATATCCCGGTATTTATGATACCAAAATAGGGATTCTGGGAGCGGGTTCCATCGGCAGCCTGGTCATTGATATGTTAAAAGGCTGTGATACAGAAATTTTGGTGTACGATCCTTATTTAGAACAGGAGCGGGCGGAAAAAATGGGGGTTGAGGTGTGCAGCCTGGAAAAGGTGTTCGGGGAGTGCCAGGTGATCTCCAACCATTTGGCAAATAATCCTCAGACGGTTAACCTTCTGGATTACCATCTGTTTGAGCGGATGAAGGATACCGCGGCCTTTATTAATACCGGAAGAGGAGCACAGGTGGTGGAAAAGGATCTGATCAGAGCTTTAAGGGAACAGCCTTTGCGGAGCGCCTATCTTGATGTGACGGAGCCAGAGCCGGTGGAGAAGGATCATCCTTTTTGGGAAATGCCCAATGTTTTTCTGTTCCCTCATATCGCCGGTTCCGCACGGGATGAGGTGCTGATGTTTCCTGATTTTATGCTGCGTCAGCTGGATCATTATCTGGCAGGAGAACCCTTCGACAACTGCGAGGTAACGATGGAGATGCTGAAAACCATGGCTTGAGGAGCGAATTTTTATGAAACTGGCTTTTTCCACTCTTGGATGTCCCAGCTGGGATTTTCCCCGTGTGATACGGCAGGCGGGAAAAATGGGATACCAGGGAGTGGAAATTCGGGGAATTCAGGATATTATGCGGGCAGACAGGCTTTCTGAATTTGAGCCTCGGAACGCGGCGCGCACGCGGGAGCTTCTGGATCGCTGCGGCGTTTCTGTTGTTGGACTGGGAACTTCCGCGGCTTTTAGCAGGAGAGAAGATTTTGAGAGTTCCCTGGAGGAGGGGAAAAAGGCGATCGATGTCTGCCGGCGGATGGGAATTCCTTTTATCCGCGTGTTTGGAGATACCCTTGAGACGACTGTTCGACAAGAAGAGAGCCTTCGTCTGGAGGGAGAGGGGTTGTCCGCCCTCTGTGACTATGCGGGAATAGGAAAAACCATGGTATTGTTGGAGGTTCACGGGGATTTTAACCGGTGTGAAACCGTCGGCCCTGTCCTGCGGCAGATGAAGGGGACAGAAAATTTCGGGATCCTTTGGGATATTGAACACAGCGATCGCGCCTATCATGATAATTGGTATGTTTTTTACCAGTTGATACGCCCTTATTTGCGGCATGTCCATATCAAGGATTACCACAGGAAAGACGGCCGGCCGTGCCTGGTGGGAGAGGGGGATATTCCCGTTTCTGATATTGTCCTTCAGCTGAAAAAAGATAGTTACCAGGGGTATTTCTCTTTTGAATGGGAAAAACGGTGGATTCCTGAGCTGGAGGAGCCCGAAACAGTATTCCCCGCTTATCGCGCGTGGATGGAAAAACTGGACAGGGATGGATTTATTCCGGAAGGAATGGATAGCCCAGGTTGATTGATGTCGCTGGGACGTTGATTTTATGGGACGCATATCCCTTATAGAGAATAAAAGGAGACTGAAAAATCCTGTCATTCAAAGAATATTAGGAAGGCCATGCCTGAAATTGTCCATACCGTATTGGAAAGTGAAGCGTTATATGCCGCGGATTATATAAAAATAGTACATAACTGTGTTTTTTCTGGATGCTGCCTGTACGGGTACATGGATGAAAGGGGTGTCATTCCGCTGAAAGAGTATGAAGTTAGAAGGACGGGAGCGGATGATATGGAAATGATAGTCTCTATCATTCATCAATTATATGTGGGTATCCGGGTTAGCAAGAAACAGATGGGGCGGGATTACTTTTCTATCCGGACTTTGGCCCACGGAGGTAAAAAGAAAAGCGGGGGACTGGATGGGATGCGGAATCGCCGGTTATGAGAGGGAAACCTGATGGTATTGGAGTGGAGTCCAGTCTTTCCACCCCTCCTCTGGAGGTTTGGAAACTATTTGCAAGCGAGCTTTTAAAAAGAGGAAGAAATATGGAGAATTTCGCCACCGTTTCCGGGAAAGCCGGAACAGAGGCGGAATTTCTATACAGAAGCCACGGTTGTTGGAAAGGATATCTGGCATATTCTCAGGTCGGATTCAGTATAAGCCGTGGCATTTACATAAAGATATCATAATATTTTACCAAAAGCCGGAAGATATTTACTTTACAACCGGCAGGAAACAAGCTATAATAGCTTCCAGAATAAATAAATGGCGGTGCGCTGCGTTGTGGCAGCGAGAATAGGGAATCAGGTGAGAATCCTGAGCAGACCTTGCTACCGTGATAGGGGAGCCGGACTTCAACATGCCACTGGAGAAAATCTGGGAAGGCGAAGGCCGGGCGTAGATCCTTCAGCCGGGAGACCTGCCGTACATGAGAATGATATAACTTGACAGGCAGAAGAGTTATATTTCTGTTGCCGTACCCGTGCGGGGCAGAGAAAAGAAATGTGATCCCATGCCGTCGGAATTTCCGTCAGCGTGGGATTTCTTTATGGGACGTCATTATTTATTCTGAAATTTCTTAAAAAAGAAGGGGATTTGGAATGAAAAAAATTACAGCAGCAATTCTGAGCCTGCTGCTGGCGACGTCCTTAGCGGCGTGCGGTCAGGGACAGGCAGCCAGCAGCGGCAGCGCCGCCGCCGATTCATCTTCCGTGGGGACGGAAAGCAATTCGGAACAGCCCGGAACATTGAAGGAAATCTATGAACCGGAATATGCCGAAGGGTTTACCATTGAATACTATTATGGGGGTGCGAAAATTATTTCCACCAGCTTTTCCTCCACCAGCGAGGAAGGTCAGACAAACCAGCGGACGCAGCGGATCCTCCTTCTGCCCGAGGGAGCGCCAAAGCCTGTGGATGCCGAGTGGGATAAGGAAATTGACGGAAAGGTGGAGCGTGTTGTCACTCTAGCAAGCTCTCATGCGGGACATTTTGCCAATCTTGACGCGATCGATACCATTGTGGGAACCTCACTGAGCGCCAGCAGCTGTGAGATTCCGGAACTGAAGAAAGCATTGGAGGAGGGAGCTGTTCAGACCTTGAGCTCCCAAAAGGCGGAGGATGGGACCAAATATTTTGATCAGGAGGTTGTTGCCGCGTTAAATCCTCAGGTGATTTTTGTCGGCGGTATGCAGGCGGACGTGACCGTGGCGCAGAAGCTGGAAGAGAGCGGCATGACCTGCGTATATATCGGGGATTTTGCTGAAAAGGATTATAAGGGACGCGCTCAGTGGATTGAACTGTTTGGCGCTTTTATTGACAAGGAAGAGCAGGGCAATGAGTTTTTGAAGGCTGGAATCAAAAAGGCGGAAGAGGTCATTGAGCGGGCAAAGACGCTTGAAGACAAGCCCAAGGTCCTGTGGTTCAATTCTTCCAAGGCGCCTTGGTCTGTGAAAACGGATAAGGATTATACCGCAAGCTTCATTGAGGATTTGGGGGGCACTGTCCTGTGCCCGGAAACGGAGGACAACGCCATTTCCCTTCAGAGCGAGGAGTTTCTCACCTATCTTCAGCAGGCGGATAAGATTCTCTATGGCAATTCCCTGAAATATATTGACTTTGCCAACGGCGATGACATCACGACCTTGAATATTGACGGGCAGATTGATTTTTCAACAACACCGGCCTATCAAAACGGCGACTGTTATGTTGTCAGTTATGATTGGGCGCAGGATACCGCCAATATTGGAGAAATCATGGAAAGTATGGCCAAAATGCTTTATCCGGATGAATTTCAGGATATTGACGGGGCCGATAAAATTATCCAATTTGAAAAATCCAACAAGAGAGAATAAATAGAATTGTCAGGCTGCCGTTTTACGGCGGCCTGTTCGGATTTTACGATAACTATAAAAAGGGTATGGGGTGTATGAAAGGGCAAATGGAGGCTTCCAAAAATAAATTACGGATCACTCTGGTGATGACGGTACTGCTGGTTCTTCTGGCGGTGTCGGTTATCCTTGCCGTCGGCATTGGCTCCACCTTTATTTCTCCGGGGCGTGTGATCGAGGTTTTGTTTCAGCCTACCGACTTGAATAATACCGACAGCATCATTGTTCATAATATGCGTTTGTGCCGGGTGATTGCCAGTATGTTCAGCGGCGCCGCCCTGGCATTGGCCGGTCTGTTGCTTCAGATTTTATTCAATAATCCCATTGCGGATCCTTATGTGCTGGGCATTTCCTCCGGCGCGCGTCTGTTTGTGGGATTGGTGCTTTTGGGCGGCGTAACCTTTGGAATGTCTGCCGACAGTTCCTGGTTCATGTTCCTGGGCGGCTTTGTGGGCTCTATGGTTATGATGGCCGTCATCCTTGCCTTCGCGCAGAAAATCAGGAGCGTAACCTCCCTTTTGATTGTGGGGATGATGCTCAGTTATCTGTGTTCGGCCGCGGTTGGAATCATGACGTCTCTGTCGGACAACAATGCTGTGGCTGATTTCGCCAGGTGGGGGATGGGCTCCTTCAGTCTGATGACATGGGATAATGTGA
>JAHZIE010000042.1:0-5684 GCA_019419895.1 Clostridiales bacterium | reverse complement strand
GGGGTATTTTTTGTCCTTTCCTTCCTTTTATCGAAAAATCTTAACCTCTATTTACTGGGAGAAGCCTATGCCAAAACAATGGGAGTCAACACCAAGCTGCTTCGGATGCTGATTATCCTGTTTTCTGGCGTGCTGACAGCGGTAGTCACTGCTTTTGCCGGTCCCATTGCCTTTGTGGGCATGAGCGTTCCCCACATTTCACGGTTGCTGCTGAAATCGGAGGATTCCCGCGTCCTCATTCCTACCAGCCTTTTGCTGGGCGCTGTTTTTGGCGTTGTCTGTGATTTGCTAGCAAGGACAGTCGCGGCTCCGGGAGAATTGGCGGTGGGGAATATTACCTCCTGTGTTGGAGTGCCTCTGGTACTGTTCCTTTTGCTGCGGAAAAATAAAAGCGCTAGATATTGAGCTTGTTGGAAAGGAGACGGGAAAATGGCGGAAGGAAATATCATACAGCTGGAAGATCTTTCAGTCGGCTATGGGGGAAATACAGTTGTCAGCCATATTAATGTAGACTTTCCAAAGGGAAAGATGATCTGCATCCTTGGGGCAAACGGCGCGGGAAAAACCACGATGTTGAAAACCATTTCCCGCATCATTCCCAAAATCAGCGGAGAAGTCCTGCTAAACGGCAAACCCCTTCATAAGGTCAAGTCTGTCGATCTGGCGAAGGAGATGTCGGTGGTTCTGACACAGAAAATAGACATCAGCAATTTAACAGGGATGCAGGTGGCTTCCATGGGGAGATATCCCCACACTGGTTTTTTTTGCAAAATGACAGAGGAAGATATCGCCGTGGTAGAGCGCTATATGGAGTTATGTTCAGCTTCTTATCTCAAGGATGCTTATTTTTATGAAATGAGCGATGGAGAAAAACAGAGGATCATGCTGGTCCGCGGGTTGGCGCAGGACGCCGACATTTTGATGCTGGATGAACCGACCAACCATTTGGATATCAAACATAAGCTGGATGTTCTCCATATTTTGAGAAAGCTTTGTCTTCAGCAGGGGAAAACGATCATCTGCACTCTTCATGAGCCGGATTTGGCGGTCAAATGCTGTGACTGGCTGGTACTGGTCAAGGGGGACAGGATCCTTATTAGCGATTCGACGGAAAATGTGCTGGCAAGTGGGCAGATGGATATTTTGTATGGTTTTTCCGCCCATCAGTTTAATCCCGATCTGGGGCTTGTAGAATTTCCAAACAGCCCTGATAAGGACGTTTACATCATTGGTAGTGATGAGGGAACGGCGGCGCTCCTCCGCAATCTGAACAAATTTTATCTTGGATTCGGAATAGGGGTGCTCCATGAGAATGATGTGATTTATCATATTGCTTCCGCCATGAACGCCCCTGTCGTATCGGTAAAAGCATTTACCCCTGTGACAGACAGGGAGGTAGAGCTGGCTTTTCAGCAAGCGAAGGCATACCGCTATATTGTCGTGAGCGAGGCGCCTTTGTCCGCCCTTAACCAAAAAAACAGCGAGCTTGCCCTCCGTCTGAAAAAGGAAGGAAAACTGCCTCTTCCCGTGGCAAAGGAAGATCTGCCAGCACTGATGGAAAGGCTCCGCGTGGAAAAAATGAAAGGAAATAACCTTTCCGGCATATAGGGTCGCCGGGAACAGGATGATAAGTATGATAAAGGAAGCGGGACGGTTGCCACAACCGTCCCGCTTCCTTTATCATATCCTTCAGCTTGCCTATGGAACAATAGCCAAAAGTCGCGCTGAAAATTTACCGCCCCAGCATGGTCCCCCATGTCTGAAAAAGAAGAAAGTTGAAAACAAAAGTCTCTGGGGTTTTAAGGGTCACCTTTCTGCCGGCCAGTGCCCGGGACATCAGGTAAAAATGATACAGCCCACAGCGGCAGGGCCAGAGATTCCAGAGAATTTCCCAAGCCGGCTGCAACAGTGGCCGGTACAAATAAAATTGGCTCCCATACAGGCGCCGTATTTCGCTCATGCCAATCTGCTGGTTGCGGCGGACTGCACCGCTTTTGCTTTTGGAGACTTTCACAGGAGGTTTATCCGTAATCACGTTGTTCTGATTGGATGTCCGAAACTGGATCAGGAAGATTATGCGGTAAAGCTCACAGAAATTATCAGGAAAAACGAAATTAAAAGCGTTACGGTGGTACGCATGGAGGTTCCTTGCTGCGGCGGAATTGAATATGCAGTAAGGACGGCTTTGAAAAAAAGTGAAAAAATCATTCCGTGGCAGGTGGTTACCATCTCCATTGAGGGAAAGATTATAGAATCATAAAATTATACTATTTGTATTTTTATATGTTATTTTACCTCTTGTGCTATTTCAGGCTGCTTATATTAAAGAAAAGAAGAAAAAAGATGAAAATTTTAGGAAAATTGCGGTAAAAATGAATGCTTTTTCCAAATGGATATGGTATAATGGCTACAACAAAAATGGAGCTGAAAAGGAGGATTATTCGTGGATAATCAAGACTTTGTAATGCCGTCAAAGGAATTGGTGGCTGAAAAATACCAGATTGTAATGGATCGTATCCATTCTGTCCATATCAAAGCGTTTCCAGGGCATCCGGAACCGCTGTTTTTAATTTCCAATACATATCCCGGCGTTTGGCTGGAGCATGCTTACGACGCTATTTGTTGGGCGCGGCTTGAGCCGTCGATGTCCTATGTCGCGAGGGCTCAGGTCCGTCTTTTTCTGGATAATCAAAAGGAGGACGGGCAATTCCCCTGTTTCGTTCTGGATGAGTCCAATCCCAACACGGTGAAGTATGGCAGTCCGGTTGGTTATGGACAAATCCAGGAGTGTGTTTCCTTTACTCAGCTTTGCCTGGAAGCTTTTGAAGTGACGAAGGACAAGGAGCTGCTCAAGGAGGCCTATGAAAAGTGCGTTAAATGGGATCATTGGCAGGTTAAGAACCGTATGACCCTAAACAGCGGCCTGATAGAATTGTTTTGCGAACATGATACGGGGCATGACAACAGCCGCCGTCTGTCGGACGTCCCCAAGGGATGCCCGGGAGGGGATGCGAAGGTGTTAAGCGGCGGGGATTTCATGCCTTTAAGAGCGCCCGACATGAACGCGGTTTTTTATGGTTCCCGCATTGCTCTGTCGAAAATGGCTGAGCTCCTTGGAAAAGCGGAGGAGGCGACCCATTGGAGGCAGCTGGCGAAAGAGGTCAAGGATGCTCTATTCCGGATTTGCTATGATGAAGAGGATGATTTTTTCTACGATGTCGACCGCTTTGGAAAGAAAAGAAAATACCGCTCCATTATGATTGCCAACCTGTTTCAAGAGCATGTTCTGGATCAGGAGGCTGCGGACCGGATTTATGAGAAGCATATGAAAAACCCGGAAGAATTCTGGACGCCCTATCCCTTCCCGTCTATGGCAATTTCGGATCCGGCGTCGGTGCAGGATCGCGACGGAAACAGCTGGGGCTTCTATTCCCAGGGACTGACCTCCCTGCGTGCCCTGCGGTGGATGGATTATTATGGTAAAGGCGAAGATCTGGAGTATCTGATGAAACGGTGGGTGAGCGCGCTGGTGCGTTCGGAGGATATCCAATTTTCCCAGGAGCTTCACCCTGTAACGGGAAAATTGTCCAAGAGCTCCCAATGGTATTCCAGCTGTATGCTGTTTTTTGTCAGTGCCGTCCGCAGGCTGGGGCTGCTGGAAGGCAGAGGAATGGAGTAATCTTCCTCCAGTTGGAGACAATATAATTTTTAACGCTCACGGCAAATCAGGGTATAATGTTTCCACAATCCCCTGTCTGTTATTTTGAATTGCTATTTTTTAAAAAGCAAATAGCTGACATTACAAAGGAATCTCTAAAATCCAGCAGACATTTGTTGTAGCGAAGCTAAAGAAAGCTGGATATTCCGCTATTGCCCGCTCTACAGCTTAAAATTACGGCGGCACTGGGCAAGCTCAGAGGTCTGCTCGCCAAGCGCCACCGGCAGCTGGATGAAGTATGAAATACTGATTTGATGAGAGATTTGGCAACCTGGTAAGTAATCTTAAAACGATGGAGATGAATCACTGGGAACAATCCTTCCTATGCTGCCGGGGAGCCGCAGGGAATTTATTCAACAGAACAAATCTGATAACGTAATCATTGTTTAAATTACTCGCTAGGGTACAGGCATGCTTGTCAAAATTGATTTTCTGAAATGTAGTTTCGCCAAAGCCGGCAGTTAACAGATAAACCTTATTGTTACGGAACAGGATGAAACACTCTGATTTATGCTGTTTAATGCCACGTCAGAACCAGCCGCGCATCGTACCGTAACCAAAGGTATGAAGGAGAGGCTTGGTAAAGATCGGTTTTCAAAAATGTCTTTTGCTTTTTCCAAAAGGAATTAGGAGAACGATTTACGGCCTTTACAGCGCAAGATCGATAAATCAACATTGGCAATCCGGAAAAGCCTGGAAATGCGCTAACGCAGGAATGCTTTAGAGGAGACGTGACGGAATTGCCAAATTAGAAAGAAGCTGTTTTTGAAACGGTTGGAAAAGCGGTTTGCAGATTTTTTATCTCTTTCAGGCAAGGAAAAACAAACAGTTTTCCTCTGTTTGATGGGATATTAAGCGTTTCCTGCTTTTGGAAAATAGAGGAATTTTTCCCCTGGATGGGAAGGCAGTGTAATTTTTTCACGGAGTCTCGCCATTTCGGGCGACGCGAGAAGAGCTTGAAGCGAGGTCGGAGCCCAGCTGAAATGCATGGGGAAAACCATTTGTGAAGAAACTTTTTTTAAGAAATATTCCATCCCAAGATGAGAGAAACGGCCCAGTCTGGGATCTAAGGGAACAAACGAAAGATCCATGGAAAGGGAGGAAATAAGATCGATTTCGTGGCGGTACTGCCCTGCCATAGAATCATTATAATGCTTAGATTCTTTCTCCCAATGCCACCAATTCAAGTCTCCCGCGTGGTAAATCCGGCAACCGTCTGCTTCGACAATAAAGGCGACTCCCTCGTCGGTGGAATGGAGAGTGGTAATGGAAATGTCGCCGGGAAGAGTGTAACGGCGGGAAAAATGAACCTGTAGGAGACGATCTCCCAGCTGAGAAATTTCATTGGAGTTCAGCCTGATATCATCGGACAAAATATAAGTGGCGTTTGAAAGGATAGAGCTCCAGGATAAAATCCGGCGATCAAAGTGATCGGAATGCCGGTGGGAGGAGAAAATCAGGATATTGTCCTCACGAAAAAGAGAGGGATCAAATTTTCCTTCCCTGAGCGTTCCAGTAAAACTTGTACCGTGCTTTTGACAATAGTCAAAAATAAGGATATGCCGGGCTGTACGAATCAGAAAACCGCTGTGATAAAGATAATAAATTTCAATGGGCTTTTCGAAACTCATATGGTATTTCCTCTCTTACTAAGGAATTTATTTGTTATTATTGTAGCTTTTTTCAGTTTAAAATGGAAGTCCCCATGCCTCTGCTTTAATTACTGGATAATAAAGAAAGGGGATTTCCATGGAGAAATTTGAAAAAATCTCAATAAACTTATTGACAATTCTCCTCCATCATGATAGAATATTAACCGTCATAAATTGCGGGTGTAGTTCAATGGTAGAATCCCAGCCTTCCAAGCTGGTTGTGTGGGTTCGATTCCCATCACCCGCTCCATTTTTTTGTTTGCGCCAATAGCTCAGCTGGATAGAGCAACTGCCTTCTAAGCAGTAGGTCAGGG
>JAHZIE010000041.1:3289-24140 GCA_019419895.1 Clostridiales bacterium | reverse complement strand
CCAGATGTTTGGCGTTACTCGGGAGGGCTGTGAAAGAATGGAAGCATGTATGCCTGGACTTTTTTCTTTTGAGCCCAGAAGAGATGATTGGGATTATATTTATTATTCACAGGATCTTGCCGCCCTTTCTGGAAAAAAATATCATTCCAAGCGCAACCATATTTCAAAATTTAAACGCCTTTATTCTTATGTATATGAGGATATCACAGAAGAAAATGCCGGAGAATGCCTCCAAATGGCCGCCATTTGGAGGGACAAAAATCACAAAGATGGAAATAGTTCTGATTATGTACAGGAATTTGAGGCCATTCGGCTGGCATTGACTGAAAAAAGCGAACTCGGCCTTTTGGGCGGCCTTCTCAGGGTGGACGGCCGTGTAATCGCCTTTACGATCGGTGAGGAATTAAATCCTGAAGTGTTTGTCCTGCATTTTGAAAAGGCGCTCACCGAATATGAAGGTGCCTACGCTATGATAAATCATGAATTTGCAAGCCGGCGGCTTTTGTGCTATAAATATATTAACAGAGAAGAGGATATGGGGCTTCCGGGTTTAAGAAAGGCCAAGCTTTCCTATCACCCGGCATTTCTGCTCGAAAAATATACAGCATCCTTAAAAGTTTAGAGCCGTCCCTAAGTGGTGCTGATTTTCCAAAAAGGAAGGCGGATTACAACATGATTGGTCTTGCTGAAAAGGGAATGGAGCGTCAGCTGGATAAGCTTTGGCGTTCCAGCTTTAACGATCCAATGAGGGTTACCCGATATTTTTTAAAATACCGCTTTCGCCCGGAAAATTGTCTTGTATTTCAAAAGGATGGTGAGGTGGTCTCCGGGCTGTATCTTTTAGAGGCGAAAATTAGATTGGAGGGGAAGCTTTTTCCTGTACAGTATATTTATGCCGCGAGTACTCTGCCAAACTACCGGAATCAGGGCTGTATGTCCCAGTTGCTCGAATTTGCCGAGGAATTGGGCAGACAGAGAGGGATGGCATGTTCTGTTTTGGTTCCTGCCACCCAAAGCCTTTTCCTTTATTACGGAAAATTCGGATATGAAACCTTTTTTTATACCAGAAATGTTAAAATAGAGAAATCTCGGCTGAAAGCTATAGCTTTCGGTGGAAAGGGAGGAACCGCGAATATTTCCAGCAAGCTGCTTGCTTCTGTCAGGACTATGGAACTGGTAGAGCAGGAGGGCAATATTATCTGGGGACGTGACGCGGTGAGCTTTGCCAAAAGATTCTATCGGATATCGGGAGGGAATGTTCTTTCGGCTGCATTGAGAGGAAATATTGGTTACGCTTTTTTCCGTAAGGGGGAAAGTATGGGGGAGGTTACTGAGCTTCTTGCGGATGAACTGACCTTGCCCTCTTTGGCCTATCAGATCTTAACCTTGGAGCGATGTGGAATGTACCATTTTCGTCTTCCGGTCAACAGCCCGTTGTTCCCGGAAGAAGGGGAAATGGTTCCTTTTGGAATGCTCCAGTATCTTCAAAAAGATTGTCCTAGATATGACGGACAGCGCAAAGCTCCCTATATTGGATTGGAGCTGAGCTGATTCAACTGCAAGGAGGTTTGTTCTTATGGTATATGTGTTTTTAGCTGACGGATTTGAAGAAATAGAGGCTATCGCTCCCATTGATCTACTGCGCCGTGCTGGCATCCAGGTGAAAACAATCGGCATCGGAGGTTTGGAGATTACTGGAGCACATGGAATCACCATCCGGTGTGATATCCTGCCGGAGCATATGCGCCTCACATCTTCCCTGGATGGTATTGTTCTTCCGGGAGGAATGCCAGGAACAAAAAATCTGGAAAGATCTCCGGATGTGCAGAGGGCTGTCGTTTTTTGCGCTGAAAATAAAAAGTATATTGCCGCGATTTGTGCGGCGCCCTCTATTCTTGGGCATCTTGGCCTTTTGGAAGGAAAGGAAGCCGTCTGCTATCCGGGATTTGAGGAGGAACTGAGAGGAGCGGTTTTATCGGCAGAGCCGGTGTGTGAAGACGGCAATATGATTACTGCAAAAGGTGCCGGAGTTGCAGTCGAGTTTGGACTGAAACTCGTCGGAATTTTTTGCGGGGCAAAAACAGCCTCTGATTTGAAAGCAGGGATTCAATGCCAATAACACCTGATGAAGAAAAAGACTCATTAAGGAAGCGGTTCAAACAGCTGCGTCGTTCCATGCCGCCTGAGAAGAAGGAAAATGCCGAAGCCATCATCCAGAGAAATATTATCCTGCATCCTTACTATCAAATGGCTCCTTCTATTTTTTTGTATATCGCTAAGGAAAATGAGCTTTCTACCAAAACCGTCTGTACAGATGCCCTTGCTGCAGGAAAGCAGGTTGCCGTCCCGCGCTGCTGCGGGAATGGAGAAATGGAGTTTTTCCCAATTTCTTCCCTGGATGACCTGGTTCCCGGCGCGTATGGCATTTTAGAACCCAAGGAAACAATACTCTGTCCTATCTATCCGGAAGAAAGTTCTCTGTGTATCGTCCCAGGACTTGGATTTGATCTGCAAGGCTACCGCCTCGGTTATGGAAAGGGATACTATGATCGTTATCTCAGTCGTTTTCCCCATATGCATACGGCGGGGCTGTGCTACGAAGAAAATAAAGCATATCAGCTTCCTGCGGAACCCCACGACCGCCATGTGGACGTTCTCTTTACTGAACAGGCTATTTACGAAATAAGAAAATAAAACACGCCATGTTTTTATAATAGAAATAACATAAAAGTTTGGAGGTTACTCTATTGGGCGATAAACATGATATTTTTTCCAGTTCCCCCAAAGGCAACGAGGAAGAAAGCAATCTGCCGGAGCTGCGGCAGAAAAAAATCAAAGAATTCAAGCTTGAGATTGATCCTACTCTTTTAGAGCAGGATCCAGATCCAGTTTCTTCTCCCAGCACCCACTCTCAGGAGCTGCTGGAGGAAGGAAAGGAAATTTCCAGCCACAGCGGGCAGGCTGCGGAAGGATATGAAAAATACCACTCTGATCCGCCTTCAGCAGCGGGCCAAAAAGGGAAAAAGAAGAAAAAGAAAAAACAAAAAAAGAATGGCTGCCTTTATTCGATGATTTATGCCGTAGTCATTTGTTTTTCGGTACTTATTTTGTCTCAGTTTCTGATCCGCGGCGCTTATGATCTTCTTGGTGTTAACCGGTCTGAGGAAGAAATCACTGTAGAAATTACGCCGGAAACAGAGTTGGATGATGTTGTAAATCAGCTTTCGGAAAGCGGCGCTATCAATGAGCCTTTCTTTTTCCGCCTCTATGCCAAGCTGACAGACGCTGTCTTTTCCCCCGGCAAATATACCATTCCGTCCGATTTGGACTATGAAGCCCTTATTAACGCCTTGAATATCAACTCAAACCGTATGGATACAGTAAAACTGATGTTCCCTGAAGGCAGTACAGTAGAAAGCATCGCGCAACAATTGGAGGATTCCAATGTATGCTCCAAGGAGGAGTTCCTGGAAGAGGTCAATAAGATAGAAGATTTTCAGAACTATAGCTTTGTGAAGGAAATTCCTGAAAATGAGGATCGTATTTATGCTTTGGAAGGCTATCTGTTCCCTGACACATATGAATTTTATTGCTATGAAAAGCCAAAAACTGCTATCCGTCGCTTCTTGAATGCCTATAATACCCGAATTACCAGGGAAATGCTTGACCGCGCCGAAGAAATTGGAATGACGATGGATGAGGTGCTGACCCTTGCTTCCTTAATTGAAAAGGAAGCCAAAACCGAGGATATGGCCAAGGTTTCTTCCGTATTCCATAACCGTCTGGAGCATCCTGAACAATTCCCGAACCTTCAGTCCAATACAACCGATTATTATCCATATACCAAGGATACTATGCCGGAAGGTTACTCTGAAACAAGCAAATATAACACTTATAATATTCAGGGACTGCCTCCCGGACCGATCTGCAACCCAGGCTTAAATGCCATCAGGGCCGCCTTATATCCGGCAGATACCAATTATTATTACTTCAATATGGATGTCAATGGAAAGGCTTATTTTGCCCGAACCTTACAGGAGCATAATAAAAACCTTCAAACTGCAAGCCAGGTTGAAAAGATTGAGGAACCTGATGGAACGGAAAATCCTGAAGACGCAGATGAAACCGCTGAAACAGCCAGCCTGGTAGACTAACGATAATAATTACAGAAGGGTCCTGCCCATTTCGGCAGAACCCTTCTCTTCTATTTACTTTTTTAACAGGGAAAGGATTTTTTAAATATGAAATCTATTGAATTGCTGTCACCGGCGGGGGATTTGGAGCGTCTGAAGGCGGCTGTGGATTTTGGTGCAGATGCCGTTTATTTAGGAGGACAAGAATATGGAATGCGGGCTTCCTCCGCTAATTTTTCACAGGCTCAGCTGGAGGAGGGGGTGAATTACGCCCATAGTCATGGGGTGAAAATCTATCTGACCTGCAATATTCTTCCGAGGAATAATGAAATTGCCAGGCTTCCTCAGTTCATTCAAAATGCCGCCCAGGCGGGGGTGGATGCCTATATCGTATCTGATTTGGGAGTTTTTCACTCCATTAGAAAAACCATACCATGCGCTGAGATACATATATCAACGCAGGCCGGAATTGTCAATTATGAAAGTGCAAACTTTTTTTATGAACTGGGGGCTAAAAGGGCAGTTTTGGCCAGAGAGCTTACTTTGGAAGAAATAGCAGAAATTCGCGCTAAAATTCCGGCTGATATGGAACTTGAGGCTTTTGTTCACGGCGCCATGTGCATGTCCTTTTCTGGAAGGTGCCTCATTTCAGAATACCTGACGGGAAGAGACGCCAACCGAGGCGACTGCGCTCAGCCATGCCGTTGGAAATATGCCCTTATGGAAGAAAAAAGGCCAAATCAATATTTTCCTGTGATTGAAAGTACAGATGGCACCTATTTTTTGAATTCAAAGGATATGTGCATGATAGATCATCTTCCCGAACTGGTCCAGGCGGGAATTACCAGCCTGAAAATTGAAGGCAGGGCAAAATCCTCCTATTATGTCGCCCTCACTACCAATGCATACCGCTGCGCCTTAAATAAATATCTTGCCGATCCGGAGCATTATCATCTGGATCCACAGGTGAGGGAGGAGGTATATAAAATCAGTCACAGGGAATATTGCACAGGATTTTATCTCGGCAATTCTCCCGGACAGGTCTATCATACAGGAGGATATGTGAGGACTTATGAAGTGGTTGGTGTTGCAGAACACTGGGAAAATGGGATTCTCACTCTTTCCCAGCGGAATCGTTTCTTTCAAGGGGATATTTTGGAAATTTTGGAACCAGGCACTCCATCCTTCTCAATCACCGCACAGCAGATGACGGATATTGCCGGACTGCCCATCGAATCAGCGTCTCACGCGATGATGATTGTCCATATGGCCTGTCCTCGTCCCGTTAAGCCTGGAGCTTTTTTAAGAAAGGTCCTTGCAGATAAGGAAAACTGCTGACCGGCTTTTGATGTGAAATAAATATTTTGACCTTATATTTTTGGGCTCGAGTGATAGCATTTTTCTATGAAAGCTGAGCTTTTGCTGTCTGTCCGGCCCGTACGAATAAAATTCCTCAAGCTTCCCATACTACCACTATATATTAAAAGGGAAATCGGGGGAGCTGTATGAAAAAAAGGGCTGTAATTTCTTTTTGTCTCATTATTGTTGTCACCTTTGGAATGACGGTGGGTGTGTTATGCCTGACAGAAGGGGAAAAGCTGGCGCAGGCCGCGCAAAGGCAGTCAACCTACCGTCTCGATGTCGCTGAGACGCGGGGAACCATATATGACTGCAACCAGCTTCCGCTGACCAACAGTAAAAAGGTCTGGAAGACGGTGGTGTTTCCAACCCCTATGGCACTTTCCGGGCTGTCGGATGTTACGGGGCGTATGGGAGCCAAAACAATTACGGAAAGACTCCAGTCAGGAAAGCCTATTATTGTTGATGTTCCCGCTGAAATCAGGGATTGTGAAGGAATTTACTGTTTCCAGGTTCCTCAGCATTATACCGAAGAACAGACCGCGGTTCATTTGATTGGTTATTTAGACAGTGAAGGGGTTGGTGTGAGCGGGATTGAAGAGGCTTATAACGAGCTACTATCCGGCGATTACCATGTCAGAGTATCCTATAAGGTGGATGCCGTCGGACGGGTGTTGACAGGTGGTTCCGTGGAAATCTCGGATACTATCGCTGAAAGCCAAAAGGGAATCGCTCTGACCATTGACAGGGATATTCAAAAGATTGCTGAAACCGCTGCAAATGAATTGTTGGAAACAGGCTCTGTTGTGATTATGGAAGTTTCCACTGGCAAAATAAAAGCGATGGCCAGCACCCCGGGATTTTCTCCCGATAATGTTTCTGAAAGCTTGGAAAATACGCATTCTCCCATGCTCAATCGGACGTTGGAATCCTATAATGTGGGTTCCATCTTTAAGCTTGTAGCTGCCCAGGCTGCTCTGGAAAAAGGAGTTAGTCTGGATTATCTCTGTACCGGAACCACTGATTACGCGGAACATACCTTTCAGTGTATCAACCGGACGGCCCACGGCCAACTGGATATGCAGGGGGCGGTGGCGAATTCCTGTAACTGCTATTTTATCCATATGTCTGAATTAATCGGCGCCGATAAGCTCCTTTCAACGGCGCAAAAAATGGGATTTGGCGCTTCCATTCAGCTGGCGCCCGGAATTGCATCCTTAAAGGGACAGCTGCCGACCTTAAAATCCCTGGAGGCTCCAGCAGCTCTTGCAAACTTTTCTTTCGGGCAAGGGGATCTGATGGCGACCCCTTTGCAGATTGCGGCCTATATCAATACCATAGCCGCTAATGGAATTTACCGTACGCCCACCCTGATAGAAGGCACTGTGGATGAAAGAGGAAGGCTGACAAAAACAGGACAGGCAACGGAGCCAAAACAATTGATGTCCATGTCCACCGCCATTCAGCTTCAGCAGTTTATGATCGCCGCAGTCCAAGACGGAGGCGCTTATACAGGTGCGCCGGAGACCGGCGGCGCCGGCGCGAAAACAGCAACGGCTGAAACCGGATGGGTTCAAGATGGCCATGCGGTCATTCAGGCATGGTATGCCGGATATTTTCCCTCTGATACCCCTAAATATACCATTGTGGTTCTCGCGGAGGACGGTACCACAGGCAGCGGAACCTGCGGACCAGTTTTTAAAAAAATCGCGGATGATATACAATCGTTGGAATCAAAACAATAAAACATGTTGAAGCGCTGTAGGAAAAATTATGGGAATATGGCGGCTGCCCCTATTGATACTTGTCCGCTTTCTAACGAAGCCCCACTGGAAAATTCCACGGGATGCAAAATGAGCTGCTGAAAACAAATAAAAGCTCATACTACTGCTGTTTTATTTAATAAAGCATTTCAAATAATCCACCCTATCCCTGCGTTTCAAAAATAAATCGGAAATACGGGTAACGGATTGTTTCTCCACCAATCCTTTTGCTGACTCCTGGCAATTATATCTTTCATATTTCAAATTCCGGGAACAATCTGAAAAAATATCCCAATGTCAAACTGTGCGAAAATTTAGGCATCTATGACTAAAAACATTTTTTCATTTCCTTAATTGACAACAATAGACATATGTCTTATAATTAAATTATATATTGAAACTGTGAAAGGGAAGATAAAGGCGAATTGCCCCAGAGAGGGGATGCGTAGGCTGCGACATCCCTGCAAAATTTTCTTTATCCGCTGCCCTGGAGTTCTGCTGCAAAACAGCGGCGTTTCCTGCGTTAAGGGGAAAAAGTGGCGTTGCCTTTTTCAGGTGATGCAAGTTGGGTGGTACCGCGGATTTTTTCGTCCCATTTTGGTGATGGAGAAGTCTTTTTTTATGCCCGCACAGCAAATTGGAAATGGATGTGAACAAAATGGAATGGACTGGATTAAATGAACTAAGGGAAAAATACCTCTCCTTTTTTGAGTCAAAGGGACATTTGCGCCTTCCGAGCTTTTCCCTGGTTCCTCAAAACGACAAAAGCCTGCTGCTGATCAATTCCGGCATGGCACCAATGAAAAAGTATTTTACAGGGGAGGTAACGCCTCCGCGAAAAAGAGTGACAACATGTCAAAAATGTATCCGCACTCCGGATATCGAGCGTGTGGGGATTACCGCGCGTCATGGAACCTTTTTTGAAATGCTGGGTAATTTTTCTTTTGGAGATTATTTTAAGCATGAGGCGACTGCCTGGGCTTGGGAGTTCTTCACCGAGGTTTTGAAAATGCCTAAGGAACGTTTGTGGTGTTCCATTTATCAGGAGGACAACGAGGCTTTCGATATTTGGACGAAGGAAGTTGGTGTTGATCCCTCCCATATCGTACGATTGGGAAAAGAGGATAATTTCTGGGAGCATGGATCCGGTCCCTGCGGTCCCTGTTCTGAAATTTATTTTGACCGCGGAGAAAAATATGGTTGTGGTTCCCCCACCTGTGGAGTGGGATGCGACTGTGATCGCTTTGTGGAAGTATGGAATCTGGTTTTCACGCAGTTTGATAATGACGGACAAAATCATTATACTCCTTTGGATCACCCCAATATTGACACCGGCATGGGATTGGAACGCTTAGCTTGTGTCATGCAGGGGGTTGACAATCTGTTCTTGGTTGATACGATCCAGAATATTATGAAAAAGGTCAGCAGTATCTCCGGCGTTGCTTATGGCACGGACGAAAAGACAGATATTTCTCTCAGAGTAATAACTGACCATATCCGCAGCACAACCTTTATGATAAGTGATGGAATTATGCCTTCCAATGCCGGCAGAGGCTATGTTTTACGCCGTCTTCTGCGTCGCGCTGCCCGCCATGGACGGTTGCTCGGTATTCACGATCTTTTCCTTTCTGATTTGTGTGAAACGGTCATTCAGGAGAACAAATCCGCTTATCCAGAACTGGAAGAAAAACGGGAATTTATAAAAAAGGTTATCGCTTTTGAAGAAGAGAGCTTTGCTCGTACAATTGATCAGGGCTTGTCTCTTTTGAATGAAATGATCGCCAAGGCGGACACCAATGTCCTTTCCGGTGAAGATGCTTTCCGTCTGAATGATACTTTTGGTTTTCCGTTGGATCTCACCAAGGAAATCCTTGCCGAAAAAGAAATGACAGTGGATGAAGAAACCTTTGCCAGACTTTTGCAGCAACAGAAAGACACTGCTAGGGCAAGCCGCAAAAAGTCCGATGGAGAATCCTGGGCAAGCAATGAACTCACATTGAACGGTATCAGCAAAACCCATTTTGTTGGTTATGATGTTTTTGAATGTGAAATAGAAATCGCCGCAATTCTTCAGGATGGTGAGCTGGTGGAATCAGCGTCGGAGGGGGATGAGGTCGTCCTGGTTTTGTCCGAGACTCCCTTCTATGCAGAAAGCGGCGGACAAGTAGGAGATACTGGAGAGTTGATTGCTGCCGGAGCAAAGGTCAGGGTACTGAATACAACCAAAAATCATTCTGATATCTATCTTCACCGTTGTTTGGTGACAGAGGGGGAAATCGTTAACCGTATGCCTGTTCATGCGGGAATTCATATAGAACGCCGGCAGGCGGTCATGAGAAATCATACAGCGGCCCATTTACTGCAAGCGGCGCTTCGTAAAGTACTGGGAACCCATGTGGAGCAGGCTGGACAATTAGTTAATGAAAAACAGGTCCGGTTTGACTTTACCCATTTCTCGGCTCTTTCAGAAAAAGAATTAAAAGAAGTAGAACATCTTGTCAATCAGGAAATTTTGCAGGATGTGCCGGTTGTCATCCAAGAAATGCCGATTGAAGAAGCGAAAAAAATTGGCGCTATGGCCTTATTTGGGGAGAAATATGGCAACGTTGTCAGAGTGGTCCGTTTAGATGACAACTTTTCCATTGAGCTCTGCGGAGGTACCCATATGCGTAGCACAGGCAAATTAGGGCTTTTGAAAGTAATATCTGAGAGCTCTGTGGCCGCTGGTGTTCGCAGAATTGAGGCAGTCACCGGTTTTGGGGTATATGATCTGCTCGAGCAAAGGGAGGAACAGATTTTTTCTGCCGCCGCCGCTCTTAAAGTGACCAATCCCGCAGAATTAGTCCATAAGGCTGAAATTATTACTGCTGAACTGAAAGAGAAGGACAAGGAAATAGAGGCCCTTCGCAGCCAGATGGCATCTGGACAAATTCAGGGGCTCCTTGCTTCCGCTCAGAATATTGATGGAATCCGCTTTATTTCCGCGGTTTTAAAGGATGTGTCCTCGGACGCTTTGAGGAGTATGACAGATAAGCTGAAAGAAGATATCGGTACGGTTGCGGTTCTCGCTTCCATCAATGGGGAAAAGGCCACTATTGCTGCCTGTGCAGGTAAAGAGGCAATAAAAAAGGGAGCGCATGCCGGTAATCTTGTTCGTGAAGTGGCAAAGCTTGCAGGAGGAAATGGCGGCGGGCGTCCTGACAGCGCAATGGCTGGCGCGAAAGATATTGCCAAGGTGGAAGCCGCGTTGGAAAACGCCCAGCAGATTTTGAAAAAGATGCTGTAATTTTCCTGGTATATGGGGGCGGATGTTTGTAGTCATAAAGATTCTAAAAATCATATCTCAAAGCAGTTCTGCCCCAGGTATAAAGTGAATAGCTTTGCCGTAGATAATGACCTTTTTGGTCTCAGAAAACGGGGAGTTCGGATCATTTTCTTTCAGCTGTTAAGAATTAAGAAAAGGAAATGAAGGAGGTTTTGTTTGATGGACTGTATTTTTTGTAAAATTGTAGCGGGGGAGATCCCTTCTAAAAAAGTCTATGAAGATGAAAGTGTCTTGGCCTTTTATGATTTGGATCCACAGGCGCCCGTTCATATCTTGATTATTCCCAAAAATCATATTCAATCAGCTGCAGAGATTACCACCGAAAACAGCGCTGTGATTTCTCGTGTTTTTGAAGCGGCGGCGAAGATTGCAGGGGAATTAGGACTTTCCAATGGATTCCGTATTGTTTCTAACACGGGAATTTCTGCGGGACAGACGGTTCCTCATCTGCATTTTCACTTACTGGGAGGAAGAGATTTTACTTGGCCGCCAGGCTAAAATTACATTCGGGAAAATTATAGAAAAAAGAAAGGCTGAATGATAATGCAGAAATGTTATAAGATGACAATTGCCGGATGTGAAAGAGAGCTCCCATTGTGTCCCATCAGCGATAAAATGGATATTGCCGCTTTTATAATGTTTGGCGATGTTGAATTGACGGAAAAAGCTGCCGAGGCGCTTTTGAAAAAATCTCCGGCGCATGATATTATTGTTACTGCTGAGGCTAAGGGAATCCCTCTGGCTTATGAAATGGCACGTCAGGGCTGCCGGAAATATTTCGTTGCCCGTAAAGCGACAAAGCTGTATATGAGAAATCCCTTGGAGGTGGAGGTTCGTTCCATCACGACAGACCGCCTTCAGCATTTATACCTTTCTGAAGAAGAAGTGGAAGCTATCTGTGGTAAAAGAATTCTTATTGCTGACGATGTAATCAGCACGGGAGAATCTCTGCTTGCAGTGGAAAAGCTCATCAATGAGGCAGGAGGAAAAATTGTTGGACGTGCCGCTGTTCTCGCCGAGGGAGAGGCCTCCAAACGGGATGATATTATTTATTTGGAGCCGCTGCCCCTGTTTGTCAAATAGGTCGTTTGTTTCTGCGGTACTCACAGGCTTCCTTAAAATATTGGCATACGCGGGAGAAGAGAGGGTTCTTATGAAATCTGTCTTAATGCTTGGTTAGTCCAATATGGCGGGACGAGGTTTTATTAATGATGTTCCAGTCATTCGCAACAAAAGAATTCAAGTTCTTCACAATGGAATATGGTGCATGATGACGGAACCAATCAATTACGATAGTCCTACTGCAGGTTTTGGGTTTTCCAGTTCCTTTGCCGTAATGTGGCGCAGGGAAAACAAAGATGAGAAAATCGGATTGATTCCTTGTGCGCAAAGAGGAAGTTCACTGGACGAGTGGGTGATAGATAAAACTCTATCTAAACATGCGTTCTGTGAGGCGATTTTTGCGGTTCAAAATTAGAGAACTGATTGGAACTTTATGACATTAGGGCGAAAGCGATAGCTATGATGGAAAATATAAGAATTACTGAACCTTGAGGTCAGAACTGAATTTACCGGAAGTTCCCTTAATTATAGGAGATCCAGGGGAATTTTGGGGTAAATCAAATCTTAATTTCGATTGCATAGAATACAATTTAGTAAATGGTGAATTACTCAAATTTGCTAATGAACAAAAGCATTGTTATTTCATAACAGCAAAAGGATTAATATCAAATCTCAATGAAATTCATAAGGAAAAGTTGGTATACGCTATTATGAGGCATTTTCTGAAAAAAGGAATCTATTGACACTGCTAGAAAAAGAATCTGGATTATTAAATCTTTTTTCATAGAAATATACTAAATGAAAGGCGTGGGATTTATTAAAAATCCTACGCCTTTCATTTATTGCTTTTACTTGATTAACCTCCGGTCTAGCCTAGGGAAGGTTAAGAGACTCTAAATTATACTTTCTTTATTCCACTTCCTATGTCACGAGAAAAGTGGAATGGTATTACAAATGTATGTTATCTCTGAGCAAGAAGATCATCCATCTGATACATTCCGCTGGGCTTACCCGCTAGGAATAGAGCAGCGTTGATGGAGCCCACAGCAAAAACTTCCTTGGATTGGGCGGAATGAGAAAGAGTAATTACCTCATCATGTCCAGCGAAAATTACTTCGTGTTCCCCGACAATAGTTCCACCGCGTACAGAATGCATACCGATTTCATTCTTTGAGCGTTTTTTTCTGACTGCATGGCGATCATAAATATAGGCCGGCTCTTCCGGCAATACCTCTGAAATGCCGTTAGCCAGCATATAAGCAGTCCCGCTAGGCGCGTCTACCTTTTGATTATGATGCTTTTCAATAATTTCGATATCAAACTCTGAACCCAGCACAACAGCGGCACGTTTTGCAAGAGATATCAGAAGGTTAATTCCTAAAGACATATTGCCGGAGAAAAAGACGGGGATATTTTCAGAAGCATCTTTAATTTCAGCAATTTGATCTTGGCTGTAACCTGTTGTAGAAAGAACTACTGGAAGCTTCTTTTCTTTTGCCATAGCTAAAAGAGAGGTAAGGACACTGGGATGAGAGAAATCAATTACAACATCTCCATTTGCAGAAAGTGCATCCGGTGAGGAGAAAACAGGATAATTATTTTTTTGAACCCCAGTGATATCGATTCCAGCCACAATCCTGCAGTCGTCCCGTTCCGCAACACAACGGGAAATTACCTGTCCCATTTTCCCGTTACATCCACATAAAATAATATCAGTCATTGATACCATCCTTTCACTTTGAAAAATAATAACCTCATGCAAAAGAGATAATAGGTAAAATTTATAATTAGCCGCTGATAAAAGTTCTGCGAAAAACATCCCGGCAAGGACTGCCGGGATGCTATTAAAAAACAAGAAAGATAAAGTTTATCCAATTAAATGATGACGCCGCATAATACTGCGAAGCTGAGAAGTACAACTTTCATTCATATTAGTCAATGGAAGGCGACATTCTCCACATTGGTATCCAAGCCAATTCAAAGCTTCTTTGACAGGGATAGGGTTGACATCGACAAACAGGCCCTTCATCAAATCATACCAGCTCAAAAAGAGCCTGCGGCTCTCCTCATGGTTTCCACTCATCCACAGAGAAGTAATTTTATGCATTTGAGCGGGAAGAATATTGGAAAACACAGAAATAACTCCCTTGCCACCCAAGGACATAATAGGCAAAACCTGATCATCATTGCCGGAATATACCGACAGCTCATCCCCGCAAAGGGCGATAGTGGAAGCAACAGATGAAATATCCCCATTCGCTTCTTTTGTAGCGACAATCCTCGGGTGCTTGGACAATTCGAAATAGGTTTCCGGCTTAATATTACAGCCGGTACGGCTTGGAACATTATAAAGGATACAGGGGAGATCCACCCTGTCGGCAACATAGGTAAAATGCTTAATAAGTCCTGCTTGAGAAGTTTTGTTGTAATAGGGGGAAACCAGCAGCAGAGCATCCGCGCCAAGAGCAAGAGCTTCCTGGGAAAGTTCAAGGCAATAGGCGGTATCATTGCTTCCGGTTCCCGCAATCACAGGGACTCTTTTATTCGCATGGCGAATGGTGAATTGCAATACATCACAATGCTCTTGATGGCTTAAAGTAGCAGACTCACCTGTTGTACCACAGGAAACAATAGCGTCAATTCCACTTTCAATTTGAAAGTCGAGAAGTTTTTCCAGAGACTCGTAGTTGACAGAACCATCCGCGTGCATAGGGGTAACAATAGCAGTAGCAGTACCGGTAAATACGGTCTTTTTCATAATTATCACGAGCCTTTCAGCAATAAATCTTCACCAATTAATCCATATAGCCTTCCGCGCACAGAAGCTCCGCCATCAGCACTGCACCGCCGGCAGCCCCTCGAAGAGTATTGTGGGAAAGGCAGACAAACTTGATATCATATTGAGTATCGGGGCGCAGGCGGCCGATAGAAACAGCCATACCGCCTTCCAGTTCACGATCCAACTTTGCTTGGGGACGGTTATCCTCACGGAAATAATGGAGGAACTGTTTGGGCGCGGAGGGAAGCGCCAGCTCCTGGGCACGTCCTTTGTAATTTTCCCAGCGGGAAATGATCTCGTCAATGGATACCTTTTTGTCAAAGGAAGCAAAAACAGCCGCGGTATGTCCATTTGAGACAGGAACACGAAGGCATTGGGCGGTCACACTGGGAGAGACCGCATTTACAATTACCCCATTTTCTACATGTCCCCAAATTTTTAAAGGCTCCTGCTCAGATTTCTCTTCCTCACCGCCAATAAAAGGAATGATGTTGTCGACAATTTCCGGCATGGTTTCGAAAGTTTTGCCAGCTCCCGAAATAGCCTGATAGGTGCAGGCCAATATTTTTGTCACACCTAAGTCCATCAGGGGATGAACCGCCGGAACATAGCTCTGCAGAGAGCAGTTTGATTTTACAGAAATAAATCCCCGCTTGGTTCCAAGGCGCTTTCTCTGATGCTCGATAACAGCTGCATGAGAAGCGTTGATTTCAGGAATAATCATAGGAACGTCCGGAGTGCCGCGGTGGGCACTGTTATTGGAAACAACAGGGCATTCCGCTTTGGCATAAGCTTCTTCCAAAGCCTTGCATTCATCCTTCTTCATATTTACGGCGCAGAATACAAAATCCACTTGGGATGCGATCTCATCAATATCGGCGGAAGCATCATGGATAACCATTTTTTTCATAGATTCAGGCATTGGCTTTTCGATAGCCCAACGGGAACCAACCGCTTCCTCATAAGTTTTTCCGGCAGAGTTTGCACTGGCGGCAAGCACCTTAACCTCAAACCACGGATGATTTTCCAGAAGGGTGGCAAACCGCTGGCCAACCATTCCGGTAGCGCCAATAATGCCTACACGATATCTTTTCATAAATTTCCTCTTTTCTCCGCCGCAGGGGATTTTTGGTAAACAGGTTCATTCGGCGGCAGGAACCTGTTCTGAAAATGTGTCTTTTCCACAGAGGATTTTGCAACTTGAAAATTTTCAGATATGAAAAAAACCGGCAAAACCGGCCATTCATACGTCCATATTAGGAGGATTCATTTTTTCAATGAACCTGATAGCCCTCCATCATATCTCAGTATGATGACAGTCACAACGCTTTCGCCATTGTTCCCAGATGAAAGCTTCCAAACTGCCCCCATCTTCGGCGGCTAACCCTTTTTCAAACATGCACCAGCGTTTTGGACCGCCTTCTGTCTGATACTATTTTTAACCGCGCCTCTATCTTAAAATATAATATTCTATTGCAAAATTGTGTTTTAATGATATCATTATATAGTGCAATTGTCAATTTATATGATGACGATTTTTTTGATAAAACACAGGAAGAATGGTATAATTTGTCCAATCAAAAAGACTGGTGTTTTATCGGAAAAGTAAAACCGCCAGCAATTGTGAATCTGTGTGGAAAAGATGGAGAGTATCATGTATCAAAAAAAAGATTTTTATTATGATTTGCCGCAGGAATTGATCGCACAGACCCCTCTTGAAAAGAGAGACAGCTCCCGTCTGTTATGTATGGACAAAGAAACAGGAGTGATAGAACACAAACGTTTTGTGGATATTATTGATAAGCTCAATCCAGGGGATTGCCTGGTTTTAAATGATTCCAGAGTGCTGCCTTCGAGACTGTATGGTGTTAAGGATGGAACCGGCGCGCATGTGGAGTTTTTGCTTCTCAACCAAAAGGAACATAATATTTGGGAGGTGCTGACCGGCCCGGGAAAACGTGCGAAGCTAGGTTCCCGCTTTTCTTTTGGAGGCGGCCGGCTTCAGGCGGAAATCATTGATATCCTTGAAGGAGGCAACCGGCTGGCAAAATTTGACTGCGAAGGGAATTTCTTTTCCGCTCTGAATGAAATAGGACAAATGCCGCTTCCCCATTATATCACCCAGGAGCTGAAGGAAAAAGAAAGATATCAGACTGTTTATTCTAAAGAACCGGGATCAGCCGCGGCGCCGACGGCGGGGCTGCATTTTACGAAAGAGCTTCTTGAAAAAATAAAGGCAAAAGGGATAAAAGTGGGATTCGTCACCCTTCATGTTGGTTTGGGCACATTCCGTCCCGTGAAGGTGGATAATATTACAGAACATAAGATGCATTCAGAACACTATCATCTTCCTAAAGAGACAGCTGCTATGATCCTCCAATGCAAAAAAGAGGGGGGAAGAGTCATTGCGGTTGGAACCACCAGTTGCCGCACGTTGGAATCGATAGCAAAACTGTATGGTGAAATAAAAGAAGCAGATGGCTGGACCGATATTTTTATTTATCCCGGCTATCAGTTTCAGGTGCTGGATGGATTGATTACAAATTTCCATCTTCCCGAGAGCACTTTGATTATGTTAGTCTCCGCTTTTGCTGGATATGAGCAGACAATGCATGCCTATAAAATTGCTGTAGAAGAAAAATATCGCTTTTTTAGCTTTGGAGATGCCATGCTGATACTATAGCTTTACCATACACAGTCTCCTGCCAGAATATTTCAGGTTCATCCATTGATTTTCTTTCTTCTCTGGAAATAGGGTATGGCTGAACATAGTTTGTCATCTGAAAATCATCGAAACCGTATCTGTCCTTTTTTCGTATTTCACACAAAGATATTCCAAAATATTCCCTATTAATAAAAAATTTTCTTGTTTTTTCTTCCTTATTGTGATAAAATAAAAACATATTATTTAATTTGTTTTTATTCGGGAGAAAACAGATGCCTAAAGTCTCTTATTCGGATGAGGAACGGAAGAAAATTAGACATACCCTTGTTTCTGTCGGGCTTGAACTGATGGCAAAACAGGGAATCCAGCATACCACGGTAGAACAGATTTATAAAAAAGTAGGTGTTTCAAGGACATTTTTCTATTCTTTTTTCACTGCGAAAGAAGAACTAATTGTGGAAGCTTTATATCTTCAACAACCTAAAATTATTGCTTATGCCCGTAGCCTGATGGCTGATCCTGCTTTAAGTTGGCGTGATGCTGTCAAGCGATTTTTATATTCCTGCTGTTATGGCGAAGAAAATGGTATTGCCGTACTGACAATTGAAGAACAGCAGCTGATTTTTCGGCGTTTATCGCGTCAAAGCTATCAACAGTTCCGCAGGAATCAGACTCGCCTTTTTGGAGAAATATTAAAGAGCTTTGGAATTCAGGCTGATACAGCAAGGATTCGTTTGTTCACTAATCTCAGTCTAACGGTAATGATTGTCCGCAGGGCCATTCCTGACACTCTTCCTCTCTTTGTGCCGGAGGCCGCCGATGAAACGGTTGATTTTCAAATTAATGCAATTGTTGATCGGCTTGAGAGTTTGAAAGAATCCGACGTTTCTAAGATGGATATCTGAGCTAGTCCGGACCTTATACCGACACATCAGGTCCGGCAATTTTTTGCAGCAAATAAATACATTTTTTGAATTTTATCTTTATTTTTCATAAAATTATAATTTATCTCTAATGGAAGTTAATTAAAACATGAAATTTATTTCTAATGCCCCGCACCAGCATCTCAAAAGTTGATAGAAAATTACAGTTTAAATAAAGATTATGACACCGTTCCCATACCGAAAAAAAGAACTCTAAACTTTTTCCGGTATAAAAATAAAATAATACTCAGGAGGAAATAAGTCATGGGATTATTTAGTAAATTATTTAAAGGACCCGAGATTGACATGGAAAAGAGCAATGCAAATGCACAAAAAATGCGTTTTCTTTTCAATCAGGTTGTTGAGAAAGGAGAAGAATACCGTATAATTTTCGGCTACACTGAAAATGTAAGCCGGTTTAACTACGGATTTGTGCATGGCAGCAAATCAAAAATTGGAAATCTTATTGTCGGTTGGAATGAGGCAGAACAGACAATAATCGTAGTTCCAACTGTTCCCGATCTCTCAGGGTGTGGAAATCCAATCTATTACCGCCGTTCAGAAATTCTAAAGGCATATCGGAACAAATACCCCACTGAGGCTTTTATCATCTATCCAGATCGGAAAAACTATATTGGTATTAATGCCTATGATTGGTTGGAAGACGAGTCTCTCTATGTCTATATCTCACAGGAGCAGGAGTTAACCGCTTTTACCAATTATTTTATGAACTATTTCGCAAAAAAATGATGAAAGTAAAATGCTGTTTGAAGGAATCGGCGGCTTCCCGCCAGTTTTCTTGGGGTATCCCTCATTTCAACTTGTAGTTATGAGAAATAGTCATAAAGATGAAAGATTCGAAATGTATCATCAGTATCCATATATTCCTTGCATAAAATATAGCGGCAAAAAAACAATGAATTTTTATCATATCTTTTTTGTTGAACAAAAGAGTACAAAAGGGACATTTAAGCAGCTTTTAATGTTGGCCGTCTATTCCACAGCGTACAAAAATCAATACTGTCTTATCAGGGTATCATTCTTTCTGACTTATTCCATATTTGTTTTTTTATTCTTTACAGTTTAATTGGCAGTGGGCCTTTTCATTAAATGAACAACAAAGACTCCTATCATGGCTTTACCTTACGTTGAGTGAAGAAAATATGGAAACAATCCGGCAATTGGATGAAAGCCTGTTTTTCTCCCGTTATGATCCCGAAACAGCGGCAATGCTAATTAATATAGGAAAGACAGAAAGGTTTGATAATTATAAGTAAACAGGAACAGTGTGAAGCAATAGTTTCTCTTTTCTACGGTTATGAAATCTCTCCCATGATCTCCGGATAACTTATTCTGCCCGCATCCTTGTTTTGACAAGACCAGTATCGTTCTAAAGTTTTTCGCGGTAAAATAGAAAGCCTTAAGCTGTTTTTATTAAGGTATGCAAAATAATCTTTTTTCAGATGGGTAAAAATTTTGTTCTGATTAGGATACGGTTTTTTCGCTATTTTTCGCTATATTATCTTTTCTATACATGTTTTTTGCTCCGGGAACAACACATCTATTTTGATGTTTTCACATGATTATCAGAAGTATCAAAAGAGGGGGGCGGAAAGCACTTTAGATATTCTCCCTCCGGAACACTTGGAAATGATATTTGCTCGATTATCGAGGGAATAAATCCCGTAATTTCTAAAAGAGTGGGTACGGTTTCGGCCTGTCAAATTGCCAGAGCAGTTATAGAAGCACGCAGAGGCAGAATATATAGGCGGAAGAAAACGCTTTTGATTACAGTTTTCTGGTGGCATCTCCGGAAATCGAGTAGGTGCCATCCCTTGCCAAAATGGCGCTTTCAGCTTCAGATTCCGCATTGACGATTCCTCCTGTTATTGTGACACCATCCCAACAAGCAAATCTGCTTGTTGGAAAATTGTCAGGGAATAGGGAAAACGCTTGATAGCGGGAATGTGTTTCTGAAATTGCGATATAACTGTTGGAGAAATTCAGGAAAGGAAAGTATTTTAGAGATTTGTACCTATAGAGGTAGTGTATAGAACAAATTATAGCAAAAAAATACAATAAATAAATAAAAAAGTACATTGACTTCCTTTTTGTTCTTCATTATACTGAAAAAGACATATTGAGTGCCTGGATGAAAGTCCGGGATAATAGGGAATTAGGTGAGAATCCTAAACGATCCGGTCACTGTATTCGGAAGAAAGATGCAGCGATGCCATTACAGAATCTGTGAGAAGGCGCATCCTTTCGTTTGAACCGTAAGTCAGGAGACCTGCTCAATATATATGGCTGGTGTCTTCCGAAGAAAGTAATCCATGCCTGGCGGAATTGCAAATATTTTTATCTATGTCAAGGTGCGCCCGCTTTGGCTTGGAGAAGGGATTTTTTGCTTATTTTGTCCATGGCTGAGGCTGCTTTTTCGAAAGCAGCTTCTTTTTGTTTTGAAAAGGAGGGAAGCCATAAATAAAAAAGAAATGGGGAACGACTATGAAAAAAACCAAAAGACTGCTGGCCGGGGTTCTGGCAGTCATGCTGATGGGCCTGACCGCCTGCAGCCAATCCACCACTGAGGAAAGCTCCTCGCAAAAGGAAACCTTTTCTTCCGGCGCATCTTCACACCAGACGGGCTCTTCTGAAGAAACAGGAAACTATCCTGTCGCCATTACCACACACAATTACGCAAAGGAAAAAGTAGAGATTACCTTTGAGAAAGCGCCTGAAAAAGTGATTTGCTACGAGCTTAACTCCCTGGAGAACATGATTGCCCTTGGACTTCAAGATAAAATTATCCTGGCTATGGGCGTTCAGCAGGATGAAGTGTTGG
>JAHZIE010000041.1:0-3279 GCA_019419895.1 Clostridiales bacterium | reverse complement strand
GGAATATCAGGATGGGCTCAAAGATATCCCCCGCGTTCAGCAGGAATTTATTACAAAAGAAGAGGCTATTGCCCTTCAGCCCGATTTTATCCTAGCGTGGTATTCTTCTTTCTCTGACGAAAGATTGGGCGACGTTAATTTCTGGCATGAAAGAGGCACTAATACCTATATGTCATATAATAGCGGACTGGGAGATCAAAATCTGGAAAATGAATACAATGATATTCTGAATCTGGGAAAGATTTTTGGTGTAGAGGATCGTGCGGAGGCTTTGGTTGCTGAAATGAAGGAAAAGGTTGCGAAGGCGCAGGAATATGTAAAAGATAAGGAGCCTGTGAATATCGCGATTTTGGAAGATGAGGGCGATGTGTTCCGTGTGTATGGAGAAAACAGCATTGGCGGGGATATTGCCGTACAAGTGGGCGCCAATTTAGTCGCAAAGGATAAAAATGAAAAAAAGAGCGCAGAGGATTTAGTGGAACTGAATCCAGAGATGATTTTCAGTGTTCACTTTGGTCCCCACAGCACCAGCCTGAATCCGGAAAACTGCCTGGATGTATTCAAGAAACCCCAGTTCCAGAATATTGACGCAGTAAAAAATAACAAGCTTTATCCCACAGATCTGAGCCTTGTTTATTCTCCTGGTGTCCGTGTAAGCAAGTCTATTGATTTCTTTATTAAAAATCTATATCCCGGCATGGATGCAGAATAGTATTTGGAAGATATCCCCCCCTGCCGGAGCGATTCGGCAGGGCCTTCTTTCCATTTTGAGGAGTTAAGGATGATGAAGAAATCTGTCAGAACAATTCGCTTCTTTCAAAATAAATCTGTTGTTGCCATTACTTTAATTGCGCTGTCTGCGGCACTTCTCTTATCCATTATTTTTGCGGTAAATCTGGGGACCATGGACATTTCCGTAAAGGAGATTGGCGGTGTTGTGCTATACAAAACCTTGGGTATCGGCGAGCCTGAAATTTATGGTTCCGGGCCTGTGGCAGACATTATCTGGTATGTGCGCCTGCCGAGAATTATCCTCGCCATTGCTGTTGGAATGGGGCTTTCTATCAGTGGTGTGGTGATGCAGGCTATCGTAAAAAACCCTTTGGCGGATCCCTATGTTCTCGGTATTTCCTCAGGCGCCTCCCTGGGAGCCACGTTGGCCCTGCTGCTGGGTTTTGGAACCTTCTTAGGTGGAAATTTTGTCGGCATTATGGCTTTTATCGGGGCTTTTGTCATTTCTCTTGGTGTTATGCTGCTGGCCAATACAGGAGGGCGCGCCAATACGACAAAGCTTCTGCTGGCGGGTATGGCCTTGAGCGCTGTCTGTTCCGCTTTTTCTAATTTTATTGTTTATATCAACGATGACAAGGACGCACTAAAATCCGTAACCTACTGGCTAATGGGAAGTCTGGCCGGTGCCGACTGGGCGAATATTGGATTTGTCTTGCCGATTATTCTCCTGGGGGCAGTTTTTTTCTGGACACAATATCGCACCTTGAATTTAATGCTTTTGGGGGATGAAACTTCGATAACCTTGGGAACCGATCTCCACCGTTGGCGCCAGGCTTACCTGTTGATTTCCGCCGCCATGGTAGGCTTTGTAGTATACGTTTCCGGAATGATCGGTTTTGTCGGTTTGGTTGTTCCCCATGTTGTCAGGATGATATTTGGAACAGATCACAAAAAGCTGATTCCTCTTTCCGCTTTGGTGGGGGCCATTTTTCTAATTTGGGCCGACGTCCTGTGCCGGATGATTATTCAAGGAACGGAACTGCCTATTGGTATTCTGACCTCTATGATAGGCGCCCCTTGCTTTATTTATCTTATGATTCGCCGTCGTTATGGTTTTGGAGGAAAAGACTGATGGAACTGTTTACCAAAGAACTCAGGGTGGCGCTTGGAGGCACTGAAATCCTGAGAGGTGTAGATATCTCTTTACGTGAGGGAGAGTTCGTGGGGGTGATTGGTCCCAATGGCAGCGGGAAAAGCACACTGCTGAAATGTATCTACCGTGTGATCCATCCAAGTCATGGAGCGGTATATCTGGATGGCAGAGAGCTTCAGCATTATACAGTGAAAGAATCCTCACGTAAGATGGCGGTGGTAGCGCAGCATAACTACTATAATTTTGACTTTTCAGTCAGAGATGTAGTCATAATGGGCCGTGCGCCTCATAAAAAAGCTCTGGAAAGGGATAACCAACAGGATTTTAAAATTGTGGAGGAGTCTTTGAAAGAGGTTGGCATGGAGGAGTTTGCCGATAGAACTTTTTCTACCCTGTCGGGAGGAGAACAGCAGCGAGTGATTTTGGCCAGGGCACTAGCGCAACAGACCCCATGCTTGATTCTTGACGAACCGACCAACCACTTGGATATCAAATATCAGCTTCAACTGCTGGATATTGTCAAACGGCTGAACCGGACTGTCATTTCCGCTATTCATGATTTGAATATCGCCGCGATGTACTGCGATAAGTTATTTGTAGTTAAAAATGGGGAAGTTACGGCCTTTGGTACCCCTTCAGAAATTTTAACCTCTTCCTTTATCAAAGAAATTTATGAGGTGGATGCTGAAATCGTCAAAGACAGCACCGGAATAGGACATATTGTATATCAGCCGGCCCACCGCCGGAGAGAAGGGGAATTTGCCGTATGAAAAAGATAGCAATACTCACCTGTCTGAATTCCAACCGGGTATGTACAGGGGCTGCTTGTTTAAAGGCAATGAATGAAAGAAAAAAAGCTTTTTCCGTCTATCAGGAGCAAGAGGTTGAATTGATGGCCTTTATGCACTGCAATGGCTGCGGGACAGAGCCAGAAGAGGACAAAGGGTTACTGGAAAAAATAGACTGCCTTGAGAAGATCGGAGTGGAAACTGTCCATGTAGGTATTTGCGGTATGAAGAAGGATAAGGGGTATCCGGAAAAGATATGGGAATGTCCCACAATTACTAAAATTGTCGAGATGATAGAGAAAAGGGGGATTTCCGTTATCCGGGGAACCCACTGATTATCATTGATTGTATTGAATTAAAGATGTCTGCGCCGGTTTTCCATTTCATGGAGGGCCGGCATTTTTTGTCTAAAGCCCCCCGGCTGAGCCTGGGGTTCAGAAAAGCATGAGCGGAGAGTAGGAAATAAAAACTCCTCTTGGTAAGATAAAAGAGCGGCCAGACAAACAACTGCGCTAGAATACGAAAAGGAGGAGATTTGGAAGGCGAATGACAACAATAGTCTGGGCCATACAACGTGGAAGCGCGAATATCATACAAAATACCGGC
>JAHZIE010000040.1:9565-25001 GCA_019419895.1 Clostridiales bacterium | reverse complement strand
GGTATTGTCCGTATTATGCCCTTCTAGGGCTTCTTCAAGCCTCCGGCTTAGCCGGTGGTTTTGACTGTGGGGGCCACCTTCTCAGAACAGAGAAATGAAAAATTTAGTTCGTTAATGCGGCTGGAGAAAAATTTGCTTGGCGGATAAAATTGGAGAAACACAGAAGCGGGTTAGCTTTGGTAGGAAAATTGAATGAAATACGGTAGACAATCAAGGTTTTTATGATGACCGGGAACCAGATGTCTTTTCTGGACAGGCAGATCTTTGAAGGAATATTGGGAAGCTACCATAGAAAGGGGCGGAACAAGATTTTTTGCCATTTGGAAGACCATTTATTTTTATTCAACGCAGATACGCGGAAAAAAGGAACTCAAATATTTTCCAAATTTTTCCAATTTTTTTATAATGGGCAAAACTCCAGGCCGTATCATATTATGGCGTTAGAGAAATGAGAAAAATTGGCGGGTGGATAGCGGCGATTATGGGACAAAACCATGAAAATTATTTCGAAAAAAACAGAAGATATGTTGAATGAAAAGGGAAAGGGGTGTGAGAATTTAAGCAAAATACAAAAAAAATATAAAATTGTACGATTTTTATAGATTTTTACTGTTCTTTCTGTTATAATAATTACGGTAAATTGATAAAAACTATTTTCCGAAGATTTAAAAAAATAATGAAATAGCAACAAATTTTTATCCGTATTGTCCTTTTGCTGTCCTTATAAAAGCGCCGGAAAATCCGCAGGCAAATTTTTCCCAAAATTCCATTGTTTTCATCCTGCCCGCCTGTCTGGGAAATAAAGCTATAAATTGCATCCGCGGTTGAATTTTTTCCTTATCCTAGGTATAATATAATAAATATGCCTGTAATGAAAGAATTCAGCAAGCAAGGATTGGATGAAAACAAGGGGCAGAACCTCAGGATAGTATAGAATTGCTGTAATGGAGGAAATTTGTGATGGATGAAAGAATCGAGCGTTTTTTTGAGAAAATGAAGGGGAAAAAGGTGGCCTTTTGCGGCATAGGCGTGAGTAATACCCCCTTGGTGTCTCAATTTTTAAATAAGGGCGCCAGTGTGATCGTATGTGACAGAAGAACCAGGGAGCAGCTGGGCGAAACGGCGGATAAGCTGGAAAAATTGGGAGCCAGGCTCAGCCTGGGCAATGATTACCTGAAAAATCTGGATGTGGACGTCATTTTCCGCACGCCGGGCATGCGGTTTAATCTTCCGGAGCTGGAAGAAGCGCGCGGGAAAGGGATTGCGGTGACATCGGAAATGGAGGTCTTTTTCGATCTGTGCCCCTGCCCGATTTACGCTGTCACGGGAAGCGACGGCAAAACCACTACCACCACCATTATTTCCGAACTGCTGAAGGCCCAGGGAAGGAAGGTTCATTTAGGCGGGAATATCGGCCGTGCCCTTCTTCCTTTGATAGAAGAAATTTCTCCTGACGATGTGGCGGTGGTGGAGCTTTCCAGCTTCCAGTTGATTTCCATGCGCCAGGCGCCAGATGTAGCGGTTGTGACCAATGTTTCCCCAAATCACCTGGATGTGCATAAGGATATGGCGGAGTATATCAATGCAAAGAAAAACCTGTTTTTGCACCAAAACGCATTCAGCCGGACTGTACTGAATATGGACAATCAGATTACAGCCGCCTTTGCGGAGGAAACCCGCGGTCAGGTGCTTTTGTTCAGCAGAAAAGCACAACCCGAGTCAGGTGCTTATCTTGCTGAGGACGGGATGATCATGATGGCCTATCACGGAGAAAAAATTCCGGTCATGCCCGCGGCGGAGATCAAGATAAGAGGAAATCACAATATTGAAAATTACCTTGCGGCGATTTCCGCGGTATGGGGGACTGTGGATGTCGCCAATATAGAAAAAGTGGCAAAAAGCTTCGGCGGGGTGGAGCACCGTGCGGAATTTGTCAGAGAGTTGGACGGCGTGAAATATTACAACGATTCCATTGCAACCAGTCCCACAAGGGTTATTTCCGGAACTCTTTCTCTGTATGATGAGAAAATCATCCTGATTGCCGGCGGCTATGATAAAAAAATACCCTTTGATGTATTGGGCCCTGTGGTGGTGGAAAAGGTTAAAATATTGATTTTGCTTGGAGCGACTGCTGATAAAATTGAAGCCGCGGTGAAAGGGGCTCCTTCCTACCGGCAGGATCAGCCTGTTATTATCCGTGTGCAGAATATGCAGGAAGCGGTGCGGAAAGCGCGCGAGTTGGCGCAAAGAGGGGATATTGTCTCTTTGTCGCCCGCGTGCGCGAGCTTTGATCAATATCCCAATTTTGAAACCCGCGGCGTTCATTTTAAACAGCTTGTCAATGATTTGAAATGATAAAAGTTAAAGCGCGCCTGGAGGATGTGCCTGCGTCTTGAAAGTTGAAACGGCTGGGACGGCTTCAAAATAGAAATTTGTATAAGGAGCGGATAGATCAATGAAGGTAATGCAGATTGACCGGGATCAGTTTGATTCCGTTTTTCCTATTATGGATGAAGCGTTTCCAGAGGATGAGATCAGAGAAAAAGAGGATCAGAAGGAGTTGTTTTCCTCTCCCTATTATCATTTCTATATTATTAAGCGTCAGATTAAAACCGTTGGTATTCTGGCGGCATGGGAATTTGATAGCTTCCGTTTCATTGAACACTTGGCGGTTGACAGAAAATGCAGGGGCGCGGGGATTGGGCATACCCTGCTGAATGAATATATCCAGATGGATGAACGGCCGGTTGTTCTTGAAGTAGAGCTGCCGGAAAATGAGATTTCACGGCGGAGGATCGCCTTTTATCAGGATTTGGGTTTTTACCTCAATGGCTTTTCTTATTGTCAGCCCCCGCTGAGAAAGGGGCAGAGTGACAAAACTTTGCTGATTATGAGCTATCCCGCGCCGGTTAAGTCCGAGGATTTCGAGCCGGTAAAGCGGGAAATTTACCGCAATGCTTATGGGAGAGAGCTGGAAGAGGCCTGTCTGTAAGGATGTGTGGGGAGTAAAAGACGCTGGGAAGGAGAAACGAAAAGCTATGAATATGAAGCAGCTGGTATTTGATTTATGCGGGAGTCCCGGTGTGACAGGGCGTGAAGAGGCCGCTGCGGAAACAATTTCCCGGTTCCTGTCCTCCTTTGGCGGGGTATATGCCGCGGGCAATGGAAATCTATTTGGAGAATTTTGTGGGAGCAGCCGGGAAGCGGATGCTCCCCATGTCTTGTTAGATGCCCATATGGATCAAGTGGGCATGACGGTCACCCGGATTGACAGAGACGGTTTTGTCCATTTTGTTAAGTGCGGCGGCGTAGATCCCAGGATTCTGGTAGGAAAGCCAGTGGTCATTTATGGGAAAAAGAGAGTAAAGGGCATAATTTCCTGCATGCCGCCCCATTTGACGGGAAAGGACGATAAAAAAGCGCCGGCGATTGAGGAAATGCAGGTAGATACCGGCCTTTCCAAGGAGAAAGTACAGCAGCTGATATCCTTGGGGGATAGGATTTTGGTGAATTACGCGCCCGTAGAATTGCTTGGCGGAAGGGTGGCCTCTCCCGCCCTGGATAACAGGGCGGGAGTCGCGGCCATTCTGCGCTGTTTGGAAATTTTGAAGGAGGAAAAGGAACCGCTGACCTGCAAACTGACAGTTTTATTCAGCGCGCAAGAGGAATTCAGTGGGAGTGGGGCGGCGACGGGAGCTTTTCGATGCAGCCCGGATGAGGCGGTTGTAGTTGACGTCTCCTTTGCGCAGACTCCCGACTGTAAAGAGGACAACACTGCCCCTATGGGGAGCGGTGTAATGATTGGGCTGGCTCCTTCTCTTTCCCCACGTATGTCCCAAAGCCTGCTGCGCCTTGCGGAGAAAAACAGCATCCCATACACCAGGGATGTGGCGGGAGGACGTACAGGTACAAACGCGGATCAAATTTCTTGCATAGGAAAAGGAGTGGATACCGCCCTGCTCTCCATCCCCCTGCGTTATATGCATACGGCGGTTGAAGTGGTTCAGCTTTCAGATATTGAGGAAACCGCCAGGCTGATGGCCGCTTATGTACGTCAATGCGGGCGTGCGGACGGAGAAGGGAGGCATGACTGATGGCGGACTATGAATTGCTTGAGAGACTATGCGGTTGCCCGGGAATCTCCGGCAGAGAGGATAGCGTCAGGGAGCTTATTTTGCGGGAAATTACCCCTTATTGCGCCTGTGTGGAAGTGGATCGGCTTGGTAATATTATCGCGCTGAAAAAGGGGAAAAGGAAACCGAAGGAAAAGCTGATGCTGGCGGCCCATATGGACGAGGTAGGGCTGATAATCACTCGGATTACAGAAGAAGGATATCTGCATTTTACTACTGTAGGAGGGATTGACAGCAGGGTATTGCCGGGAATCCAGGTCAAGGTGGGGAAAAAAGGAATTCATGGAGTCATCGGCTCCAAAGCAATCCATTTCCTTTCCTCGGAGGAATTGAAAAAGCCGGCGGAGATTGCCCAGATGTATATTGATATCGGGGCATCCAGCAGGGAGGAGGCGGAGAAAGCGGTTGTTCCCGGAGACGAGGTGGTCTTTTTCTCCGAGTTTTACCGGCAGGAGAGAACTGTTGTTTCCAAGGCGCTGGATGACAGGGCCGGTTGTGCTGTGCTGATTGAACTCATCCGGAGGCCGCTTGCCTACGATATGTTTTTTGTTTTCAGCGTACAGGAAGAAATTGGCACGCGGGGAATAAAAACCGCTTCCTTTGCCGTTGCGCCTTCGGCGGCAATTGTGGTGGAGGCCACTACTGCCGCCGATATCCCCGGAGTTCCGGCGGAAAAAAAGGTCTGTTATCAGGGAAAGGGCCCGGTGATCAGTTTTATGGACGGCGGAACGATTTACGACAGGCGATACTTTGATTTGGCCCTTTCTTTGGCGCGAGAAAATGGAATCCCCTGCCAGATAAAGGAAGCGGCCTCTGGAGGAAACGACGCCGGTTCGATTCATTGCAGCAGGGAAGGGGTCCGCTGCTCCGCTATTTCCCTTCCGTGCCGTTATCTGCACGCCCCCTTTACCCAGATTCGGGAAGAGGATTATGAAGAGGCTATCCGTCTTGTGGAAAAACTGGCGGAAGCGGTTTGTGACAGTGGGGAAGAGGAACAGGTTTTATGATTCGTTTGGTGGGGGAGGATACCTTTCCGCTTTTATTGAAATATTGTGAAAACAGCCCTATAGGGCTGGGAATCTGCGGGACGGCCAAGAGCTATGGATTGGCCGTCCCTTTTGCCGAATATTGGCTGCAATGGGACAATGAAGAAAGCATCACAGGGGCGGCTGCCCGTTTGGATAGCTCTCTGCATGTTTTGATGGGAGAAAAGAGCTGCAAAGAAGAGATGTATTCCTTTTTGTCCATGCTGCCGGGGATAAAAAGAATGATTTCCCTTCCTATGGAGGGAGTGGAAGCATATGGATGGAAAATGTCCTCCCAGGGAAGACTGTATCTTCTTAGAACCCCTCCGTCAAAGGCGTTAGAATTGGAAAGAGAGAAAAAAATTTTTCCTGTGGAAACAGCGGCGGAGCTTTTTCCACTTTTAACGGTGGGAGGTCAGGGACTGGACAGTCACAAGCCTGACGATCAGGCGTTTTATACGGATCTTTCCCATCGGCTTCGCCATGGGCAGCTTTATGCCTGCGGAATTAGGCAAGGGGAGAGGCTGATATGCGCCGGAATGCTTACGGCGCAGGCCGGCTCACTTTCTCTCATTGGAGGACTTGCCACAGTGGAAGCCTTTCGCCGGCAGGGCTTGGCCGGAAGTGTTGTACGCCATCTCTGTAAACGGGCTGTGGAGAACGGAAGGCTCCCCTGCCTGCTTGCGCGGCCTGAGGTATTTCGTTTTTATGAGAGGCTTGGATTTACCCAGGCCGGGCAGTGGATGGAATATCAACGGACAGAAACGGGATGATCGGAAAAGAGCGCGTCGGTTATAAATACCCGTTTCCATCTTGCGGAATGGGAGAGCAGAGTGGAAACGTTATGGGCTCTGAGGCCCGCGGCTCGTGTTCTTTCATGGTTTCTGCCATCTTTCGTTTCGCCGGAATGCAATGGAATTCAAGAAAATAAAACAACGGAATAGGAGAATCGATCTATGGAAAAAAATTTCGCACAGCCTTTTTTCCAATTTTCCCCGCGTCTGAAAGAGGAGGAAGAAAAGGCCCTGATCCGCTGCCGGGAGATTTTTGAAGAAATCGATCAGGTGACGGAATATAATCAATGTAAAATGCTCAAGGCTTTTATTGACAATGGAGTATCGGAAAGTCACTTTGCCGCTTCAACTGGCTACGGCTACGACGATCGGGGCAGGGAAACCATCGATAAGGTTTTCGCCCAGGCGGTTGGGGCGCAGGATGCTCTTGTACGTCATAATTTTGTCTGCGGCACCCATGCCCTGACAGTGGCCTTGTTTGGAGTTCTGCGTCCGGGGGATACCATGCTCAGCGTTACAGGGATGCCCTATGACACCCTGCGGGGTACCATTGGAATTACAGGAAATGGAGCTGGAACACTGAAGGAGTTTGGAATTGCTTATGATCAGGTGGAGCTGCTGCCGGATGGCACCCCGGATTATGAGGGGATGAAAAGAAAGATAAATCCGGGAATTAAGATGGTCTATCTCCAGCGTTCCAGGGGTTACAGCCTTCGTCCTTCCCTCCATGTGGACGAGATTGAAAAAATTGCAGCCCTTGCCAAGGAGCTTGCGCCAGACTGTATTGTCATGGTAGACAACTGTTACGGCGAATTCGTGGAGACGGAAGAACCGACCCAGAGAGGGGCGGACCTGATGGCGGGTTCTCTGATCAAGAATCCGGGAGGGGGAATCGCGCCCACAGGAGGATATATCGCGGGCCGCGCGGATCTGGTAGATCTCTGCGCACGCAGGCTGACCACCCCGGGACTTGGCCGGGAGGTAGGGGCAACCCTGGGACACAGCCGTGAGCTCTTTATGGGATTATTTCATGCCCCGCATGTGACAGGAGAGGCGTTAAAAACGGCGGTATTCGCCTCAGCGCTGTTTTCTGGGCTTGGCTACCAGGTTACGCCGCGGCCGGAAGAGAGACGGGCGGATATTATCCAGGCGGTTGTCCTTGGTAATGAGCCCGCTCTGGTTGCGTTTTGCCAGGGGATGCAGAAGGGAGCGCCGGTGGATTCCTTTGTATGCCCAGAGCCCTGGGATATGCCGGGTTATGATAATCAGGTCATCATGGCGGCAGGGGCGTTTACCCTCGGCGCGTCCATTGAATTGTCAGCTGATGCCCCTCTGAGGGAACCCTATGCGGCGTGGATGCAGGGAGGGCTGAATTTTCACAGCGGAAAAATGGGCGTCCTTCTGGGGGCGCAGTCCATGCTGGAACGGGGACTTCTGAAACTTGGGAAAAATTAAAGGAAATAAGACAAATTTTGGCGGATTCAGGGTGCGCTTTTGTGGCCTTTTGCATGTTGACACCCCGACGTCAGAATGATAAAATAATAAAATATACATAGGATGTATATTTCTTTTTAGAGGCCGCTGGCAGGAGACGCTTTCCTAACAGGGGCTTTGGAGAGGGACATCCCTTCAGAGGACATTTTGAGGAAAGACAAGGACAAAAATTAAGGGGGAAGACGCATGCTGAATACCAGTTATGACTATAAGTTTGGAAAGGAAGGCCTGACCTTCGACGACGTGCTTTTGGTTCCGGCGGAGTCCAATGTGCTGCCCAAACAGGTTGATATTTCCACCAATCTGACAAAAAGCATCCGATTGAATACGCCGCTTATGACCGCTGCCATGGATACCGTTACCGAGAGCAAAATGGCCATTGCCATTGCCCGCGAGGGCGGTGTCGGCATCATTCATAAAAATATGTCAATTGAACAGCAGTGCGATCAGGTTGACAGGGTAAAGCGTTCTGAAAACGGCGTTATTGTCAATCCTTTTTATCTCTCTCCCGATCACTATGTCCATGAAGCTAATGATTTAATGGCCAAATATAAGATTTCAGGCGTTCCGATCTGCCAGGGAACCAAGCTGGTGGGAATCCTGACCAACCGCGATCTGCGTTTTATGACGGATGAAGATTTCGGACAGAGAATTTCCGCCGTTATGACTAAGGAAAATCTGGTCACTGCTCCTGTTGGAACCACTTTGGCACAGGCGCAGGAAATTCTCAGGAAGCATAAAATTGAAAAGCTCCCTATTGTGGATGACGCCGGAAATTTGTGCGGCCTCATCACGATTAAAGATATTGAAAAAGCTGTGCAGTATCCCAACTCCGCAAGGGACGCTAACGGGCGGCTTCTGGTAGGCGCCGCCATCGGCGCGACGCCGGACGTTCTGGAAAGGGTTGCGGAACTGGTAAAAGCCCAGGTGGATGTTTTGGCGCTGGATTCCGCTCACGGGCATAACAGCGGTATTCTGGACGCGGTGAGAAAGGTGAAAAAGGCTTTTCCGAGAGTGCAGCTGATTGCGGGAAATGTCGCGACAGCCGCGGGGGCGGAAGCTCTCATTGATGCCGGCGCCGACTGTATTAAGGTTGGTATTGGGCCTGGTTCTATCTGCACCACCCGTGTGATTGCGGGAATTGGCGTTCCACAGGTCACCGCCGTGTATGACGCGGCAAGCGTTGCGCAGAAATATGGAATCCCGGTTATTGCCGACGGCGGCATCAAGTATTCCGGAGATATTGTTAAAGCATTGGCGGCAGGCGCCAATGTGATTATGGTGGGTTCTCTGGTTGCCGGATGCGAGGAATCTCCCGGTGAAACAGAGCTTTATCAGGGACGTCAGTTTAAGGTATACCGCGGTATGGGAAGCCTCGGCGCTATGGCAAAGGGAAGCAGCGACCGCTATTTCCAGACAGAAAACAAAAAGCTCGTACCTGAAGGAGTTGAGGGGCGTGTGCCGTATAAGGGGCCGGTTTCCAATACAGTGTATCAGATGATGGGCGGCCTGCGCGCCGGTATGGGTTATACTGGCTGTGCCACCATTGAGGAGCTGCATCAGAAGGCCCAGTTTGTCCGTATTACTGGCGCGGGATTGAAAGAAAGCCATCCCCATGATATCCAGATCACCAAGGAAGCGCCCAACTATTCCATCGGCGGTTAATGTTTGGCTGAAGGGTGATTTTGGAAAACGTTCCAGCCAGCGGTTTGTGTCTTTAGAGAAGAAATCGATAGGGATAGGCGCTAAGTCCGGATTTACAATAAATCGGCAGAGAAAATTTGTTTATCTTATTGTTTATAGAAGAAACACCATAGACTCGTTATTGTGAGTCTATGGTGTTTTTATTGTCTTTGCTTATTGTTGTTATTCCTCCACATTTTCCAGCGCGGCACGAACGGCAGCGATAACAAATGCTGAAAAGGTACAGCTTTTACCCTGAATCGCCTGTTCGACCTGTTCGATCACATCATTGGGAAATCGGATTGTCTTGTTTGTGGTCGGTGGAATAGACGGAATTTTAAAATTTTTCACACAAAATCCCTCACTGTAGCAATGCATTTGTATTGCTTATTTTAAGTCCAGAGGATACAAAATTATGCATTGCAATTGCAATGCATAATAGCTATAATAAATACGAGGTGATTTATTTGTCGGAATTTTGTTTGGATTGTTGGAATAAAATCAATGGGACAAATGATCCTCCGGAAAACTATGTTATATCCAAAGAGTTGGCCATGTGTGAGGGATGCAGGCAGATGAAACAGGTAATTGTTATAAAGCGGACGGGAAATATGGATAGATCCTATAGAATAGCTTTGTGGATTTTATTGATTTGCGTATTGTTGTATATTCTTTTTCAAAGAAATTGGAGCTGATTCTTTGTAACTCCACATTCAGTAATAAAAAATATTTTTTGCTGCTTTAGAAAAGACACTTCAGATTCTAAACGCTGAGTCTGGGGTGTCCTTTCTTTTCTTACCGACGCATAGGAACCGAAAAACAGGAGTGGGAATTTTTTACCGAGGATGGAAGGGTGGCCTGGAAGCAGTGCTGAAGAGGCGAGGGAGGATATTCCGCTGAATCATTTTTTCCTTGTTTCGCCATATACAAAAAACTGTTTTTTGACACAAATGAAATGGAAATAAACTGCCCCTGAATTGACATTACTCCGGAGATCTCATATAATTAAAAAGTATGATTGGAAAAATATTCTTTTGTTTTTGCCTTAATTTTATAGCTTCTGCGGCGGCCCGTCCTCTGCCATTTGGCAAAAATGGCAGATATCGTCACAGGTTTTCCTCTTGATATAGGAAATAATGAAGAATGAGGAACGAAATGAATATTAATATAGCTTTTTATCTCCCATCCTTGGAGAAGAAGCGGAAAGGAACGGCCTATGAAGAAAAAGCCAAAGGGCACGACAATTTTCAATATACTCGTCATCGCCTTTTCTCTGGGAATGCTGGCTTACTTTGGCTTTTCAGAGGATGGACTGGTTGACTTGTTTAAGAATATCGACTATTTTCAAGTGGAATGGCTGCTCGTCGGCGCGGGTTTTATGCTTTTGAATTTTTTGGTTGATATTTGGCTGACACAGATATTTGTGCGAATCAGCTATCCGAAATACCGTTTTTTGAGCGCGACAAGGGTTTCCATGGCAGGGCAGTTTTATAATAATGTCACGCCGTATGGCGTTGCGGGAAAACCCATGCAGATTGTCCTCATGAGCCGCCAGGGGGTAGACGTGGGCCGCGCCAGCTCCGCGATGATGCAGAAATTCCTTGTCTATCAGACAACGCTTTCCTTATATTCCCTTATTGTCATCCTATTTCGTTATCGTTTTTTTCAAGGGCAGATCAGCGATATGATGTTTCTGACAATTATAGCTTTTGTATTTCAGGCGGGAATTATAGTATTGCTTTTAATATTTTCCTATAGTAAAAAACTGACAAAAACAATTTTGGAACTTGTTTTTTTCTTTTTAAAAAAAATACGGATCCTCAAACATCCTGAGGAAACACTGAAAAATATTCAAAATGAATTGGAAATGTATCACGAAAACTGTAAGGTGATTCAAAAGCATAAGGCTGTGATGATAGTCTCTTTCCTGTTGACGATTCTCCAGCTTACCTGTTTTTATATTGTTCCCTACTGCGTATACCGCAGCTTCGGGTTTCAGGAATACTCGGCCTTTGATTTAGTTTCGGCCCAGGCTTTTGTCACCATGGTTGCTTCCTATATGCCCACACCGGGCGGAGCGGGAGCGGCGGAAGGAAGCTTTGTTGTTATGTTCCGTGTTTTCTTTGGCAATTCTGTCAAGTCGGCTATGGTGTTATGGAGATTGTTCACTTATTATATGACCATCCTTGTGTCCGCTCCTTTTTCTGGTGTTGGAAAGAAAAAGCAGCCCATTGAGGAGGCGGGAGAGCTCAAGGAGGACGGACAGCAGGCCAGTCCGGCCAATCCGCCTTCTGTGCAGCCATAAGAAATTGGACATGCAGGCGGTTTGCCGCTTAGGTGGAATATGGCGTCGACAGGTCGTTCCCTGGAGCATCCGGAAAAGAAATGCCGGAGCGTAAGGGATGGCCATGTTTTTGGAAAATCGAGTGGTAGAAATAAGATAGATAGGTTCCTTTCCTGTGAAGGCAAAAAAGGATACGGTGGCAGATCTGAAAAATTTCTCCAGGCGTTTTCTTTAAAAGGACTGGAGGCCAGTGGAAAGGAACAACTGAAAATGGTAATGTTAACAGAAAAGGAATTGATATGGGAACGGCTTGCGGGTGAACGCAGGCCTGTTTTACTGTATGGAATGGGAAACGGCGCTGAAAAAATTTTATTTCAATGCAGGCGGTATGGCATTGAGATTCAGGATATCTTTGCAAGTGACGAATATGTCCGGGGGCATTCTTTTGCCGGGTATCCTGTCCTTCGGTATGACGACATCTGCGAGAAATACACAAACGCCCTTGTTTTGCTGGGATTCGCGGTTTTTCAGCCTGACATGTTCAAAAGACTGGAACAGATGGAAAAACGCTATGAAATTTTGGCGCCTGATGTCCCACTGTTCGGCGGGGATATTTTTACCCTGGATTCCCTTACCCATTATCGGGAAGAATTGGAAAGGGTTTATCATTTATTGGCGGACGAGCAGTCCCGTAAGGTATTCCGGATGCTGCTGGAGTATAAAATCAGTGGAAAAATCCATTGGCTTAGACAGATGGAAACACCCAGGGAGGAAATTTTCCAAAGCTTTTTTCCTGTGTCGGAAGGGGAAGCTTATGTGGATCTCGGCGCCTATGACGGGGACACAATAGAGGAATTTATCAGCCTCTGCGGCGGGAGATATGATAGGATAACGGCATTAGAGCCTGACAGAAGAAATTTTAAAAAACTGGAGAAAAAAATAAGAGAAAATCAGTGGAGACAGGTTCGCCTGTATTCCTGTGGAGCCTGGAGCGAAGACGGTTTTTTGCCTTTTGAGGGAAAGGGGGGACGCAGCTCCAGTATTTCTTTTGATTCGGATTCCGCCGGATATTCAAAACAGAAAAATGTAGAGATGCGCTGTGTTGATACCATTTTGCGGGATGAAAAGGCCACTTGGATAAAAATGGATGTAGAAGGGGCGGAAAGGGAAGCAATTTTTGGCTGCCGCCATACGCTGAAAAAATATAGTCCCAAGCTGATGATCAGTGTCTATCACCGTACCAATGACTTTTTTACTTTGCCGTTGCTTCTGCACCATATGCAGCCTGATTATCGTTTCTACCTGCGTCATCACCCTTATATCCCAGCATGGGAAACAAATCTTTACGCGGTTCCCTAAGAAACGGAGGAGATGATATTCCCAATTTCCGTTGCCGGGTTTCTTTACAGAGCCTGGAAGAGCGTTTTAAAAACTCATTGGTCTGAGTTTGCCCTGCCTGAAAAGGGGAGTGTTCTGCCTGACACGGGCTGGTTACGCGGTTTTAGAAATCGCAGAGCTCTGCCCGGATGTTTTTGGAAGAAGGTGGAGTCTGCGAAGTTCCTCTTTTGTGATCACACCGGTAGCAAGAAGAAATAAAAAGTATAAGAGGACGCATATCGCGATTTTTATGATCAAGCCCCATAGAAGGGAGAGGGAAAAGCACTTTCCGAGGAAAGTGGCCGCGGCTGCAGAGGCAAGGCCGGACAGTACGGCACCTGCCGAAGGAAGAAGGAGCCAGCGGACAGGATGGATAGTTACCCTGCTGACCTTGATGAGCCTTCCCATACTTAAAGAAGCGTTGAAGATGGTGCTGAAAAAGGTGATGATCAGATATCCTTTCATCCCTAAAAGGGGCAGGAGAAGGAAACTTAATAACACACGGAAGGAAGAGTCTGCCGTATTGACCTTGAGCCCATAGACTTGTTCGTTTAGTCCTTTCAGCATGGCGTCCACAATGCTGTCCAGATACATGAAGGGAATGAGAGGCGCGAGGATGCGGAGAAAGCTGCCTACAGAGGGATCCTGATAAAGTAGGAGGCCGAAATCATCGGCGAAAAAGAAAAAAATCCCCACTATCAGAATAGAAAACAGAAAAGAAAGCTGGAATACCTGGCTGGCAATGCGGTTGATGGTTTTTTGATTATGTACCGCTTTCGCCTCAGCCATTTCAGGGACCAGGAGCATAGAAAACGCGGACAGAAACGCTGAGGGAAAAGCGAGCACCGGCATGGCCATCCCTTTGATGACACCGTAATTGGAGAGGGATTCCTGATAGGAGGCACCATATTTTTTTAGCCCTGCCGGAATTAGTGCGTTTTCCACAGCGGAAAGGGCAGTGCGCAGGGTTGATCCGCCGGATATAGGCAGGGAGATGGAAAGGATGTTCCAGGGATGGATGGACTTTCCTGTTTTACGGGGAAATTTTTTTCGGATTTCCCATAAATAGAGGCAGCGGATATAAAGACAGCCGGCAATTTCTCCTGCCGTCATGCCTGCCGCAATGCCGCAGCAGGCATATTCAATACCATAGGGAAGCAGCAGATGAAGGGCGCCCAGAGTAACAAGTATATTGATGATCTGCTCAATGGTTTGCCCGGAAGCGGGCTTCATCGCGTTTCTGACGGCGAGATAGTACCCGCGGGTACAACAGGAAATCGAAAAAAAAGGGAGCCCCAGGGCCAAAACCTTCAAAGAGAGTATGGTACGTCCATCCCTCAGCCAGTAAAGGCCGATAGGCTCTGCTGCAAAAAATACCAGGAGTCCTGTACCGCATCCAAAAAGGAGGCAGAGCTGGAGGCAGCGTTTCATTACTTGCCGGACAGCGTCATGGTTGCCTGTGGCAAGGTGTTCGCTCACCAGCCGTGTGACAGCATAGTGGATTCCGGCCACAGCCAGATTGGTTGTCATAAAATAAACAGATAAAACCAGCTGCAAAAGCCCGATGCCTTCCGCTCCGATTTTATTTGATTGGTAGACACGGAAAGCCATCCCTACCGTATTCATTAAAAGGGATAGTCCTGTCATAACCAGGGCGTTTAAAAGGAACTTTCTTTTTTTATTTATTACCGTTCCCATCTAAGATGTTTCCTTCCCAAAAGTTTGGGGATGTCCCCTGATTTATACATATGTGGGCGCTTGGGGATAAATTCATCCTTGAAACGGTTCTAGTAATATGGTTATCCTACAAAACAGCATTGTTCGGGGACGGTAATGGGATAGGATAGGTACATTTACGGCAGGATGGAGAGAGAAATAAGAGACACATGCTTTGCTGTAGCCAGTTTTAAAGCTTTTTCAGGGATTTTGTGTTAAGCCTGTGATTTTATAAGGTAAAATAAAAAAGGGCGTTTCCGTAAGGAAACGCCCTTTTAAATAAAAATTTTATGTTGCGTCAGTTACAGAACAACGGTGGGAATTTCAACCTCATGACCGCTTTTCAGAGATTTCAGGATGCTGTCGATGACAAAAACAGGAAGAATTAATTCTTCAGGAGTGTAATGAGCTTCTCCGGTCCGAACCATATGGGCAAAATTCTCCGTTTCCTGCTGGAAAATTAAAGCAATGTCAATTTCCCGATAGATATTTTTTTCCTGGGTATAAACAGTACAGGAGGATCCATTCGAGCTTGGGGTAAAATGAAGGGTGACGTCGTAGCGATCATAATGGGCGATAACGGTAACGCAGCCATGGTTTTCAAAAGCGCGGACAGATTTCATATCGTATCCGAAGGCGGTAAGAGCCATTTCAACCAGATGGGGGGAGTAAAAATAGAAACCGTCGTAAATACTGTTGAGATCGGCGGAAAAATTCATGGAAGCGGTGATCATTTTTCCCTTGGATTTCATACGATCCACCACAGACTTGATCATGATAATATCGTAAGCCAGCTTACAACCGGAGCCGCCGGTGATCGGAGAACCGGATTTTTTCGCCGCGCGGAAAATCTCCAAAGCCTCCTGGGGATTAGAAGCGACAGGCTTGTCGACAAAAACAGGCATCCCTTTTTCGATGAACGGCAGGGCG
>JAHZIE010000040.1:0-9555 GCA_019419895.1 Clostridiales bacterium | reverse complement strand
TCGGACCCCTTGCGGGCCGTTACCATAACGGCGTCCACTCTATCAAGCAGCTCCTCCGGCTTTTCGGGGATAAAATCTACCTCCGCCTTTTCGGCAACCTCCTGGGCGGTGGATTTATCCGCGCCATAGACGCCGACAACCTGCATATCCGGATACTTTCTCTCACCGGAGGGCAGTTTATCCAGATTGATCTGTTTTGCAAAAGACATCGCGTGAGAATTTTCTGTCCCAATAATTCCAATTCGATACATCGACTTCACAACCTTTCAGATAAATTTTATTCGCCGGCCCTTGGCAGAGGATTTTGACGGTGGCATTCTTCCATGATGGCGATCTGTCGTTTCACCTGTTCCATGGTGACTGTCAGCGGCGCGCCCTCAGTAAGGTGAAGGTAAATGGTGTCATAATATTTTCTCACGGCATAATCAAAGGTGCGCGCCCCTTCGCCAGTCCAGCTTTCATTGGTCCAGAAAAGCTTTTCAGAGCAGTAGGCCGGCGTGCCGTCCTCTTTTTCCAGAGGCTCCAGAATCAGCTTCTGCTTGGGTGCCTCAACGCCACAGTAATACTTCCAGTCGATTTGGGTCATCGATCCTTTCAGTCCGCCTTTTGTTCCATGAAGCTTATAGGTAAAGGAGGGATAGGCGTCGCAGGAGGAAATTTCCAGATCGATAAGAGGACGTTCCGGAGCGGTCAAAATGACTTTGACATAATCCTCAGCGTCACCAAAGGAGTTGGCCCGGTCCATCTTGCAAAAGACATTGGGCATGCCGTCCCAGTAGTTGAGAAGGGTAAGAGCCTGCTCCATGGGATGAGGGCCTGTATTGTAAAGATTTCCTCCGCCGAACTTCTGACTGCACTGCCAGTCCCAACGGCGGGAATAACCGTTAAAGGCAAGGCTGATCTGGACGACGCGCCCCAGCTTACCGGAGGCGATGACTTCCTGTACCTTTTCAAAGTAGGGGGCGAAATGGGACTGCTGAAAGACAGCGAGCATGCGGTTGTTTTTCTTGGATGCTTCCATCATCTTTTCCACCTGCGCTTCGGTTTGAGCCGCGGGTTTTTCCACCAGAACATGAAAGCCGTGGTTCAGCAAATCAATAGTGATATCCGGATGCATATAGCTGAAGGTGGAATTGACAACAAAATCGATGTCAGTTCTTCCAAACAGCTCCTGATAGGTTTCATAAACATCACAGCCAAATTCTTCCTTGGCGCGGATACGGCGGCGCTCTAAAGCGTCGACAATGGCGACCACATGGAAGCGTTCGGTATCCTTATGAAAATAGGAACCATGGATATCGCGCCCGCTGCGGCCCTGGCCGATGATAGCGACATTTAATTTTTTCATTTGCTTCACACCTTTCTGAAAGCGTTTATAATTTGGAATTTGACAGCTTGGATAATTAAGGAAAATTATACTGGAAAGCTGTCTGGTTTGCTGATGATTATTACTATCATATCAAAATATTTTTGCAATTGGATTGCGAATATTGAGATTCAAGATTGCAAAAAGTGACATTATGATCAACAATTTTTTGGATTTTTCAGGCCTATGGGGGAAGCGGAGGTATTGAAGAGGCTCTGTACTGCTTTTCGGCCTGGAAACAAAGGCGGGATATGAAGATAGAAAAAAAGGAGGAATTGTCGCTCGTTCAGCCTTTTGGTTGAAATTGGAGGAAAATTATGATAGAATAAAAAACAAGCGTTTTTTAACGAGAGATGGATTTAGTTGTGCTCTGTGGCAATGGTATATCAGAAGCGCCGGAAGGGAGGGCATTTTGCCATTGGGAAAGAACAAGAGATTTAGTATGAAAGTAACGGCTGTATGCCTTTCCGTCATGCTGACCGGAGGCTTTGTCGTTTTCGGCCTGCTGCCCCGCTGGCTTGCCTCAGCGGATGGGCAGGTTCAGTTTGAGGATCCTATGCTTGCCGCGGCTGTCAGAGAGGAAATGGGGCTTGGAGCTCAGGAGCCTGTTCTTGAGGAAGAGTTTAAGCTGTTGACAGAGCTGGATTGCGCGGATAAGGGAATCCAGTCGCTTTCCGGGCTGGAATACGCTTCTTCCCTCCAGTTGTTGAATTTGGCGGGTAACCGTTTGGATGAAGAGGATTTAAAGGTGCTCACAGCCCTTCCACGGCTGTCACGTTTGGATATTTCCGGCAACGGACTGGAAGGAATTTCTCCTTTGAAAGAAATTTCCGGGCTGGAAGTTCTGGATATTTCCTCTAACCGGCTGTACTCTTTGGATGTATTGGAGGACTTCCCTGCCCTGAAAAAGGTGTACGCGCAGGAAAATTATTTTGAACGGGAAAGTATACCTGCCTCTTTGGAAAACGGGCAGTCTCCTATTTTGGTGCTGTATCCGCAGAATACCAGAGCATCGGCGGATGCCGTCAGTTTTGCCAGCAAAGAGCTGGAAGATGCTGTGCGGGAGGAACTGGGGATTTCCGGCACGGAGGCTTTGACAAAGTCACAGCTTGCCAATCTGACGGAGCTGTCGTGTCCTGATTTGTCCATTGATGATCTTTCGGGACTGGAATATGCCGTCAATCTGGAAAGATTGTATGTTTCGCGGAATCAGCTGGAATCGGTTTCCCCGTTGAAAGGGCTGACCAAGCTGCGGGTGTTGGATGTCCGTGAGAACTATCTTTCCAGTTCCGCCCTGGGGGAGATCCAGACGCTGGAACAAAAAGGGACAACGGTATTTTCTTCCCCACAGCGTGAGATTGTGACCGATAAGACCGCGGTGGAGATTTCTGATCCTGCTGTAAAAAAGGCGGTATGTGAGGAACTTGGAATTTCCTCCGATGGAACGGTCACCAGACAGCAGATGTCCCGCCTGATTGCCCTGGAGGTTCCCAATGGAGCCAAAAGTCTTGTGGGCTTAGAATACGCGGTGAATTTGGAACGGTTTTCCGCGCGGGAGGGGAAGATTTCCGATCTTTCTCCTTTGTCAGGACTGAGCTCTCTGATTTCCCTGGATTTGACAGGACAGGAGATCTCCTCCATGGCTCCCCTTTCCTCCTTGACAGGGCTCAGGGTGCTGCTTATGTCAGATAATCAGATTTCTTCCCTGGCTCCTTTGGAAGCTCTAACCTCTCTTGAGGCGGTTGTAATCGATCACAATATGCTCAATGTCAGTGAGGGAAGCGTGGACTATCAGTTGATTCAAACGTGGCTGAACGCGGGGAAAAATGTGCGGTATCTTCCCCAGGAGGGTGGCTGGCTGGAACCGGCCGATGGTTCTCATACGGTTTTGAACAGGGAAGAAGGGCAGATCAGCGGTATTCCCATCGGGACGGCGGTTTCTTCCGTCTCTGAAATTGTGAAAACAGAGGATATTGGAAATTATCGGGTGGAGGTACTGTCTGCTGACGGCGTCCAGGTGACCAGTGGGAATATCGGTACAGGCATGACCATTCGTTTGGTCAATCAGTCCAATGGCAGCGTGGCGGAAAGCTTTCAGACTGTTGTATACGGCGATATAACCGGGGATGGAATTGTTGATATTTCCGATCTGGTGACAGTGCGCCTCTATCTGTTTGACAGGGAGGAACTGGCCGGTCCCTATTTTGAAGCGGGGAATGTCACCGCCCAGACAGGAACCTCCCAGGATGATATTATAGATATTTCTGATTTGGTATCAATACGCCTTTACCTGTTTGGCAGACAGGATATTCCGCAGTATTAATCGATGGGCTGTCAGGGCCTGGACAGGAGGAAAGAATGAGGAAAAAAATAGGTTCGGCCCGTGTTTGGCGATGGCTTTTCTCATTGCCCCTGATGGCGGGGCTGCTGTTTGGCGCTTTGCCATCAAAGGCACCGGCGGCGGTTACGGGACAGGTTAGAATTTCTTTGAGCAGCTCGGCGCCAGCGCCCGGATCCACGGTTACCGCGACTGTTGCTTTCAGTTCTAGTTCACCCATTTTGGGAGTTAATACTACTATTTCAATATCCACTTCTATAGTGGAAAGTTTTGAGGTTATCAATGGTAGCGATACTCGTTCATCTAAGGATAATTCAAGTGTTCGCTTGATTTTTGAAAGCGGTAATATGGACGGCAGTGCGTCGGGAACACTGGCCACCATCCGGATGAAAATCCGTTCCGATGCCCCGGCGGGGGGCGCGGGCTCCCTCCAGGTGATTATGGCGGAAGGATCTGGGAAAGATCCTGCAACGGGAAAACTTACGGAGACCATTCAGATGAACCGGGGTTCCGCCGGAATGACAGTGACGGTTCCCAAATCCTCCAACGCGAACCTCTCCTCCCTCAAGGTGAACGGGCAGGAGGTTTCCGGAACGGGATATAAAATTACCGTGCCCTATGGCACTTCTTCCGCTACCATCAGCGCGACGCCCCAGGACAGTAAGGCGCGGGTTTCCGGTACCGGCACGAAAAGCCTTTCTGTGGGAACAAATAAATTTACTGTTACCGTAACAGCTGAAAATGGCGCGTCAAAAGGATATACGGTTACTGTTGTCCGCGAGGCGCGGCAGAATACAGCGACCTCCGCCCAGCCAAAGCCAAATACCAGCTCTTCCAGGCCGTCGCCGGTATCCTCCGGAGAAGTGTCCTCGGGGGATGCTTCAGGAGGCAGCTCCGCGGATAGCTCGGAAGGTTCTTCTGACAGTTCATCAGAGGATTCCTCTGATTCTTCGGAGGAGACTTCCGCCGAAACATCAGAGCTTTCTTCCGAGATGGATCCAGTTTCTTCCAATGAGGAGGACGGCGAAGGCCGTAAGCTCTCTCTTAGTGATACGGCGGTGCATGTCCTTTATATTGCCGGAATGGTTCTCTGCCTGGCCGGTGGCGCCATGCTTGGATATTTTATCAGAGGTAAACAGGATGGAGAATAGGATTGAACGGTGTTAAAATGTTTTTCGGCTGGCAATACTAACCATAGACTTGTGGAAATTTGAGAAAAAGACGGCTCTGCGCCGGACTGGTAGAAAGAATGGTCCGGTTGTCACATTGGAACTTATTTGGAAAGGTTTGGATGGTTTATGGAGCAATATAAAAACCTGTGTATGGCCTGTATGACGGATAAAGGTGAGGCAAAGGTATGCCCCCACTGTGGTTTTGACAATGGACAGGAAAACGGCGCGCCGTTTTTACCTATGGGGACGGTTCTGCAGGAGCGTTATCTGGTGGGAAAGGCGCAAAGCAGCAACAGCGAGGGAGTGACCTACTGTGCTTATGATATTACGCTGAAGTCCAAGGTGATGCTGCGGGAATTTTTCCCCCAGTCCATGGCTGCCAGAGAGACAGACGGCGCGACGATCAGAGTTCCGGAAGAACAGAGATCTTCTTTCCGGAACTGCCTGGTAGAATTTTTATCTTACTCCCGTGGGTTGGCGCGTTTTCGGGATTTATCCGGAGTTCTTCCCGTCTATGATATCTTTGAGGATAACGGTACCGCCTATTCGGTGACGGAATTTTATGACGGAGGCATGACCCTTAGGCAGTTTATTGAAAAAAATGGAGGACCTGTCACGTGGAACGCGGTTCGTCCCTTGTTTATGCCGCTGCTTTCCTCATTAAGCGCGCTTCATGAAGCGGGGATGGGACACTATGGCTTGTCTCCAGATCATTTGCTCATTCTTCCAGACGGAAGGATGAAAATGATCCATTGTTCCATTCCTTCCGTGAGAAAATCCGGAGGCGTTTTGCCGGAGATGCTGCCCGAGGGCTGCGCCGCTTTGGAGCAGTATTCACGGGAGGGCCGCCTGACAGAGGCGACCGATGTCTATGCTTTTGCCGCTTGTGTATTTTTTGCTTTGACGCGGAGGGAACCCCAATCGGCGCCGAGAAGAAAGACAGATGCCCGTCTCCTGATTCCCACATCGATTTTGCAGCAGATTCCCAAGCATGTGGTTGGGGCTCTTGCCAACGGCTTACAGGTTTTTCCGGATAAGCGCACGCCAACCTTTGAAAGAATGCGCGCGGAATTATCAGCTGCTCCGGTTGTGGCAGCTGAAGCTGAACAGAGAGAAGCGGAGGAGCCGGAGCCACCCGCACCGAAAAAGAAAAATGGACTTCCCAATTTTGTGGTTGGCTTGATATCTTTTGCCGCGGCGCTGCTTGTATTTTCTTTGGCTGGATGGGCCTATCTGGCAGCTACCAGTCATAACGACGAGCCTGCAGAGTCATCTTCTCAGGTATCTTCAGGAGATGTTTCCAGTGAAGATGTCTCATCCGGAGAAGAGGATGCTTCCTCTGGTGAAGATTCCAGTAGCTCCGGTACTTCCTCTTACCAGCTTCAGGGGGAAACTGTTATAGTTCCCAAACTGGTGGGACAATCGCTGGAACAGACGCAGAATAATGATTCCATCACTGTTTTGGTGCAGGAGCGTCAGTTTAACGACGATGTCGCGGAAGGTATTATTATTTCCCAGTCTGTTGAGGAAGGGCGGGAAATTGTTAAAGGCGGTGCGGTGTCTGTTGTGGTGAGCAAGGGTTCCCGGCTTCGCACAATGCCCCCTGTGAAAAACCGGGACGTGAATGATGTAAAAGCGGATTTGCTGAACGCGGGGTTCCAGATCGGCGATGTGACCTACGAGAAAACTGACAGTCAGGAGGAGGGAACCGTGATCCGTTTCGCTGATTCCACTTATACGGAAGGAAAGCAGTATGAATATGGCTCCCGTATCAGTTTGGTTGTGGCGGAAGGAGAATAATGAAAGAAAATCGCGGCGCTTTATGAATGTAAAGTTGCTTCCCGCTTCATGTTTCTTGTTTTTTAAAATATTTTGAGACTGAAAAAGCTCTAAGCGCGGTTACGCTGCGTTTAGGGCTTTTTTCTTGAAATCGGAAATCCCATATTGAAAAAGAAAATGTGAAGCGTAAAAAGTGTCCTTTCCGCCGCACAACATATTGGTTCTGCTGTTAAGAAGGAACGGAAAAGGCATCAAATATCTATAAATTTCATATGCTTTTTATAGGTGGAAAGACATCCTTCGGAAGGAAAGGCGGCAATTATATTGCTTCATACCGGTACAAGTTTTGATTTGGAGGGGGATCATGAAGATAAAATAAAAAATGTCAGGAATAGATTCCCAATATGGAAGCGACAAGGGTAGAACAAATAAAATTCAAACAAAAATGAAAAAATTATAGATTTTAATATTATAAATGAAATATATGGCTAAAAATAAAAATAATTTTTTATAACTATTGACTATTAAAAATGGAAGGATTATAATTTTACCTGTAAATTAAAAAAAGTTGGTTTCAGCCTGAGGAAATTAGTCATAATTACGATAAAGTGCACTTTTTCTTTCTTTCTCTGTTTGTGTTTTTACGCAAAAAAACACCCCGCTTGGGGTGTGAAATTCGAAAATATTTCAAAGAAAGAAAAAGTGCAGAATAACATTCATTCAGGGTTATTCTGACACTGGTATACAAAAAGAGATCATCAGAGAATACGGGAAATTTTATTTTTCAAAAGGAAAGGAGGATGAATTGTTTTCCAGTGTGAGTTAATAACATAGATGTCTAATTTTAGGAGGGTTAAGATTCGATGAAGAAATTGATGAAGCGATTGTTAGCTACCGCTATGGCCGCCTGCCTGACCGCGTCTGTATTCGCCGGCTGCCAGCAGCAGGGCGCCGAGTCCTCTTCCGGAACAGCGGGAGATTCCAGCACTGCCGGTGACGCGAGCTCCGGCGGCGGTACGGGTGAAATTGTAACCATTGATTTTTATGGCTTTGGTCAAAATCCCAGTAACTCCTATTTCCAGTGGCAGCAGGATTATTTCGCTGAGAAAATCGGCGTCAACGTCAACATCATTCCGGGAGATAATGAACGTCTCCAGACCATGCTCTCCGCAGGCAATCTGCCCGATGTGGGCATGTACGCCATCAACGGCGACATTTCCCAGGCCATCCAGGGCGGGCATTTGAAGGATTTAACTGAGTACGAGGACCAGATTCCTAATTATACGGAAAAGTGGCCGGAGTCTGTCCAGTTCTCCAAGGACTACAAGAGCGCCGGCACCGGCAAGCTTTACGGCCTTCTTGGTCAGTTGGGTACTTATAACGCCTACGCGCTGGATACCGGTACCAATGCCGTCAAGGTTCGCTGGGATCTGTATGAAAAGCTTAACTGCCCCGAGGTTACGGATATGTATGATCTCCTGGAGCTTGCTAAGCAGATGAAGGAAATTTATCCGAAGACGGAGGACGGCCTGGAAACCTACATGTTCGGTAACTTCCCCTCTTGGGATGGGCTTACCATGTCCAATGCTGGACGTTATATGTCCGTCAGCGGTATTATGACGACCAACATTGGTTATAACTTCTATGATATGGTCAACGACAAAATAGATCCCATTTTTTCCAAGGACGGCAGCTATTACCAGGCGCTGAAATGGATGGCGACCGCTACTCAGATGGGATTGGTAGACCCCGATTCTATGACCCAGACCTACGACAATACTCAGGCAAAATATAAGGAGAGCGAACAGTATTTCATTGCTCTGCCCGGCAACTATGTGGAAGGTTTTAACACTGATGCCAACAACAACGCAGAGGAGCCCAAGGGCTTCCTTCCCCTGGTTTGGGAAGGCCAGGCTGTTGTAACCCAGGCTCCAACCACCAAAATTGGCGGCAACGCCAACAACCCTTATTCCATCAGTTCCACGACGGAGAAACTGGACGCCTGCCTTAAATTCTGCAACCTTCTCTTTGACGAGGAAGCTATGATGGTCATGTACGGCGGACCTCAGGGGGAACTGTGGGATATTAAGGACGGCGAATATGTCTTGACAGATGGCGCGGACACTTTCCGCAATACCGGTTCCTATACCTTCAGCACCGGCGAGTCCAGCAGCGACTGGTGGGGCAACTGGGGTCTGGCTTCCGCCACATCTCCCTCCAAATATCCTAACGCCACCTTCCGTATTTCCGATTCACTGATGTATGCGGAAAAAGGCATTGAGAAAAACAAGATTTATGACATGTATGAGGAATTCTACGGCAAGCGCCGCCCCATCGAAGTGCTCGAGGAGTACGATGCCATCTACTATATCCCCGAGTGGACAAAACTGATTGAGACCATCCCCAGTGAGCTGGAAGACATTCAGAATAATGTCAAGAGCGTTGTTACCCAATATTCCTGGCAAATTGTTACAACCGCGAAAAATGACGCTGAAGTGGAATCCATGTTTGATGAAATGGTTTCCCAGTGTGAAGCTCTGGGCGTGCAGCAGGTTGTTGAATGGGGACAGGATCAGATCAACAAGGCTAAAGAAGCTATTAAGAAGTACGAATAAACTTAAAGTTTCTTAAAAGACTTTCAGAATTTTTTCATTCTCCTTAGAGAGAGAAAGGGTATTTACCCTTTCTCTCTCTTTTTGTCTAAAGCCCCCCGGCTGAGCCTGGGGTTCAGGAAAAGCCTTGGGAACGCGTAGGAAAAAGGAACTCCTCTTGGTAAGATAAAAGAGCGGCCAGACAAACAACTGCGGTAGAATACGAAAAGGAGGAGATTTGGAAGGCGAATGATAACAATAGTCTGGGCCATACAACGTGGAAGCGCGAATATCATACAAAATACCGGC
>JAHZIE010000004.1:73338-78680 GCA_019419895.1 Clostridiales bacterium | reverse complement strand
CAATCCCATTTTCGTCCACACCCACAAAGACCGCATTGTGATACTCCGCATCTTCATAGAGCAGGCCAGCCCGGACAAAGGCATTCACAACCTCCCGATCCAGAAACCGTCCTTTCAGAAGATACGCATAAACCCTCCGCATATCCTCATTCTTTTCTGGAAGGGCAAAGGGCTTTTTCTCCTTGGCTGGTGCGTCCTTTTGTGGGAGGACAACAACGCCTTGCTGCTCCAAGAGAAACTTCACGGCCTCCGGGAAGTCCAAGCCATAAAACTCTCTGGCAAAGGCAATGGCATCGCCGCCTTCCGGATTATATTGATTGAACCAGAGATTCCCCCGGATCGTGATTTTTTCTCCACCATGGTTCCATTTGTATTCCGATCCGGATCGTTCCACCTTCTCACCTTGTCCAAGAAGGAAAGACCGCAGATCTGTGCGGCGGGCCTGATCTTTTTGTTCTTCTGTAACATGGATATAAGTCGTAGCCATGAAGCCTCCTTTCTCAGCCCTGTTTTAAACCATGGGCCTGTTTCTTTTCATCGATCTTACGCTTCAGCTTTCGGTCTATCCCACCCTTACCGCCTTTGCGCTCGTCCTCGATCCGGTTCTGGATGATCCGGGCCAGATGCTGCAACAGCCGCAGGCTGCCCAGGGCCGCCGACCAATTCCGGTTGCTGTGGACGCTTTGGAGAAGCTGGGCTGCATAGACATTCCCCTGATCAGCAGAGTCGGTCAGATAGGAAATGGCTTTTTCCATGTCCTGCTCCACCTCCCGGCCATACAGGAACAGCTTGCCAAGCTGATACTGAGCAAAAGCATTCCCCTGATCCGCTGCCCTGGTAAACCAATATAACGCCGCATTCACATCCTTGGGGATGCCCTCATCGGCCAGATAGAGTTTTCCAAGAAGATATTGTGCGTACTCATGATCCTGCTCGGCGGCTCTCGTCAGATAGAGGATGGCTTTGGGGATATCCTTCGTGAGCAGCTCTCCACTGGAGAAGACCTTCCCCAGCAGATACTGCGCTGCGGAGAATCCTTGATCCGCAGAGAAAGTAAGCAGCTCCATGGCTCTTGGAAGATTCTGCAGAAGAACGGTTCCTTCCAGCAGTGCTTTTCCCAAGGCATACGCTGCACAAGGGTTGCTGCGTGCCGCTGCTTTTTCCAGAAGGGAAACCGCACGGTGAATGTCCTGGGGAAGATCCACACCTTGAAGCAATGTTTTCCCCAAGAGGTATTCCGCATAGGGATTCTCTTTCTCCACGGCTTCTTCCAGCCAACGCAGAGCGTACTCCGGATTCTTAGGGATCTCTTTTCCTTCCAGGAACAGTTTGCCGAGAGTGTACATGGCATAATCATGGCCTTTCCCCGCTGCAGCCATGAGATAGTCGATTGCTTTTTTCACATCCCGGCCAGAGAAATCTCTGCTCAGATACAGTTTCCCCAGGCCATACATGGCATCGGCATTGCCAAGCTCCGCCGCCTTTTCAAAGTACATTCTGGCCTGCTCCGGATCTTTCTTTGTTCCTGTGCCGGTAAGGTTCATCTGGCCCAGACGGTAGTACAGCTTGTCATCCGCCATATCTTGCTCGATCTTCAGGAATCCCTGATACGCTTGCTTGTACCATTGCTCCGATGCCGCCTGATCCGGCGCAGTGCCAATCCCATTCCGGCACATGCGTCCCAGCTCATACTGAGCGTAGGCATTCGGTTTATCCTCATCTGTGGCCGCCATGGTAAACAGAGCAAACGCTTTTTCTTCATCCTGTTCCACGCCCTGGCCCCGATGATACAGACTGCCCAAGGCATAGGCAGCGAAGGGATTTCCCTCCGCAACCGATTTTTCATACCACTCGGCAGCTTTCAAATAGTCCTGATCCACGCCATAGCCGAAGGCGTACATCTTGCCAATCCGGTATCGGAGATACCCTGGCTTTTCCTCCTTTGGCTCTCTGGCGCAGAAAGCAGAGAAGGCTTTCCGGAACCATTCTTGTGCCTGTTCTTCATCCTTCTTACATCCAAGACCGGCCAGAACCATTTTGCCAAGATCATGCATAGCAAAACCGTTGCCACGCAGAGCTTCTTCCTTCAGTCTGGTCAGGGACTGTTCAAAATCCGGTTTGGATGTCTTGGTGCCATAGAGGAAGGCACGGGCCGCTTTATATTCATTCGTCCACCAAGTATCCTTCTTCCAGCCCCAGCCGCCAGAGTAAGAGCGAAAGCCGGGAGGTGGATCTGGCTCTATGGGATCGCTTGCCTGAGAATCTGATTCCGGAGCTTCTGGCATCTCCGGATCGGGAGCATCGGCTTGGGCCGGTTCCTCCACATCCTGCTGGTCAGCATGAAGGCCCAGGGCCTCCTGTATCACTGCATTCTTGATCGGCTTGAATTCTTTATTCTGTGAAAGAGGCACTCGCTGTGGAAGTGCTTCTGTATAGACTTGGAGCGCTTCTTCTTTCTGTTCGTACCACAGATTATAAAGAGCAGCGATTTTTTCATCTGCAGCCAGCTCATCCACGATGGCATCCACCAATGCTTTCACATCCGCTTTCAGATAGCCATAGACCTTTTTCCCTTTAGTTTTAGAAAGCCGGTCTGCCAAACGCAGGAGTAGTTCTTCCACCTTAGGATTGTCATAGGTTCCGGCATTGATGCGGGAGACAATCTCTGCGATCAGCTCCTTGCTGTGCAGACGCAACTTATCCCTTTGAACCGTCTGCTTTTCATAAATGCAGAGCAGATCCTGCTCAAAGATATCTTTGGCCAGGGAAGAGCGCATCTTCGCCACACCTTGTTTAGTGAGGAACCCTTCCTTCTCTACGGTAGAGTACGCCAGCAGATGGATGTGGGGATGATGGCTCTCATTGTGAAAGGCGGCATACCATTTCAGATGATCCATGGGGATCTTCAGGCTATCGGCCAGAGCCTGTGTCTGTGTCCGGAGCATATCCCTCCACCGGACGCCGGTATTGAAACCGAGGCGCTCCGCATCTTCTCGGCGCAGAGAAATAATAAGTGTCCACACATTTCCCTGATGAGCATTCAGCTCCTGGGATACCTCTTTCAGCTTTACCTGGACACCATCATCCGTGAACAGCCCATGGTTGCCGAACCGTTCCGCACCGGGCCGGGTGCCGATGTAGTCGGCATAGGTTTTCTGGTTCAGGATCTCATGGGCATTGTCCTCAATGGCACGGGTGATAAATTCAGAGGCGGCTCCCACGGTCTTTTCTCTCTGGTAGTCCTCATATTCCAGCATCGCAGCGCTATCCGAGAAATCCCGCAGGATCTTTTCAATGAGTTTTTGTTGTTTCACTGTTGCGGGAGCCAGCTTGAAAGACTCATCGATCTTCGCCAACCCTGCCCGGCTGGGGCTGTAGAGGGCGTACCCGCGGATGGGCTTTTCCTGCTCCGGCTTCAGGTATTTGAATTTGGTGACCAGACGAGCCATGGGAAACCTCCTTCCGTTTTAGAGTAAAGAAAAAGCAGGAGACCTCACATAATAAAAGATTTCCTGCTTGGTGGTTCGCTAATAGCCGATATTATGTTTCCTTTCTTGCATTTTGCAGTCAGAATCTATCAATCAATATATTTTATTATCGTTTTATAATCTTCTGACAAACGTACGTTATTTTCAATATTATAATTCTCTTGAGTTTCTATATTTTCCAATCGCCTATAGAACTCACTTTCCACCCCGACATATATACCATCGGTATAATCAATCAGGGACGGGAACTGATCAGCGGTGATATCAATCATTATATCATTTACCATCAGCCATACATGATTCGTTATACTCTCTGGATTATCATCTCGATATACACCTATTTTCTGCTTGGAAGGAATATGGAATTTCTTTTGCAAATAGTAAGCTAAAAGATCGCATGCATCATCGCAACAACCACTCGGAAAGTTGGACATTCTATCTCTTCTATCGAACTCACAATTTTTCTTTGCTCTTATTATTGCTGCACGAAAAGATGCTGCCACAGTATATAATTCACTTCTATCCAAAGTTTTCTTTAGCATAGTATCCCTTTCCCATATAGTTTCAAACATTTAGTCGTCCTCGTCTTTCAACTTTTTCAGTTTTTCAAGCTGTTTTACAAATAGCTCTGTGCTTTGAACTATCTTTCGAGAATTTGCCCATAAAAATATATCCTGATTACAGTTTCCATTACTATTTATTGCATACCTTAACTTTGTTCCAGTATCGTCTAAGCAATCTATTGCCCGAACAAAGCTCCCCATTCCTTTTAAAAGACTTCTCTCCTTTCCAGAAGTTTTTTTAGGAAGATAAGAGAGCAGAGACGACCATAATTTTTCTAATCCATGTACTTCTTTAGGTTGTCCGTTTACACATGTAATTGCATATTTAATCGATAGTTCCATACAATGTCTACACAAATAAATAGTAGGCAACGTGAGCGAATAGTTATAAAAAACTTTTTGAATTCCCATTCGAGGAGTTTCTAGCCTTGTTAATTCCTTTGCTAATACTTTCGCGCTCTCCAAGTAAGAACGAATAAACTCCTTCTGCGTTTCATCTGTTCGTACTTCTTGCACAAATGTACTGCTGAAAGTAACGGGATTAAAATCAGGAAGGCTCTTATCTTTGAATCCATCTAGCATTTGCGGTTTATATAATTCTTCTATCTGGATCGGGGTAAAAATAATATCTTCAAATATCATAGTAAATCATTTCCCTCACAATTTCATTCTATTTCATTATAAAATTCCACATAGTCCGGATATTTTTCCTGCATCTGTATATAACCCTTTATTTCTTCAATACTTATAATATTTTCAGGAGGAACTTTACCTTTTGTCATACCTGTAAACTCAAATTCATACGGATAACCATAAATATTTTTAACTATATAATATTTCACTATCTCTGCAATTAAACCGTTGCTGCATCTTTTATATATGTCACGTAGTCTACATTTAAATTTTATTACCGATGGTGTACCTTTGATCCAGAGACGTTTATATGGTTCTGTTCTATAAAGTTCTCTATCCATCGATTCTAATGCCCATCGTAAGATTTCACCACCTAAATTGATTGCAAAATGATTTAATTGGTCATCTTTGTACACTTGATTCTTATCAATAAAAAAATGTACCGCTTCTGTTCTCGATAATTTGTCTCGATTCCAGTAATAATAAACATGTGACATTATATTTTCAATTTGCTCAGGTTCTACTTCTATACTAAAAAGCAAGTCTCGTAATCGCTTTTCACCAACAGAGTTTATTCCGCCCCCTGTCACAATTCCGTATTTCCAAAATTGGTTCACATCCAAAATCCGTGTACAATGGCATACCGCAACCTCAGTAA
>JAHZIE010000004.1:43972-73285 GCA_019419895.1 Clostridiales bacterium | reverse complement strand
TGCTCAATCTGCCACCATTCACTTACTCTATCTAAATTGATTGCACTAAGTATCCTATGTTCAAATTCTGCTCCCCACTCATTTAGTATTTTGGGGAAAGTATTCGGATCATCAAAATCAATAAGCCCATTCATTTTTCATCCCTCCTTATATTGTCTAAAGATCTTCTAAACTATTTTTTACCGGAAATTCTCTTTGTCTTTTGATTATACACTAAGAAGAAATAAATTAAAATCTTCGTTTGTTATCACTCATTTCCTTCCCATCCTTTTTGCCAGCTCACCGCATCATCAAAAGAGAAGGAGCCATTCAGCCTTTTGACTTCCTTGACACATTCTCCCCGCAGGCGTTCCAGTGACACCGGATCGATGTTGTTATTCGCTGCGACCACATTCATCATGACAGCCATCTCCACGGCCAGCTTGAAAATCATCCGGTTCTGCCGATGATCACTCTCCGCCACAATGCTTTTCAGCGTGGAGGTGACGATATTGGGGAGATAGGTTTTGTTGTCCTCTGCGGAAAGATATCCCGCATAAAAAATGACAGCTTTTTCGATGAATTCACTCCGGCTGTCGCAGTTGTCTTTTTCATAAAGAGCGTCCGCCAGCTCCAGGGTGGACGGTCTGATCCAAAGCTGGAAGCGGCGTTTGATTTCTTTCTTTTCTACCTCTGTATCCTGCATGTCTGAAATCCTCCTTCTTATTCATAGGAACCTGCCAAAGCACCGCATCATTCGTTGAAACTTCTGGGCCTTGCGGGAGTTGAAGCACCTGTCCAGGAACCTGTTGCTCCAAATCCGGCACCGGAATGCCATTTCTTTCAGAAGCGGCGGAATGCCTTGAAGCGGCCGGCTCTGCCGGACGCAGTGAGCTGGGGCGGGGCCGACATGCGGCACCGTCCCTTTCTCCTGCTTGATTTTCGACCCTGTATCCGCACGGGGAACCGTTGCTTCTCTATGGGGAGGGGCCTGCCTTCACACGGGCCGCAAATGCCTCGCAAACCGGCGAGGAGGGATACTTCCTCGACCTCGCCCACAAAATCGCAACACGGGGCCGACAGGCGGCTCACAGGGGTGTTCCTTTTCGCATCACATCTCCTGAACCGGCGGCGTTGTTTCTTCTGCCTGTTCGGGAGAATGCCAGTCAATCTCTCGATCCCGCAATGCTTCTTCAAAAATCAACTCTCTTGCTGCTATCGGAATCGTAGATTTGCGCTCGGCACGGTAGACCGCAGTAGAAACATCTTTCAGACGATAAGTCCGCCACTCCGGATCTCCCTGCTCTTTTACGCTGATCGTTCCATCGTCAAAATCAAATTCCAGGAGCGCAGTGATTCGATCATCATGCTCCATAGCGTCGCATAAGACAGAGAAGGTCAGATCATCAATAGGCTGATGTTCTCCAAAGGAAAGTGCCAGACTATCCAAGGTCAACCTGCCCTCATTCTCCCGCATAAAATTCCGATAGAGATAAGCCGCACTGTAGAAGTTGTTCCGCAGGTCGGAAGTGAAATGAAAATCATCCCCGTCCTCATGGAAATGGATCACAGCAAACCGTCTGGCAGCTTCAGCCTCACGTTGTGCTTTCGCTTCTTCCTGACGGATCAGTGATTCGATTTCCTCACGCTTTTCTTCCGGAACGAGAGACGCATAGGTTTCTTCAAAACATTTCCGCAACACGCCTTCGATGGTACGTCCCTGATCCGTCAGGATCTCGTCCAGAGCAGCGAGTCGATGCTCATTAAAATATACGGTAACGTCTATATCATTCATTGGTTATGCCTCCAATCTTCGATTCCGTTTTTCTGTTCCTCCGCAAACTCTTTCTCCATAATCAGGACAATCCCACGCAGAACAAAAGTAACACATGGGATTGCCACACTATTGCCCAGGGCTTTATACCTTGCCGAGTCAGATGCCCCATCGATCAAAGTCCAGCCATCCGGGAAACCCTGCAGCCGCTCACACTCCAGAGGAGTGAGACGGCGGATCAGATTTCTGTTTACCTCAGGCTGGCAGATCAGATCAGTTGCATCTTTATATTGTCTGGCGCTTTCTGTGCCAGCGACTTTGCTTTCCTGGAATTCATCCACTCGCTGGCGGCTATAGACCGCATGCCGGTCTGTTGTATTCAGGGTGTAACTGATATCTTCCTGATAGCCAAACCCATTCCCTCCATTTTTACTTTGCCGGTCAATGATATTCCCGGCAATACAATAGCTGCCCGGTTCCTCCGCGATCAGAGGAAGATTGTTGCCGCCTGTGCCGCTTCTGGCTGACAGTGTCGGGGATACCGGCAACGGTCCGGTATAACGTCCATCGATTCCGTGGTTTTCAAATAGCACCATGGATTGTGTATTGCCTCCCATCCCGTAGGATGCTGTTACCGCCTGCGCCTTTTCCACGGGGCCGGTGAACCTAAGATCCTGCCCGTGGTTATCAAAAACCAGCGGAGGATGGCCGGACATCTGCGCCCGAAGTGTTCCTGCCACATCTACACTGCAATCCATCACTTGGCCGCCCTGATCGTTCAGGCAGAGAGTTGGCTCTTTCTGTTGGTCAGGGAGTCCGGCAATAAAGGTCTGCATCTGCATATTTCTTGTTGCCATCAATGCGCCGGAAACATGGCCCAGGTTGATCGTTTCCTCTCTTTGATTGATATGGAAAGCCATGAATCCTTCCGTATCTATTTGATCCCCACCTGGATCTCCAGTGCTTTTTTGAGTTTTTCCGGAAGTTTCTTGCCCCGTTCCGCTGACCGCCGCAGGATACCCAAGCATGCTTTCCTGCTTAAATAATATTTCCGGGGCGGATGTTCCTCCAAAATCTGCGACAAGAAAGATTCTTTTACGTCTCTGGGGGACTCCCCAGTATTGAGCGTCCAGGACTCTCCAAGCGACAGAGAATCCACTTCCCAATATGGCCCCAGCAGATTTCCACCTCCCGGCCGGAGGTCGAGGAACAGATATGGTATGGTCGGCGATCCTGCAGATTTCCTCCAGGACCGCTCTGAAATCTTCTCCGTTTGAAGATGAGAATGCTCCAGGGACGTTTTCCCACACCATGAATCGGGGAACAATTCCGCAAGGGTTAACTGTTTCATTTCCTCGTTGTCTTTTGGCATCTGACTTTCTCATCTCCTTTACAATCCGGATCTGCTCCATAAAAAGTCCGGAACGCTCACCGGACAAGCCTGCGCGCTTTCCTGCGATGCTCAGATCCTGACAGGGTGATCCGCCCGTGATGATATCTACAGCCGGAAGTTCCGTCCCTTTTAATTTCGTAATATCGCCCACATGGAGCATCTCCGGGAACCGCTGCATGGTTACTTGGATCGGGAAAGGTTCTATTTCACTGGCCCATACCGGAAGGATTCCGTTCCGGACAGCAGATAAAGGAAATCCACCGATCCCATCGAACAGGCTTCCAAGACGCAGCCGGATTCCCGTTGATTTTCCTATTACAGAACTTTTCGCATGTCAATCACCTCTCGATTCGTTATTCATTGATCCTTCAGATGCATTGTTAAGGACTCTCTCCTGTATCTGCCGGCGCCTGTTCTTTTTTCTCCGGCCTGGGCCGCCTTGCTCTGGGCGCAGGATCTGCTGGTTCGCCAGAGCGCATCTCAATAAATTCCCGCACATTGGCCGGGACATGTTTGCCATAGAATCCTTCCATGGCTTTGGTCAGCTCATCTTCAAGCTGCAGATCTTTCTGCTCCATGTAGAGCCGGAGCGCAGTCAGCTTTTCCTCATCAAAGGAAATTGTTACATTGGTTTTCTTCATAGGTTCCTCCTTCACATGGAAAGAGCAGGCCCGGAGTCCTGGCTCCAGTCCTGCTCATTATCACTTACATGATTCATTTTTGCCTGCCCCATAGGTGTCTGATGGAACACGGTACTGTCTGTACAGCAGTTCGTCCAGTCGGTCTGTTCCATGCGGCAATTCTGGATCAGTGCGCCGGAAAAGTTGCTGTGTGTAAAGATGGCTCCCCGGAAGGTACAGCCATCGGCCACCATCTTTTTAAAGCATGTTTCCTCAGCAGTGACGCCCTTGAGATCACAGGAGAACAAGGTTGCCTCTGTAAAATCAGAGAAGCACAGCTCCGCCTGCGCCAGATTCGTTTCATACATTCTGGTTCCTGCGAAGATGGCGCTGTTTAAATTCCGATGGCTCAGATTCAGTCCGGACAGATCGTATCCGGAGAAGTCAGCCTGTTCGCCACCCGCATCGTGAAGCCAGAGGACATGTTTGGCGCAAATCACATCGGCATCCTCCTGACTGAGCCAGGGAAGTTCTTTTTCTTCATGGGCATATTCCGGGTTCAGTTTGATGCACAGCTCATCGCCCAGGTCATCCAGATATGCAATCTCCGGGCGATCCTCCAGCATCCCAACGAGAAGCTGGACTTCAACCTTATCCAATGCCAGCTCATCTGTCAGTATCCGGTACATTCCGCTCTGCTGGCAGGTGATGGCTTTCTGTGTGTATTGCTCCGCCATTTCCGCCATCTCCCGATTGAATTTTGCTATCGAAGGGTATTGATCCAGGAGATAAAGCTGGCGAGCCTTGGGAAGAAAAGCATGGTAGCGGGCATGGTCATAGCCTTCTGCGTCAACGAGGATACCATCCTCCTGGTTTTCCCCAAGCACCAACAGGCAGTGCCGGGTTCCGTCCGCATCCTGACGCATGACTCCACGGTATTTGGCAATAAAATCATACTCCGCCAGCGGTGATTGATAGAAGCGGGCAAACTCTCTTTCAGACAGCTCCAACACCTTCTCTACCACACAATGCTGAGAGCGGATTTCTTCATCCTTGCGATGAAAAAATGCATAGAGTTCCATTCCTGTCACCTCCTTTACCGCATAACAAGATCCGATGTCATGCCCTCAGTCTGTTCCTTGGCTGCGTCCGGTTCTGATGGATTCTCTGGTACGCCTGCATTCCCCTGGGGGAGATGGTCATCGTAGATATTACAGCCCAGCAGAGAGAATACACTCCCCATACCGGATGCGCCGCCCTGATTACAGGCCGGACAGTATTCCAGATGATAAGACATTTCGATATGATCCTCTGTCATGATCAGCTCATTGATTTCTTCTTCCTGTTTTAACGCAATCACGATCAACCTTCCGGCATCACTGTCGGCGGAGAGGTCAAGCCCAAACCGATTTTGGATTTCCTCGAAGCCTACTGACCACCTTCCAGTTGTTGTCTGGCTGGTTCCTTCCCGGACGAGGACATCCGCAATCTCTCTGGCCGTGAATTGTTTTTTCTTACTCATGTTGTTCGCTCCATTCCATAAAAATGGGGCGGCCTGTTTTGGCCGCCCGTCCTGTCACATCCGTACTCGAAGCCCCGCAAGCTGATCCGTTTTTACGCCGACCAGATACCAGCGGTCATCCATTTCAATGCGGGTAGGCACCCATCGGCTGCCGATGAGGACATCAAAGCATTCCCCACAGTGCAGGCCGCCATAGTAACGCTCCAGGGAGAAGCGGATATCATATCGTCCGCTTTCCTCATCGTAAATCAGAGTTCCTTGTCGTTTCCGTTCCATAACATCCTCCTATTGTGTTGGTGTTTCTGTATTACTGTTGTCAGTTTCGCCGCCCACCTGCAGGACGCCATAGCCCAGGATTTCATAATAGCCCACGCTGTAGGATCGCTCCCGGCAGGCATCCCCGGAGTTTCCTTCGATGGTGTGGACGGTTCCATTCTCCACGCTGGCTACAATCCCCACATGGTCGGACACGCCATCTTGCCCATTGTCTGCCCAATCAAAGAAGATGATCATGCCGGGGGAAGGTGTTTCTGTTCCCGCCAGCCATTGATTTCTCTGTTGGAACCAATTGACGCCATCCGAGCAGAGGGAGAACTTCGGGCAGATACCACGGTCAATGTAGCCGCACTGATCGGCGCACCAGGAGACGAAACAAGCGCACCATTCCACACGGGATTCGAATCCGTACCAGCTCCAGTAGGGCTGCCCGCCTTCGTTGCCGAGCTGAGACTGGGCCACGGAGACGATCTCCTGATTGACGCCCACGATGAGCTGGGTAAACTCTGCCGCATCGATGTCTGTTCCGAAGGCGGCATTGACAGCGGCGATGAGCTGTTCATCCGTCTGATCCGGCGCGAAACAGCCCACCAGCTTGCTCACGAAATCCGGCTCAAAGGAAAATTCATAGAGGGCAGTCGTATAAAGTACCTGGGCCTCCCGCACCTTCTGCCAGTCATAACCGGCTGCGGTCATGGCATCCTCGATGGCATACATGGTGTCCTCTACACCTTGGAGCTTGGCGAGTTCCTCGGCGGAGAGGTTCTGTTCCACCATCTGTTGAAGCTCTGCGGTATCGAATTCAATGGTACCGTTGAAGATGGAGACGATAGCCACGATGGGCATCACAATGATGATAATGATGCCCAGGACGATCCCGCCCACTACCTTGAGTACCTTTTTATCGGTAAGAAGGGATACGGCAATCTTTTTGAGCGCCGCACCCACTGTGGCGCTCATCGGCCTCCGGCCTTTCCGAAGATGGCCGATTTATAGTCCGGCGCAATGACCTGTAAAAGATACCGCTCAATCCCGCACCGGTATAGGCAGGTGCCTCTCTCCGGATATTTGATCAGTTCAAACTCCGATGGCTCCACCTGGAGGGCATCCATAAACTCTGTCGGGTTGATCTGGCCGGGGTTAAAGAGGAACTGATGGGTGGGGATACTAAACAGCGGTTTTGTCATCTCGCAGACTTCCGGCATCAGGAAGTCATTGATGTTCTGGCTGGCGATGATGATCGCTGACTCCTTCTTTCGGACACGCTTCATGGCGTTTCGGATATACTCGATGGAGGTCAGGTTGGTCAGGTACATATACAGCTCGTCAATGGCGGCTGCGGTATTCCCCTTACCCAGGAGCTGGTTGGACATAAAGGAAAGCAGATTGAAGAGCATGGCATCCTTCAACCTGCGGTTAGTATCCATCAGCCCCTTCACGCCGAAGCACAGGAAGGCATCATCCGTGATGTTGGTGTAGCCATTGAAATACTTACTTTGCGATCCCACGCACATGGAATGGATGCCCAGGCATACCTGCTGGAGGGTTTCCTCTGTGTACAGGTACTTCCGCTGATTGTCGTAGGTCATGAATTCTTCTTCGCACAGCTTATAGAAGTCCTCCATGATGGGGAAATCCGTAGGCTTTTTGGCGCTGTAGTCCGTGCTGTCGGTAATGCCGAACCGGGCATACAGCTTGGCCAGCAGGATCTCAATGGTGTCGATCTGCACATCCGTGAAATCCTTATAGGCCCGGAAGAAGTCCTTCAGGTAAGCGATGTGCTGGGAGAGCCTGGTCACTTTCCGGAAGGCCAGCGGTGTGGTGGCATCGATCTCGCCCTCCGTGCCATCGCCCCATGCCTTTGGCTCTAAGGGGTTGACAATGTACTCGCCGGACATGAAATCGATGTAGCAGCCGCCCAGGGCCTCCGTCAGTTCCTCGTATTCCGCCTCCACATCTAAGGCGATGACCAGCTTTCCTGCCTCCCTTAAGTTGGTCAGAATCAGCTTTAAAAGATAGGATTTCCCCTGGCCGGAGTTGCCAAGGATCAGGATATTGCTGGTGGTCTTATCCTCGCTGCGCCGGTCAAAGTCTACCAGGATATTGGTGCCATACTTATCCCGGCCCAGGTAGATACCACGTGGATCGGTCTTGCCGGAAAAGTTAAAGGGGTACAGGTTGGCTACGGAGCTGGCGGGCAGCACACGCTCGAACTGCGCCCCGAACTGATTGGCCCCCACAGGCAGAACAGAAAGATATCCTTCCTTCTGCCGGAGGGTGAGCCGGTCAACCGTGATTTTGGAGCGAGTCAGCTCCATAGCGATCTCTGACTGCAGCTCCTTTAAGGCATCCATGCCCTTGGCTTTCAGCTCAATGAACACGGAGCAATGGAGAAGCGGTTCCTTGTTTTTCCGAAGGTTGGCCAGAAGCTCCACCACATCCTGCAGATTCCCTTCGGCCTCAATGGTTTCATTCACATCGCTGCCGGTACTCATCAGCTTGTTCTTCCGGGTGGCGTTCTGCAGGATCTTCCTCTGTTCCATGGCCTCCACCAGCCGGTGGTAGATCCGAAGCGTCACGCCATTGCGGTCAGCAAGCTGGGAAAGGATGGCCTGTTCCTCGGTGGAGGGCGGGTACTCCCTGATGGCCCACACGCAGCGGTAACTGTCTCCAACGATATAGTGGTCGGAAAGGAACTTGATGGTACCCGGCAGGATGCAGTCGAAGAAGTCCTTGGTGCGGATTTCCTCCATCTGCTCCGGTGTCAGCACCTTGGGTTTTCGTTTGAACATTTCTTACCTCCTTGCCGCCGCTTTGCACCGGCAAGGGGATCAGAAAAGGCCGCTTTGCCTGATGCAAAACGACCGATAGTTGATTGGTTATTCCGTTTTCGCAGCCACAATGAGCAGACGCCCATCCCCGCCGGATGAACCATAACAGGTAGACAGGGTGAGGAGCTGCTGGCCATATGTCGGGATAATCCCGGTGTCATAGAGGGCACACTCCCTGGCGTAGCGGATCTGGTGCAGGAAATCCGTCTCTGCATCCACGGTAAGGAAACGGTACCAGGCATCCTCCTTCTGCACCTTCATCACGGAAAAAATGGTATAGAGTGCTTTGCCAGCGGCAGTTTCCAACTCAATGGTTGGATGCTCAGCATAGTAACTGGCATCCGTATAGTTTTTCAGGCTCCCGAACATGGTGCCATTCTTCATGTTGTGGCCGTAGATGATTAAGTTTGCGCTCTCCAGGCTGCACCGGCCATCCAGGAAGGGGACGCCATTTATGCTGTACGCCCCATAGAAATCCTTCCGAAGATATTTCTCAGAATCCTCCGGGGTGTGCATCAGCGGATAGTCCACCGCTGTGCCGGGGATGCAGATCCAGCCGATGCAGTCTGCGTTCTGCTCGAACAATAAGGAGAGATTTCTCTGTTCCTCCTGCGGCTCCTGAGCTTCTGCAGATTCCTCCGGCGCAGAGGATTCCGCCTGTGATTCCTCCGGATCTTCCGGCGCAGTGACCAGATCCGCCAGATCCTCGAAGGTATCCTGCGCCTGTTTCTGCCTCCACAGGTCATGGCCTGCCATGAAAACCGACAGCAGAACAACAAAAACCAGGACAGTACCGATGACCGCCCTGGGGATTTTAGGCTTCTTCTTCATCGGAATCCTCCCCGTCAAAGAACTGCTCTCCATCCGTGTCCGGCATCTGATCCCCATTCATGGATGCTTCAAAGTAGACCGCCAGGAAACGTTTGATCTCCGCCTTCTTCATCCGGTGGGTTTCAAAGCCCTGCTCAGAGACCACCTTTTCGATCCGGTTGGCGGTATTAAATACCTGTTCCGGCTTCAGATTTCGGCAGCGGCCAATGAGCAGGAATTGTCTGGCGGTAGCCATTTCTGTCTGGATATCATCCAGGAAATCAATGTCCTTTTTGATGATCTTCCGTACCTTGGGATTGGTTTCTTCCTCAAGCCGAGCCTGCAAATAGGTTTTATTATCATCGAAGCACTCGCAGGAGTCGGTACAGGTAACCTCGATATCCGGCACGGCGGACAGCACCATCATCAGGTGATGGATCTTGATCTCGATATTGGCCCTGGACAGCACGGAGATATTGGTGGGCGCAATCATATAAAATAAAAGCTCATATTTCCCCACCGCAAGCCCATACTTGGTAAAGGTCTTGATGCCGAGAAGTTCCTGGGTGGAGCGCCCTTTTTTCTTTTTCTGGCGAGTTCCTTTTTCCTTCTTCGCCACAGGGATCACCTCCATTCAAAGTATTGCTGGGTAGAAATAAAGTAACGTACCGCATACCGCATAAAGTCCAGGACAGTGGTGTCATCCATCCGGATGCTTAAGAATCCAAAGCACAGAGTAACCGCAGCCGGGACAAAAAAGCCGAGCTGCACCAGGGCCAGCACCGACAGTAGTGTTGCGATACACAGGATGGCAAAATCCCGCAGCCCCCACAGCCACAGGTTGGCGGTAGCTTTTAAGTTTTGCGGGTAAAGATAGGTTGTCATGAAATTCCTCCCTTCATCGTCATGTCATCATCCTGGACATATTCCAACAGGGAACAGCCATGATGTTTCTGACAGCATTCCTCCATTAGATCGATGAGAAGCTGTTTTTCTTTCTCTGTGGGATGATACGCATGCCATTCACTCCCGTCCGGACGGTCAATCTGATATTCTGCCAGAAGTTCCCCGGATTCCGTATTGTATTTGGCATAGAGATTGATCCATGTCTCCGAATCGTCCGCAGTGTGGGTGCCAAACTTCCGATCCACATCGAACCAGGTTTCCACATAGGCAGTGACGATACAGCCATCATCGTCTATCTCCATATCCGGATCGATCACAAGATCATCCCGTGTCAGTTCCCCTGTTTCCGTCATAGTGTTTTCTCCTGAATCACCTCTGCTTTTTCCAGCAGATCGTCCTGTAAACTTCCAGACGGCACATAGCCCGCCATTTCTTTTAGGGCTTCTTCATCCTCCCACAGATGAAAGATGGTCAGATATCCTTGTACAAAGCGATCCAGACCGGCCTGTTTGGTGGACAGATGTTTCCCCTGGCAAACCGCCGCCATCTTTCGGATGCTGGCCACAGCTTCTGGTTTAATTTTCATACTCATACGATTCCCTCCTTATCTTACGGAGCGGGCCAGCCCCCTGGTCAGGTTGACTGCCGTGGTGGTGGCATGAACCACGCTCATCACGTTGACACGCACCGAGCTGTCCAGGCCGAACTGCTGGGCAATCCGAGGTACCTCGTTGGCTGCCAGCATGATGCCAAGCCCCAGGAGCATATTTCCGGGGAAGGTCAAAAGCCCTAAAAACAGAAGTGTGGTCTGCATAAAGGAGGTCAGGCAAAGGGCTGCCACCTGCCGCATCCATTGTACGAAGCCATCCGTATAGCCCCTGGGAACACTGAACATATACAATGCGCCCACGGACATCTGGATCAGCAGGATGCCGCCACGTTTGATATTGGCGAAAAAGATCTTAATCACACAGTAGGCGAATGCGATCAGCGACAGGATATTGAACAGGCTGGCGCTGATTTCATTTCCAATCATAAAACTGCCTACCAGCACGTTGGTGCTTTCCCCAGCCAGCCCCAGGCTCTGTTGTCCGGCAAAAATCCGGGTGAGATCCCCGGCAAAAGTGTTCTGCAGGCTGATGCAGAACTTATATAGTTCAATGGGTACCACGCCGATCAGAGAGCAGGCAAAGAAGCCTTTCAACACGTTGATGGCGGCGGATTTGATGTCGGCCCGTCCGTGCTGGTACTCGATGGCCACATCGAACACCGCCACCACCACGCCTGCCACAAAGAGCGCCCAGCCGAACAGGGTAAACAGTTCCACAGTGGCCCGCACCCAATCCAGCTCGAAGATCTCGGCTCCCATATTTCCCATCATGGTAAAGAACTGCGCCACCGCATCATAGATGGTGGTGTAGAACCACTGGAGCATGGTATCCCAGATCACGTTGGAGATCTGCTCACCGAGGAAACTGAACACGCTGCCAATGGCATCGCCAATCCCGCCGATGAGGTCACCTAACCAATCAAATATTGTAATCACCTCCAAAGGGGAAGGCCGCTTTTACTGAGCAAACAGCCTTCCCGCCATGTTGTCGTTTCTGAACTTACATTCCCGGCCCGGTCATACCGATGGATTCGTCCTGATACATTCCCACATAGTCAAGGATCGTATCTGCGATCTGCGTCCGGTTGACCTGGGTGATGGGAAGATACCAGGAGGGCTTGCCATCGTATTCCCATATGTGCGGTTCGATGGCATCCTTTCCGTTTCGGAGCTGTTTCCCGATGATGTCAGAGAATCGGAAAAGCTGCTGATCCACCACGCCATCTGTCCGGTTGATGATGGACAGCTTGATGGCATCGTATTGGTCTATGATGCCGGTGGTCGTAAGCTGCAGCTTTACCCTCAGATCCTCATCCAACCGGGCCAGACAGGTTCTCCCGCAGAAGTGGGCATCCTGTAAAAGTTCGCTGTTTCCAAAGAAATTCCGCATTTCCTTTTCGTAAAAATTCATGCTGTTTCCTTTCTGCCTTTTCACTGGCTCATAGCAGGGCCGGGTTCTTCCGGTGCCATGTCAAGCGAGGTATCCTCCTTTGCCGGAGGAGCCAGGATTGCCGGATTGACAACGCCCTCGCCGCTGTAGCCCAACCTTTGATTATGCCATTGCCGCAGTTCCTCGCCATGTTCCCAATAGTTACTCAGGAGCCTGACTGCCTGTCCGTACATATAGCCGGTGATGCCATCCGTATCTGCTGAATGGTTGGTGCGCTCGGCGGCCTCCGCTACAGAAGCCCCGTCTTTGATTTCCTGTTCCATCATCTGGCTCCAACGCTCGGCATAGCGGACGATCCCGTCTATGCCTCTTTCTGCTCTCAGTTCCAGATAGTTTTTCTTCATTCCATCCCGGATACGGAAAGACGGAGCAGAGCCGGTTTCCGAAGCGGATGACACATCCCTTCGGGTAAAAAGTTCCCGGTTTCCAAACATGCCCCAGGGATCTTCCTCCGGGACAACATCCGGATATAACCGAGGCAGGAGCTGGCTGATTTCATCCAGGCTCATTTCATATAAGACTCGTTCCCCAATCATCCAGCCTTGATTTTCCTGCATCGGCTCTTTTAATTGCGCCATCAGATCCAGGCTGCTGGCTGGATATTGGTCTTTCTCAAACCGGAAGGTCTGATAAAACTGCCAGAAGGTATACATTTCAACAGCGTGATCCAATGCTCCTTCAAAATCCATGGAAGACCATTGCTGTTCCATGAGAGCATATTCCTGATCCAGATGGGCATCCAAAAGTTCCATAAGAGCAGCATGATCGGTCATCCCGGCTGCGGCATCATCCAGCTTGTAATACTCCGCCAGGTTCTCCCGGTTTAATTCCACATCTTCCAAAAGGAGACTTGCGTTAGGGCCGATTTCAAAATATCCGCCCTGGTCATATGCCTGCGCCAGTGTAGCCAGAGGTGTTTCTTCTTCTGCCAGGGCCGCTAAATAGCCCTGATCGTAGCTGGCACTGCATTGCTCCAGGTTGCGATAGACAGTCTGCACCACGCAAATCTCAGGGAGCTTTTCATAGAAGGCATCTTTCCCTTGCGAGAAAGCAGCGTTCCACTGGCCCCGATAGGCTTCGTATTCTGCCTGCAGTTTCGGATGCAGTGTATCCAATACCTCCGGATTGCCAAAGTAGCGGTAATAGTGAGTCGGCGGCAGGACGGTCATCCCCGGCATGTGCAGATAGGCATCCTCTTTCGTCCATACGGCGATTTCCTCCAGGGTAGCGTTCCGGTTTGGCTCCCCGTTTTCATACCAACAGGGATGGTCTACGATCTGAAAACTGCGGGGCTGCTCTCTGGCAAGCAGCTCCTGAATCTCCGGGTGCTGATCCAATTCTCCGCTGTCCGGCACGAACAGATCCAGCATGGTTTCTCCAGGTTTTAAGCGGATCTCACATCGATGGAATATGACCATTCCTTAATTGCCCCCTTCCATCAGAGAATCGACCAGATGTACATGGGAGCGGTCAGGGTAAAGATCAGGCAGGCGAACAGGATGCATGGGGCTGCGAATTCAAACTGCCCATGCTTTCTGTAGTCGAAGTAAGCGGTGCCGACCTTTACGAAGAACAGGATAGCCAGGATCATATCCACCACCGGGAAGACCACGTTGTTGACTACCGTTTTGATCTGTGTCTGGGCCTGCGTCCAGGTCTGTTCAATGGCCCCGGCCACGTCACCGGCGGCGAAGGCGGGCATGGCGCTGGCTGCCACCAGCAGTGTTACCATGGCCGCAGACAGAAGAATCTTTGTGGTTTTTTTCTTCATAAGTTGCATTATCCTCCTATCAAAATGGGGAGGAATGTCTGGCGGCAGACGCCTTCGGCATACAGGAACCGCTTTATAACGTCTGCCGCACAAAACGATTCCTCTGTGTCGAAGTTACATTTTACGGCGCTTTGCCGCTTGCGAATTGTTTCTCCGTGATTGTCCGGATCTTCAGACCTAAGTTCTGGCAGAAGCGGATTTCCTCCCGCATGCCCGCCGAAACATGATCCCCGAAGATCCACAGCTCATCGCACAGCCAGAGTAGACTCCTTCCGGCCTGCATGCCGAGCTGCCTTTCCTCTGGATTGCCATCCTCCAGAACAAGGGCATAAAAATGAGGGACAACCGGAGCTGCCCCACAGGAGAATACATATCTGGCATACTGCTTGGCCCGTTCCAGGTTAGCGGAAACATCGCCGCCCAGCGGGGAGCAGATATACACCTTTTTCATCTTACTCATCATCCTTGTTCTTTTTACGGATAATCAGAAGGGCAACCAGGCCGCCCAGGGCGATGGCACCCAGGCCGATCCAGAAGCCCGTCATGCTGCTGTCTCCGGTCTGCGGCACATCCACAGTCGGGATCTTTTCGTTGGTCATTTCCGCTTTCACAATCTCACCATCCTCTCTGATCTCAAACGAATGCGGTGTCGTGTCAATCTGGTAACCATCCGGCGCATCGAATTCCTCGTAAGTGTATTTTCCATACTCCAGAGTGAAACGAGCGATCCCGTTCTCATCGGTATAGCCCTCGGCCACCACGTTGCCATCCTCGTCTTTGATGCGGAAGCCCGCATTCGGCAGGAGTTTGCCATCTGCGATGTCTTTCTTGGTGATTTCCAGCTCGCCGGTGATTGGCTTGTTCTCAATGTTGCCCAGCTCGATGACCTGGCCGTCCTCATCGATCTGTACCTCAAAGATCTCATCGGAAAGGACATAGCCCTCCACGGTAGAAATCTCTTTGATCTGCCAGATTCCGTAAGGCACATCCGTAAAGGAGAAGCTGCCATCCTCCGCGGATTCCGCAGTCAGGATCGCATTTTCCTCGGTAAACTCCGTGCAGTCTGCCTTAAACAACCCAAAGACTGCGCCGGGGAGCGGCTCTCCGTTTTCATCCACCTTGATGCCGCTGATGCTGCCACGGATGATCTCGTTGAGGATTGCATCGCCATCATTGACCACGATCTCCACCACAGCGGTGTCCTCGCCGCCATACTCAAAGACCACCGGATAGGTTTCCTCAGAAATCAGGTAATGCTCGTTGGTGGAGTATTCCTTCACATAGTAGGAGCCAATGGGCAGGTCTGCCGAGAAGGTCAGGGTACCGTCCGCCTGTACGCCAGCGATCTCAATCAGGCCATCCTTCGGGATAGTCGTGCCATCGGCGGCAGTCAGGTCTTCGGATGCGTAGAGGGCGAAGTAAACATTGAGGATCTCATCGCCGGTGCCGATCTCGAACAGTTCATCCTTCTCCAGATCCTTATAGAGCTTCACCAGGACTTTCTGGCGCTCATTGTAGATGGAGACGGAGGTGCTGGTGACCGCCACTTCCTGTCCGGCGTACTCAAGCTCCACAGAAATGGGTTCCTCATTCAGTACCATGCCATAAGGCGCTTTGGTTTCCACGATTTCGTATTTGCCCAGGTACAGTTCCGTGCTGGTAGCAGTACCATCCGCCGAAGTGGTCAGGGTATCCACAACCTCGCCTGCGCTGTAACGGAGGGTGCCATCCGGTGTAACAATGTCCTCCGCAGCCCGGATCTCAAACTCGGCCCCTTCCAGCCCGGACTCTGCGTAAATCGGCTTATACCGATCCTGCAGCTTTCCTTCCTGAATCTCCACGGAAGAGAACACCTCGCCGGTTTTCTCGATGGTAATGGTTCCTTTCTGCGGGGCGTTTTCTTTCTCCGCAATGACCAGGACAATGCCATCTTCGCTGACTGCGTTCTCCGGTGTCACATCAAAGAACACAGGATCGGAATTCAGGACATATCCGTAGGGCGCTTCGACTTCAACGATAGAATAGCCCTCGCCAAAGGGAAGTACCTCCGGCGTGATGAGCCAACCTTCCTCATTGGTTACAAACTGGGTATGCTCCTGTACCTCCGGATAGGTGGTGGTCATGGTGACCAGGTTGCCATCGGGATCGTAGATTTCAAAGGTAGCCCCAGCGTAGGGAATGGTTTCTCCCGTTTCCGCATCCACCTTGACAATCTTCAGGTAGGCTTCAAACTCGGCGTTGTTGATGAGATACTTATAGGTCTTTCCATGTTCGTTGATCGTGACCGTAAAGGCCGGCATATACTCGGTGCCATCCCAGCCCTTGGTCTGCTCCACAACATATTCCCCATAGGGGAGCTTCTTGCTCTGCGCGAAGCCATCGGCATCGCAGGTCAGGATATCCCTCTCGTCCGGATCGGCGGCATCGTAGCTGCCTGCTGACTTCAGGTAAATCTGGAATTCAGCCCCTTCCTCCGGTGTCTCGATCTGAGTGCTGCCGTCATCGGTATGTTTGATGATGGCAATATCGCCCTTGATCACATCTTCGCCTACGCCTACCGGGATGGTGTTATGCTCGATAGTAAAGTTCCCGGCATCAGCACCCACCTCATGGACGGTTTCATCCAGCAGGTAGCCAGGGCTTGGCTCGATCTCACGGATCGTCCAGTCAGGGCCGCAAATGTACTCCGCTGTCGTAAAGGAGCCATTTTCATCGGTGGTATAGGTGTCCACAAGATCCTCTCCATTGTAAAGGCCATACTTGGCTCCGGCGAGGGTTGCATCGCCCTGGGCCTCGCCCTTTTCACTGTCGCTCTTGGTAAGCTCAACCGTGAATTTCTTCAGGATATTGGAGAATTCCACAGTGGCCACCTGACCGGCATAAACCGTCACGGTCTGGGAATCCTGCGGCACATAGCGGTCTTCTGACAGCTCAGTGATGGTGTAATCCCCAGGCTTCAGGTTATCGATCTGGATCTCTCCATTCGGGCCAGTCTGGACGGTCTGGTCTACGCCATTCCCTGTGATCTGGAAAGAGAGGCCCTCCACGATGCCATCCTCAGAGGTCTTAATGATCTTGGCGGAACCGTAGCTTACTTTCAGGTTCACAAAACCCTGGACGGAATCGCTGACCGTTTCGGCAAACGTAGCCACGTCCTGAACACCGCCGCCCACGTTTCCATCCGTCCAGGTAATCACGCCATAGCGGGTGGCCTCCTTATAGGCGGTGATGGTCATGAACTCACTGGGCGCTTCGGCTGCTGTGATGACGAGCTGGTTACCCTCCACCGAGCAATTGACGCCGGACTCACTGGCAGAGAAGCTGAACGATCCCACCACGTTGTTTTCATCGGTGAGAACCGCCTTGTACTGGCTGCCATCCCATTCAAACTCAAAGGTCTGGGCGCTGTCTGCGCTCTTGCTCATGAAGCTGGGCAGCTTAGTGTGATTCTGTACGTTTGTGGCCATGCTGTTGTAGTAGCTCATGATCTGGTTATACAGCGGATGACCGGTGCTGATCTGATCCAGCACTGCGTCATAACCGCCGGTGTCCACCTTCTGGAAGTTGGAATCCCGTTCTCCGACCACGGTTTCCCAGACGAGGAGCTGGGTAGCGATCAGATGTGAAAGGTTATCCGCACCTGCATTCTGGCTGCGCCAGTCCAGAGAGATGTTGCCGGTATAGCCATACTGAAAGATTCGGCCAATAAAGGTCTTGATCTCATCCGGCGAGATGGTGCTGTTGAGATTCGAGGGATAGTTATCCCAAAAGTTCTCATCCCACTTGGTCAGCACATCCCCGGTGTTCTGTGTGACACCAGGCTCGATGCAGTAGCAGGCGATTCCCGTATAGGAACCCATGGCCCGGATCGTTGTCTTGTTGGAACTTCCACTTGTCCAGCCATTCATATAGTGGAGGTTCGGATGGCCCCAATCGCCGCCATAGTTGGCATCCCCGTCACGGGGGAAAGAGATCATATAGACCTCCGCCTGCTCGCCAGCGGCATAGGCAGTGGTCGTTCCAAGACCGATAAAACTGGAGAGGCACAGAAGCATCGCCATAAATGCGGTGAGGCCCCTCTTGAAAACGCTTGTTTTCGACATTGATTTTTCCTCCTTGTTGGCAAACAAAAAAGGACGCATCCGCAGATGTATCCCTCCATGCTGCCTGATTCAGTTTTCGTTATGCACTTTGCCGGAATACTCCGGCCACTTTACATTTGAGGAGTCATCCCTTCGGATGCGTCCTCGCTTTCGTCCAGCCCTTCCGCCTCGCTCTGTTCCAGCTCCTGCTGATAGGCGGACAGAACCGCCTCATTGATGGCAGTGCGGTCATTTGCGTTCAGCGGGAAGAAGGTGTCCGAATAGTGGGTGTTTCCGTGCCTGTCCTGGTAGGAGCGGCACGGCATCCGGGCAAAGAGTCCGTTCTTGCCCTCCATCACCGCAATGTCACGGACAACAAAGCGCCCGGAAATGCAGACACTGGCAAACGCCTTGGTGCTGGAGCCGGTGTCGCACAGGGCATCGATCTTGGCGCTGAAGGCCGGGGCTTTTTTCTTCTGCCCATTTTCTGATTGTTTCGTTGCCATGGTTTTCCTCCTGTTTGATTTATTGCAAAGTCATGCCATCGGACGGGATTTCCTCCGTCTCCGGCACCTCCATTGCCGCAAGTTTTTCCTTCGCCCAATCCGGCAGATATTCTGCGCTCAGGACTCCGATAAAATCGGAGCGGTTGAAAAAGGTAATCTGATCCTTTTCCTCGCTTAAGAATCTCCCGAACACCGTCTGCCTGGGAGCGCCGGGGATGCATCCCCATCCATCCTTGGCAAGGAAGAGCTGACGCTCCGGTGTCTGGTAGGCGCTGCCCAGAATATGAGGGTTCAGCACCAGCAGTTTCCCGGTATAGTCCTGATTCTGGCTGTTCTCCACACAGTGGGCGGCGGTAAACAGGCCCAGGGCCTGCCATGCCTTTCGCACATCGCCTATGAACAGATCCGTCAGCCCCGGATGGGAACTTACTTCAAACTGCCAGTTATGCTCCTCCTGGGGAATCGGGAAGGTTTCTGCCCATTGCCGGTTTTCCGGGGAGATACGGCCATCTTCTTTTTTCTGCTGTACGGTATTGGCCAGCACCCAGTTCACACGGTTGAAGCCATACTGCTGGATGATCGGCTCCGCCAGATCCGGCCCCAGTTTCTTGCCATCATAGTTTTCGGCAATGATCCGCTCGATAGCCCTGGCGCAGTCGCAGTTGATCTTATAACTTTCCCGCCAGAGATCTTTTTCCTCATGCCGGACAGCCTCCTTCAGAGAATGGCGGTAGAGGGGCTGTCGGCTATCCATAAAAATCACCGCCCTTTTTCTCCGCCCATTTGACGGACAGATGGATCAGGGCCGCATGCTGTTCCTCCGGGGTAAGACTGTTTAGGAATTCCAACAGCGATACCTCATCATCCCTGGCCCGTTCCTTCGCCTTGCACTCATCGCAGATCTTTTCCCGTTTTACCACCACGGTGCGGTCATCCTGCTCGGTAAAGGACAGAATATCATTGTAGGCAAAGCCCACACGCTTGCGGATTTCAAAGGGGATGGTAATGCGCCCCCGTTTACCGAGGACACGGTACATCGGCCCCATCAGAACACCTCACTTTCCTCGCAAGCATCCGCATGAGGGCAGTTCTCACAATCGCCATCGCAGGCGATATCGTCTTCCATGCCATCCATCACTTCAATGACGATCCGGCCCTCCGAGGCGGAGTAACGAAGCAGCGACAGCGGCTCGATGCCGGAGGCCATGAACAGATCGGCGGGTACAGGCATGAAAATAAATCCCTTTACGATTTTTTCTTGCATGATATGATACACTCCTTTAAGGTTTTTTCGTAATCGAAGCTGGGATCGGAAAACAGCGTCATCTGATGCGGTTTCCGGCGCTCCCTCTCATACAGGTCATAGTTGCCGATGAGCAGCTCCGGGAATTCCTTGCCCGCCTCATATTTCTGCACCATGGAGTGGATACGCTTAAAATCAAAGAATTCCGATCCCCGATACAGATCCCGGATTTCCGGGCAGTCGTTGTAGGACACCAGCCATTTGCCTTTCGCATCCGCCAGGGTGTTTTGGAGACGCACATGATCCTCCCAGGTAAATCCGCACTCATACACATACTCGCTGCTGAAATAAGGCGGATCACAGTAAAAGAAGGCATCCGGACGGTCATAATGGCTGATCAGCACTTCAAAGTCCTGATTTTCGATGACAGCGTTCTCCATGCGGATGCTGAAATCCTGGATCAGCCCGAACAGGCTCCGGACGGAGAAGGGCTGGCAGGCGAAGCTCTTTCCTGAACTGGAATAGCTGTAGCGGATGAGTTTTAGGAACATCACCGCACGGCGCAGGTCATAATCATGCATGGCCTTTTTATACAGCTCCCGGATTTCCTCCGCCTTGATCTCCGGCAAGACAATCGTGGTCAGATCCAGCTCCTGATTTAAGAATTCATCGGTGAATTCTTCCTTCTGGAAGAACTTCTTTAAGACCAGAAAGTCATCCCTGGCGTTTAAGGGCAGAAAGCCCAGCTCCCGGATAAAGGAGAGAGGCCGGTCACGCATACAGCGGAACAGGTTCACCAGGTTCCCATTGTAGTCGTTGTAAACCTCGAATTTATCCGGCTCAGCCTTGCCTAACAGCACTGCGCCGGAGCCGCCGAAGGGTTCGATATACCGCTCATAGCGGATCGGGAACAGCGCATAGAGAATGTGGAGGATGGACGTTTTATTGCCCACCCAGCTCACAGGTGTTTTGATATTCACCACCTCCTTGGTGGCACCAACCGCCCGGAAAGCAAAAAAGCCGGTACCAACCGTCTTAAAGGGCGATTGATACCGGCGTAATTTTAGCGATACTTAAAGTTTTGGCATTTCCCGGTCAGCACGGGATGCCGCTTGGCAGAGGCATAAAATCACAATCCCCATGATCCCTCCAACCACAGTTCCAGATAAAAATGCAGCCATCTTTCTTCACCTCTCCTTCCTTTCAAATGGTTTATAAGTCCATGTCCATCCCTTCCTCGAAATCCTCATCCGTTTCATCGATAGAAGTGATATTGACATAGTCTCCGATAATTACCAGGGCCTTATCATAGCTGCCGGATTCCATAATGCGGCTCCGCATTTCCCTGGCTTGTTCCTCCATGCCATGTTCCTTGAGTGTCCGGCTGGCAATCCCCATCAGGTTAAAGATGTTTCCGTTCTGCCCAATGAGAGGGCAGTCCGGCTTTTGTGCCGGGGCGTTTTCTTCCAAAGGGCCGCCCAGCCGGTTATCCACGTAGTCAGAACACCACATGCTCCCGAACTGCTCACGGGTGTTCAAGCGCCAGATTGCCAGCTTTCCCATGTCCAGCTTGACATCGTCAAAGGGGAGAAACAGGTTGGTCAGGCCCTGATGTTCAAAAACAGAAGCCTGTTCAAACCGGCTCCCGTCCAGCAGAATATTTTCCTCCGTCAGCATGTCATTGATGCCGGTTACCCATTCCTGCAGATCCCCGCCGCAGCCCTGAAGGATCAGCCCTTCCGGAGTATCCGAATGCCGGAGCTGCTCGGCTTTGATTTCAGTGATTGTTGCCATGAATCCTTCTCTCCATTTCTGTTTGGTTCATCATCGCCTGTGTTTCATTCAGGCGCTTACTCAGCTTTTCAATTTCCGCAGCGGTTTCCCGCTGATATTCCCGATAACTGAACAGGGCCATGGCTGCCAGGGCGGTAATCGCCGCTCCCAGGATCAGGCCCAGGACAAAATCCAGAGCAAACATCATTACTGTATTCCTCCCATCTGCGGGGCAGAGTCTTCCTCCTGGGCATCCGTCTGGGTGAAATCCGTTTGCAGGAATTCCTCCGGTGTCAGGTCATAGCCCAGGAAGTTCGGGCTGGTATCCTCATCAAAGACGAGATATTCCTGGCCGCCAAAATCCAGCGGCGCTTTGGTCAGAATCGTACCAGCGTGATTTGCCGCCACGTTCCTTTCGATGGTGGCAAAAGCCAGATTTTCTCCTTCCCGCAGGTCATAGCGGTAAAGCCCATCCGGAAGCTCCTGCTCGGTAACTCGGCCATTGGTAAACAGGGCGGTCTGTCCAAGCACCTCCACCACCTCCAGCTTTTCATCGGTCAGTGCCTGGGCGGATAGTTCCCTGGACGGCTCCCCATAGGGAACCAATTCATACAGGGAATGCCCAGGAGCCGATAGGATTCCGTATTCTGTCTGTGTTGCGCCCAGCTTCTGCAGCAATCTGGCTCCTTCGGCCTGCGTTGCAATGGTGGACAGCCACCTTCGATCCATGCGGGTGTCCAGGTGATGAGCCAGATACTCTTTGAAAAAGTCCGCCTCATCACAGGGCAAAGGCGTGAATTCATACTCTGGAAGATGAGCGGCAAGCTCCAATGCCTTTTCCATCGTCAGGTGCGGCTCGGCCTCCAGCACCGCCTTGTATTTGATCTGATCCGGTTCGGACATGGCCTGATACTGCATGGCGATCTGGTTCAACCGGGCGAAGTGATCCATGTTACTGTAGACCTGGTTATCAATCTGTGGGATGGCGGAATCCATGTCGTAATAAACGCAGTCTTCCATGCACATCTCGTTATGGGCATGAGCGATCTGCGCTGCCTTTTCCGGCGAGATGGGCAGGCTGATCCACTCGACACTTCCAATGGTTTCCTCTGGATCATCCATGGGAGTCTGAGCGACCAAAAGCTGGAATACCGCATCCTCCGGTTCTTCTTTTGTTTCCGGCAGATGGGTTCCATCATAAATCTCGGCCAGCTCGTATTCCCCGGCTACCACGTAGCAGCCATCCACGAACACGCCGCCATCATTTTTTCTCTGCAGTCTTCCAATCTGCGCCTGATCCAGCAGATAGAGGGAGGACTCCGGGATGGCGTTTACATCTTCATTCAGCTCATTCTCGACAACAAACCGCCCCAGGGCTTCATCGTCACCGACATTCGAAGCGATCATGACGGTATCCAGTCCATAGGTCAGGTTGATCAATTCCTTCATGGGGATTCCGTTCTCATACCGACCAGCCTCCAGCCTCTGGAGAAACACGCCCTTCAAAAGCAGAATGTCCTCATCCGGCATAAATGCCAAGCGGCGGGCAAAAAAGTTTAGCTCTGGGAGCGTGGGAGCGATCAGAGTAATACCGGCCAGCTCTGGGAGCTTCGGGCTTTCCCGGATGCTCACATCGAAAGGACGTTCCGGAGTCGCTGTAGACCGGAGCCTCTGGAGTGCATCCCAAATCCGCCCGCCCATGGCAGGAAGGTCTAAGACCGTAAAATAGACGCCGCTCCGGTCAGCATTTTCTGCGACCACTTCAATCTGTAAGGTTTCTCTATCAGATTCCATTGTTCCATCTCCATTTCTTCTTTCTTATAACTGCATCCCTGGCGTTTCGTCCTGCCCATCCGAGAGCGCACGGTTTACCATGTCCTGAAGCTGATCCGGATCATCGCAGATAGCCTTGAATGCCATTCCCATGCGCTCCAGCAGAGCGGCATCCGGGCAGTAGCAGTAAAATCCTCCGGCCTCGCTGTCAAACGAAATCCTCCCCAATCCGGCATCATCCTGAAATGCTGTCTGGAAGACTTTCTCCCATTCATAGCCATTCCCGTGGGTATACAGGCCGAAGGAATTCTTTGCTTCTTCGCCATGTTCCTCCGCGAACCGGTTAAACGCAGCCTGTCCGTAATCCTCATAGGGTTCCTGCAGGAAGGAGAAAGGAAGGGACAGCCCATATTTCCCGTTGCCGCATTGATACAGTTCAAATGGCTCCAGACGCTTATTGACTTCCTTCAGACGCTCGTCCTCCGGGCTGGGTTCCTCATCTACCTCCATAGTGCCATCCAGCTCCATCTGCATGGGGATCAACACCTTCAGCAGTGCCTCACGATATTCCATGTCGGCAATCCGGTCAATATAGATGCCAAAGGTATTCAGAAAGTGAGAGCCGTCCTCATGGGTGATCAACAGATCGCTCTCCAGCCCCTGGCTGCAGATGAAATCCGCCACCTCCTGAATGCTATGCAGCTCCTGACTTCCTTGGTCTGAATGCCCAATGAGAAGGGGATACTTTTCTTCAATGCTCATGGTTCACATTCCTCCCATTTCCATATCATTATCAGAGCCCTCCATGTAGCCTGGGCCTTCTTCAAAAGTTCCCTCATTAAGCTGTGAATTCAATTCCTGCCAGTATTTCAGATCTCTGGACATCATCACATATCCCTGATTGGCAATCATTAATTCTGCGCCTTCTGGTGAACAAATGGACAATTCTCCATCATCCTGATGACGCATAATACACGCAGCCACTTCTGACGGAGCGCTGGATATCATTTCTTCCTGCAGGTTGCCTCCGGAGATCCAACGCACTTTGAGCTGTGGAAACTGTTTGATGTCGATTTCATTTTCCTTTTGTCTTTCATCGTTTTCCATACGGGCCATTTGCCTTTTCATCAATCCTTCACGCATCATCGCTTCAAAGAAATCCTTCATTATTCGCATCTCCTTTCGGCTGTCTCCAGCACAGACATCCCAAACCTGCGGATCGCCATGGCATTGCAGATGGCGGCGAACTGTTTCGGGGAGATCAGTTCCCGGTCAGCCAGATCCCGGATAGTAAGATGCCGGGTTCCCATATATAAATCCTTGGCGGCACAGTAAAGGGGATAAGTGTATTCATTCAGGCCGCACAGTTTCCGGCGGTCAAACCGGATGAGGTTCTCATCCACCTGATGCCTCATGATGCGCCAGAGCCTCGGATCGGCGGTAAAAAGATAAAGTGCCGATAGCAGGGCATAATTTTTCCTGTCTTTTTTCTGGATGGCTATCCGGAAAAGTTTCTGATGGTGATTGCTTAGATAGTTCATGGGCCTCATCTCGCTTTCGATTAGAAGTTCCTCCACTCTTTGCAGGAAGGGGCGGTATCGGACAGCATGCATGGTATCCGCAATCATCTCCTGATAAGTGGGCGGGGGCGGTTCCTGCAGACAGATATAAATCTGATCCGGCATGACCATGCTCCCATAGCCCTTGGGCTGGAAACCGGGAATCATCTGCATGAGGATCTCCAGCTCACGGAGGGCTTCGGTTTCGGTAAAATACATCATTCATGGTTCCTTTCATAAAAAAGCCCTCGCTTCATCAACAAAGCAAGGGTGTCACTTAGGTTACAGATTCAGTTGTGGGCCATCCTCCGGTTCAAAGGTGGGAGGACTTTTCTCAATCTCCGGATAGCCATACGACAGCTTTTCCGCCAGCTCATCCAGCGCTTTCGACTGCTCGAAGGTAAGAGATTCGCAGTGATTTCTGGCGTAGTCCACACAACGATAGAGATTTTCAGCTTCTGCTGGCTGGAACAGGCGTTGTTCCTGGATCAGCCCCGAACGCCGGACGAACGATTCTTTTGCATATGCATAATTGGGAGAGTAATCGCCGCCGGACACATAGCCACGCTCGTTATCCTGATCCCATGTGGTAAACATGAAACCATGGTTTTCACTGTACATTCCGGCCAGGACGATATTCCCATACTCCGCCAGTTTCCGGTAATCGTGGACGCCATCCGCCTCCATCTGTGGGGATGTTTCATAGAGGCCCACATACTCACGAATGGCTCTGACCTCTTGATGAATTTTATCATAGAGTTCCGTCTGGCTTAGTGCCTTAAACTGATCCTCATAAAATCGTAGAAAGCCTTCAGGCGTCTGGCGACAGAAAGGAGCGTCTCCGTGAAAAATGTGGAGCAGACCATCCCGATAGCCATAATACCCAGTACAGTCTAATTGAGGAAGGCGGCGCAGCAGTTCTTCCTGATAAATGGTCATAGCCTGCATCCACCTCACATTCCCATGGAGAAACCTACATTTTCATCTTCCGATTCATCCTCATCCATGTCTTCGTCCTCAATCTCGGATTCATCCTCCATGGCATCTTCTGACATATCCTCATCGTCCTGATAGTCTGCTTCGCCGGTTTCCTCCGATAGGGACATCTCATCATCCAGTTCTTCAGCATCGGGGCCTTCCTCAGATGTCTCCGGCACTTCCTGATCAGGGATAGACGGTTCCGTTTCATCCATTTCCTCCACAGAAGAAGCAGTTTCCGGATCTCCCGGTAACTCCTGAGCAGCATCCAACTGCTCTGTATCCGCCAGTTCCTCCGTATCCTCGAAGTCACCCTGAGCCTCGCCGGTTTCCTGACTCTCAGCCAGATCCCGATCCAGCTCCTGCTCAATCAGGCCGATGACAAAGTCCTTTTGCGTCATGTTATTGCGGTGCAGATAATCTTTAATCCGCTGGAACAGGCTTTCCGGCACCTGAAATGCCAGTGTCCTCATTTTCTCCATGTTTTTCCCTTCCTTTTCATCAATTTTAGGATGCAGTTCATCCTGCAAGGCCAGCGTGACAAACTCCGTCATCGTCATCCCGTGGTCTTGCAGATATTGTGTAATCTCGGCATGCAAAGCCGCATCGACTTTGACCGTAATGCCTTTCTTCCCGTCAGCAGCCACTTTGTTCACCTCTTTCCATGAATTTCTGAATCGCCCTTGTTACAATTTCCTCTACAGGCACTTCCTCAATAGCAGCCTGGATCAAAAGCGGCTCCACCAGCGCCTCCGGAATCTCAATTTCAATTTCCAAATGATTTACCTCCTACATTCCCATGACGGGGCCTTGATCCTCAGTCATGCCGGATTCCTGTTCCTCTGCCAGTTCTTCCTTCGTCAGCTTGCGAAACGAGTCCTCACCAGGCACAACGCCGAGAGATCTTCCATTGTCAAACGAGCAGTGCAGTGTTCCGATATCATCCACCACTTTGACAGTGCCTCTTGTCTGATCCTCGACAGGACAGGGATCTCTGCCCATGCTCAGTAACATGATTCGGGTACCGGGAGGATACTCTGCCTGGTAACGCTTGGCCTGCTGGTGCAGGCGTTCCCATTCATTCATCAGCTACATCTCCATTTCTAAATCACTATTTTCTGTTTCTGAAGCCATCCACTCCGTGTCATCCCAATTATCTTTACGAAGGGCAAAGTTCTCCACGAGCTGTCTGGCCGTTAGGGGAATATTCGCAGGCTGATTTGTGCGCTCAAACCCATCTTCGCTGATTTCAAACCAGCAATGATCGACCTCGGTATCATACTCATTGAATCTCCTTTCCGGCATCCCGACCTGTCTTGGGATAAAATATTCACCCATGTCACAGCAATCAAGAATGCTTTGGATTTGCTCCCTGGATAATTCCCCCTGGATAACGCACTCATTATGAACCTTATAGTTATCTGCATCCCGGTATAGATAGCAGATCTTGGTGTTCATGGATATGACCTCCTTTCCTTATAGCTTGTAGGATAGGGGATTTTTCCCCATAAAAAAAGCGACCACTTTCATGGTCGTTCCTACCTTACTCTATACACACTTTTTTCTTTCTGCTGTGTTTTCTGTACCTATTCGCCCTCCTTCCTCTACGCAATACACCGCTATACACAGATATAACCCTGCTCCATTTTAGGATTCGCCTTTATGAATGTATCTTGTTTTTTATACGCAAACTTGCTTCTATGTGCATAATCCAATGTCTTGAAAATGGCATTTGTATTAAACCCCGAATATCTTTACCGCACCAATAATCAATGAGCCAAACTGAATTTTCATCATTACTTACAACGTTTAACAATTTTAACTGTTTTTTTCTTTCTTCTGATATTTTCTTTTTCAATTCATCATAAGATAAACTATTGATTATCTTCTCAGAGCTATCCTTCACCTCAAAAATATATGAATAAAGTTCTTTCAAATTAAGTCGTTTTGAAAAGGCTGTAATCTGCTCTTTTACAAGTTCATTTCCTGTTGTGATTATAGGCGAATTGATACGTTCTTGATAATTACTCGAAAAAAACACTTGCTCGTTTTCGCCTATCAATGTGTGTGCAACTATATCTTCGATACGGAAAATATGCCAAATTGAATATGCAATTGTTTTACTATGATAACCGTCTGCGTTTATAAATGGAATTGCGTCAAAATCTTCTCTGCTTAATTCCTCATTAAATGATGTTAAGGTTTCCATTAACTGATTCCGCAAATCAAATAATGTGTTAATACCTGCTTCATAGGTATCCTTCTTTTTGATTTGCGTTTGTATTGTTTTATTTAGCTCAGACCATATCCCATTCACAATAAATTATCCTCCAACAATTCCAATTTATCTCTTTATCCATAATTATACATCAACCATTTGCATTGTAAAACAAAAGCAAGCCATTTTCAGACTTGCTTTCTACCATACATTTTCCCTATTGATAAATAATCTCTCCATCCACAATCTCCCTTGCACACGCTTGTATATTGCTTATTCTTCCCATCCATTCTTTAACGGTTCTGTAATTCCGTGTGACTGTCTCAAAAGCTTCGGAATCCATTGAACAAAGCTGGTTGCAATTTTTTGTCTTCAGGCTGGCAAAGTATTTTCCTTTCTAAAAGCGGCGACAGAAAAGCGCTGGTATCTGAGATACCAGCGCTTTTCTGATTGAATTTAATCAGGCATTCTCAACCATTTGCAGAATTGCTTCCTTGGATTGCACGCCGACAGCTCCTGCCGCCGCCTTGCCATCCTTCATAACCACCAGGGTAGGAATGCTCATTACTTGGAACTGCTGGGCCAATTCCGGCTGCTCGTCAATATTCACCTTACACACCTTCAGGTTTTCATGATCCTCTTCCGCAATTTCATCCACCACCGGGGAAAGCATGCGGCAGGGCATACACCAAGAAGCCCAAAAATCAATTAATACTTTTTCCTTTGCCCGCATGACCTCTTCTTCAAAATTTGCGCCATTCAATTCTATTACGTCCATCTGAATAACCTCCTAAATTGTCTTTTTGTATAGATAATGAAACACCTACCGTTACAATGATAAGTTTCCATTATTTTCTCCACTTATACCTGTTTTCGAAAACAGCCTTCTGTCAATTTCTTCGATAGTGACTGTATCCAGATAATTCTCACAGGCCGTCTGCATATTGGAAAAAATCTGATCCATGACATTCGACATTCCCGACGCGATCATACACTTGGTATCCAAACTTCCGCTGCGCCAGGAAACCGAAACACAGTCTGCCTCCAAAGCCCTGCAAATTCTCCCAAGGGAAACTTCCTTCGCCGGGAGAGAAAATTGATATCCTCCTTCCGCTCCCTCTTTTGTTTGCACTGGTCTTTTGATTTAGGGTTCTGTATGTAATGCTGCTCTATTTTCTTTTTCATACCTTTCTTCCCTGCTTTCTGCTCTTTGTTCCTAACAATCAGCCCATCTATTTA
>JAHZIE010000004.1:9244-43962 GCA_019419895.1 Clostridiales bacterium | reverse complement strand
GCCGGATTGGTGCAGATATTATCCGCCAGAAATTCGCTGGAATAAATCTGCTTTTTATGGTTTAAAAACACCAGGGCATGCACGGCAACACAAAATTCACTATTCATACCTGAACCTTTTCCTTTGTTTCTTTAGTAAAAACAAACTGTAATCAAATTTGTTTCAGTTTCTATCTGTAATTATAATAGTTACATTTTCTTTTGTCAAGAGATATTTTTTAATAATTTTATTTTTCTTTCTTTATTCCTCAAAATTCTTTCAATAACAGGGCCCAGATACAAAAAAGACGCTGAGCAAACCTCAGCGTCTTGGAATTCCGGCAGCCAAATCTGCCGCGTTCCTGCGGCAACTACCTGCTATTTTAAATATCATAGACCGGATCGATTTTTTTCAGTTCCTGAAAGGTATCAATTTCAATAATATCTCCTTCATAGCAGGGGCGTACCTCCACACGGTAATTCTTTGCGCATACCCGCAGAGGAACCTCATCCCAGTATTTTTCTTTGCCTCCCGGCATTCTATAGACTGTCTCGATATCCTGCTCCAGCTTTGCGCCATCCTTAGCGTCCCAATAGGAAATTCCGTACATATGATAGCAATCAGTTCCGCCGACGGTCAGATCCTTGATTACTCCATGCTTCACTTGGAAACACCAGTCGTCAGTCATTTCTTTATATTGTCCAAGGTAATTAGAACAATATTCGTATTTTCTCACCAATTTAGGATTCTTTACCAGCAAATCCGCCTCACAGACATAAGCGTTTCTCATCAGCCCCCTGGCCAGCCATGCCGAAGAGATATTATTCGCCTCATTGAACAGAGGGTTTTGCATGAATTTGATCTGGGGATACTTATGTTTAAGGATGTCGAACTGCTCCCACAAATATCCCCTTACCAGGATAATCTCCTGAATCCCCGCCGCTGTGATCGCGTCCAGCAGAGTTTCCACTATCATTTTATTATGTACGCGCACCAAGGGCTTTGGCGTATTTAAAGTAATGGGCACCATACGAGAACCAAAACCTGCCGCAATAATTACGGCTCTCTTGACACGATAAGGCTCCAGAGCGTCCAGCCCCTGCTTTGTAACCTGTATTTCCTTTTTTGCATTCACCGAAACAAGCCCCATATCAGAAATTTCACCGAACGCCTTATTGACCAGCCCCAGAGAAAAATGAAGTTCCTCCGCCATTTCCCTTTGAGAGATTTTTCTTCCGCCCTCCCTCTCGATCAACGAAAGGACTTCAAACTGATTTTTGGTAATATTCATTTTGTTATCATTTCCTTCCCGTACGCAGCCGAGTTCCCCGTCCACCGTCTACCGCCGGGTTCAAACCTCAAAAACTCTCCGCGTTGCCGGCATAATTTTTCATTCCTAAGCAGTTGCCACAACTGTCTTATGTTTCATCAGACTTCCTGGCCAATGCAGCCTGTATCATAATAGCACATTCTATTCTCTTTCGGAAGAGCTCACAGCCATATTCATAAATTCCCTGAATAGAGCCCGTCGCGTGATACGCGTTTGCCGCGCAGCCGCCGCTGCAGTAAAGACGCGCCCAGCAGTTTTCACATTCCTTTCTGGTATAAGCGTTGCAAAGCTTAAACTCATCCCGCAGCGATGTATTGGTTACGCCGTCCCACACGTTTCCCATACTGTATTTCTCATCGCCGACAAACTGGTGGCATGGGAATAGCTCACCCCAAGGCGTGACCGCCAAATATTCAGTTCCCGAGCCGCAGCCGGAGATTCTTTTGTAGATACAGGGTCCCGCTTCTAAATCTATCATATAATGATAGAAGGTAAAGCCCCTGCCCTCTTTTTCTCTTTTTATCATCTCTTTGGCCAGAATCTCATATTGTTCAAACAGCTTGGGAAGATCCTCTTGTGTCAGGGCATAGGGATCTTCGGGGGAACAAACCACCGGCTCCATGGAAAGCTGTGTAAAGCCCAAATCAGCCATATGAAAAATATCCTTGGTAAAATCCACATTATTATGGGTAAAAGTACCGCGGACATAATAGCCCTCTTCTCCGCGGCTCTTGGCCAGCTTTTGAAATTTTGGAACAATGACATCATAGCTGCCCTTTCCTCCCACTGTTTTCCGCAATTGATCATGAATCTCTTTGCGCCCATCAAGGCTGAGGACAACATTATGCATTTCCTTATTGGCAAACTTTATCACTTCGTCATCCAGAAGCATTCCATTGGTGGTGAGGGTAAAACGGAATTTCTTATGGTGAAGCTTTTCCTGCTCTCTGCCATAGGCCACAAGCTGCTTGACAACCTCCCAGTTCATCAAGGGTTCCCCTCCGAAAAAATCCACCTCAAGATTGGTTCTATTTCCGGAATTGGCAATTAAAAAATCCAGCGCCTGCTTTCCAACCTCAAAGGACATCAGGGCGCGTTCCCCATGATATTTCCCCTGGCTTGCAAAGCAGTACTCACAGTTGAGATTGCAGGTATGGGCCACATGGAGACACAGAGCTTTAATCACGGTGTTCCGTTTCTTAAAATCAAAGGCCATTCCCGCATACTGATCCGGCGCAAAAAGCTTTCCCTCCTTTTGAAGGGACGCGATATCCTCAAGCACCTCCCAAAGCTCGTCCTCTGTTACATCAGGGAGGCTGCCGTACTTTTCCATCATGGCCGCGACAATCTGTTCCTTTGGCGTTTTCTCATACATGCCTATCATATCATAAGCAATGTCATCCACAACATGAACGGACCCGCTGTAGGCATCCAGCACAATATTGTAACCATTTAATTTATATTGGTGTATCATACAAACAAATTTCGACCCTTCCCTTTAGGATAGAAAAAAGCACCGCTCAGCCGCACAAGGCAAAGCGGTGTTCTTTCAAGCCACTTTTTTATTTTGCTTCCGCGCATTTCTCACACTGCTGGTTTGCAACACCACAGGAGGTCTTGCAGGCAGACTGGCAGGAGGTCTGGCACTCGCCGCATCCACCGTTGCGGACGCTTTTCGCCAAATCGCGGGTATTCAAGGTCTGAATCCTCTTCATAGTTCACAACTCCTTTGCGAAGATATCTCGACGAAGTTTCCGTCTACACTTATATATATTACCCTTTTTAGGGGTATCCTGTCAATTGTATCATAGAATTTTCCAATGGAAAATTCAGATATTTTTCCTTTTGTCATCTTTTCAATGTACGAGAAGGTGACTCCTTTCTTTTTTAAGAGGATAAAAAGAAGGATTTTGGCCTTTTCATCCGTTTTCTTTTTCCGGTTGTCTTACCACCTCAATTAACCCAGGCAGTCTCCCCAGGGTACTTCTCAGTTCAACGCCTGATTGCCGCATTTTTTCCGCTTTCTTAAAAAATGACGCCTCTATGCGCTCACCAGGTACGAGAATGGGTACACCGGGAGGGTAAGCCCACACATACTCTCGTGAAACGCTTCCCCCGCTTTTCTCCAAAGGAAGCAGGCTCCCCTTGGAGGAAAATGCCTGAAAGGGAGGCATGACCTGAAAAGGAAGCGGGACTTCTTCCTCTTCATTTTTCCATTCTTTTTTTGAATATTCCCTTTCCAATTCCAACAGAGCACAGGCAAGTCGTTCCAGACCTTGGGGAGAGTCGCACAGGCTTGTCATGGCGATGGCGTAATCCTCCGCCGCCATTTCCAGCTCAATCCCGTATTCTTTCCGAAGGCGCGCCATTAACTCCTTTCCCGTCGCCGCTGTTTCTCTCACAGAAATCAACAGCTTGCCCGGATCCCTTGCAAAAAAAGCCGGATGCCTTTTATTCTTATCCCGACCATACCCAAGGAGCTTCCATTTCTGGAGTCGGCATGCAATATCGTCAAAACGACCAAGCCGCGCACAATAATGAGAAAATAGCTGCTGTTTCTCTCTTTTCAAAAGCCGGATGCAGGAATCCATGGACGCCATGAGAGGATATGAAGGACTGCTGGTTTCAAAAATGGAAAGCTGGCGCATCAGTTCTTCGTTTTTCACCAGCGTTCCGGAAAAATGCAGCAGGGCGGTCTGTGTCAGGCTGGGAAGGGTCTTGTGCAGGCTGTGTACAACCAGATCCGCCCCCGCCTGGACGGAGCTTTGAGGAAAATTGTCATCAAAACCCAGATGGGCGCCATGAGCCTCGTCCACCAATACCGGAATTCCTCTCTGGTGGGCAATCTGGACGATAGAAGCGATATCACTCACAATTACCTCATAGGTGGGTGAAGTTACAATAACCAGGCGAATCTGTGGCGTTTCTTTCAGCGCCTGTTCCACCTGACCGGGAAAAATGCTTCCAGAGATCCCAAATTCAACATCTGTCGGCGGCTGTAGGTAAACAGGCCGCAACTGATTGAGCTCTACCGCATGATAAACCGACTTATGACAGTTGCGTGCCATAAGGACAGTATCTCCATTCCCTACACAGGCGCGGATACCAGCTAAAATTCCGCAGGTACTGCCATTAACCAGATAAAACGATGCCCTGCTTCCGTAAAGCTCCGCCGCCTCTTCCATTCCCTGGCGCAGAATTCCCTGGGGATGATGCAAATCGTCAAATCCGTCAATTTCCGTAATATCAAAGGAAAAGGGCAGCGCGTCGGGCAAATATTCATTTCTCCTCTTATGCCCTGGCATATGCATGGGATAGATATCTGCGCGGCTGTATTCCAGCAAGGAATCCAACAGCCCCTTTTTTCTTTCCTCCTGCGCCATAAACAGTTTTCTTTCCTTCCTTTTGATTCTTCATTCCGCTTTTTGAGGGAGTTCTCCTCCCTGGTATATAATCCTTACAGACGGCGCATTGGGATAAACCGGCTTCACCCGGTAATCTTCCAGCTTCCCATTTTTCCATCGGATATCCACCTGATAGCCGCCTTTGGCAAGAAGGCCTTTGATCTCACCATTTTTCCAACGCCGAGGCAGGGCGGGAAGCAGTTCAATTACCCCTTCACCGCTGAAAAGAAGCATTTCATGAACCGCTTGTACCCATCCCATATTGGCGTCAATTTGGAAGGGGGCGATTTTGTGAGGGAAGCAAATCCCCATCTGCCGCCAGTCGTTATGAAGGGTAAAGAGGTTGTTGATCAAGCAGGTTCGCGCCAGGATATCAAGACAGTCAACCGCCTTTTCCCCCTCATTGAGCCGGGCATAGGCACAGCTCATATGCGCCAACGACCAGCTGGTGCAGTCATTGATCCCCACCGTAATTCTCTTATCCAGGGAGATGGAGATGGGCTTTCTCCATTCCTGATGCTGGTATCTTGTCACCTCGGTGCCCGGAAAGGCAGGAAATGCCTGGGACATATGCCGGTGGGTATAGCGGTCTGAAAATCGCGGATCCATCCACTCTCTTATGGCACCGTCTTCGTTCACCTGATAAGGAGGAATCTTCTCGTACATCTCCTGGAAGTCTCCAATTTCCTTCTGATGAAGCCCAGTCCGTTGAGCCCCTTCCATCAAATGGACAAGCAGCTCTTTCAAAAGGGCAAATTCCAGCGTTGGATTCACGCAAATCTCGAGATCCCCCTTCTTCATTACACTGGAAGCGGTGTTTTCTGGAGAATTTGCAGGGTAAATTTTCCAGTGCCCCGTCTCATCCAAAACCAGGAAATCACGGTAAAAGAGATAGGTTTCATACATCATCGGCATGGCCCTGGATTTTAGAAAATCCAGATCATTGGTATAAAGGTAATAGTCATAATAATGCTGACACAGCCACGCGGCGCCGCCCGTCCAGTAAATAATATGGTTCGCCATACATTTCAAGGTCAGGCTTTCCGGTGTGGTGATGGCTGGAATAAAAATCCCCCTGCATCCATACAGCTGCCTGGCGTTATGACGGAGCTCCTCCATCCCTTTTTCATAATAGTCAAAAACCCGAAGAAGCATTTGGGGCATATTCCCGCTTAATGTGTGCCAATAGATCTCCTGAAGATTTTGGTTGAGCATATGAATGGCCCAGAAGCCGCGGTAAGACCCATTCCACAGGCCGATAAGATTACACGGCTGTTCTTCTTCCCCATAGGCGCAGACCATTAAGTATCTTCCATATGCCCATAGCTTTTCCACAAGTTCGTCGGATGCCTGCCCCTGGTAAGCATCTAAAAGAAGTTCCTCATTAGAACGGTCAGAAGAGCTGTCAAGATGGAAAGAAGCGGTATGAAGCAGTTTTTGATGAAGGGGCAGATGGCGCTCCATTAGCTCCTGATAAGAGGCGGGCAGAACCGTCAGCTCTCCCTTCAGCCGGAGAAAAGCCGCGTTTCTGTCCTCTTCCCGCAAAAAGACCTTTCCCAGCAGTAAAATCCTGGTGGCGTTTTTTATCAGGAGGTTTTCCCCCTCCTGTACCAGCTCCCCATCTGTCCATGCAATACGTATAACCCCTCCGAACTGGGTCTGATCGTCGTTGCGGGCACCGTACAAAATCCATTCTCCCTCCGCCGAAGTTTCAACCTCCTTTGGCAGGGCGTCCTCCATTCCTTCCGGCATGTCCCGGGTATCATGAAGTCCCAGGGTGACGGCATAATCCAACGGAGACTCTCCCGTCAGCTCCATGGCGATCACACCATCCTTCCGGGAGGCAAAAATCCTCCGGCAGAACCGGTCCTCCCCAAAGCGGAAGGAAACCTCCACCTCCGCCCGGTCAAAATCCACCTTTCTCTGATAATGCGAAAAGGGAAGCTGGTTCCTTGTCTCTACGCACAAATCCCCGAGAGGAAGAGGAAGCCCCTGGGACGCATGATAACCCCGTTCTAAAATTGCTTTGCTGTAAACCTCATCCGCCTCCTTCAAACGGAATTCATCCAACAGCTTTCTCACCTGGGGCAGCTTATCGCTCACATCCGGCAGCTTATCATTACGAATGTTGTACCAAAGGCGGGTATGGTTTATCATAATTCTTTCACGTCCTACACCGCCGTATATTCCCAGCCCAATCCTGCCGTTTCCGCAGGGAAGAATCTCCCTCCAGGTATCCTTCCACCAAGTAGACGGATAAGCGCAGTACATTGAATTTGCCATTTCATCCTCTCCTTTTCCTCTGTCTTTTTCTAACTCTTCCGCTGTATTTCGGCGGTCGTCAGGAACAATATCCGGATTTTCCGCCATTATGACACGCGTATAATAAAAAAGACGCTGTCCCTCGTCAATGAGGCAGCGCCATATTTATGAGACATTGGGCAGAAAAGAGTCCACATTCCAAAAAGAAATCCCCCAATCTTTCATCCTGCTCCACTGAAATCTGGATTAGTATAACATATACCAGTCTGAAATGCAAGAAAACGGTTACACAAATTCTGACCTCGTTATAACTTTCGCCATCTATACTGACCGCAATCGCATACAAGCCACCCGGATATTCAATAATTTTATATGGTGCTGTATCGGCCCCCTGATGCTTCTTCTTTGAGCGCCTAAATCCATTCAGCCATTCCGTCTCTTCCACATAAAAAATCGGGGGCATCAAAAATCACAGTAGTGAGGAACTGAATGAACTTTGTAGAGAACGCAACCGTCGGCAAGCCGTTAATGATATTGCAATGCGTTTCACCACCCCTGTAGAAAAGGATATTCCAGAGTATAATTTCTTTTAAATAAGGAATTTTATTATATATGGTTTTGTTTCACCTCTTTAAAAAATGAGATCCCCTGTACAAAAAATACAGAATATCTCATTTTTCATGGCAAGGCTCAAAAGTAGTAAAATGGTAGTAAAATCGTTGCTTTCAATGCCCCAAAGTGCTTGAAACTACTGTATTTAGGCAACTTTTTGGGAAATTATTTAAAGTTTCGTTCTAAAAGATTATAATATCATCCATTATTCACACCTTCTCTTAATAATTATAACATTTTAGAATGATTGGTTCTATTATTTTGATGCGCTCTCTTCCTCTCTTGTACCTTTTCAAAAATCTCCCTGTCAATAATCGCTTCATGAGCATTTTCTACCAGAAACATACTTAAAGCTCCATCATTCTTCTCTTGTTTCCCAGTTAAAAAATCCGGCGTATAGGTTTTCTGTATCAATACCTGACCAATGTATTTCTCATTGCTCAGCATGCGGTCAATGGTCGATGTACTCCAAACCTCCTTATCTGTTACTGTTTTTATTCCATGCTCCTCCAGATATCGCTTGATTTTCCGTACACCATTCCCCTGTAAATACAAATCGAAAATTTTTCGTACGATCTCGGCTTCTTCAGGGACGATAACCAGCATCCCATCCGATCCTTTGGTATAACCCAAAAACTGACTGTGATTGAGAATTGTCTTCCCGCTGCGCATGCGTGCTCGAATGCCAAATTTAATATTCTCGCTTTTATTACAACTTTCTTCCTGCGCCATAGCAAGGAAAATGCTAAGTGCGCTGTCATTCACCTTCATGGTATCAATATCCTCCATTTCTGCATACAAGCCAATATTCATTTGTTTCCACTTCCTTATCTGTGTTAATGTTTCGACGGTATCACGTCCGAACCGACATCGGAATAAATTTTTACAAACTGCCAGTTTGGACTTTCCTGAATCATTGTTTCAAAGTAAGATTTCTGTATTTCAAGACTTTTCAACTGTTCGGTATGATTTGTGCTGACTCGACAGTAAGCTACAACCCGCAATTTTTCTTTCTTGTGAGAGTATTGAATCATTTTTGGTATCATAAAAATGCCTCCATGCCAAAAGTATAGCATGGAGGGCATATTTCTGCTTAAAAACATAAAAAAGCTACATTTTGATTTCTCAAAATGTAGCTTTTAACTTGGGTTTGCGCTACAAAAAAGATACCCGACTTAAGCGCGGGCACAAAATTCTAAAATAAAAAAACGCGGTGCGCGGTTGGGCTACAAAAATATCCACTGCAAACGCGAGCAAAAAGGCAAATAAAAAACTGAGCCCGGAATGCGAATCGCGTCCAGGCTCAGCCTATCTAAAAGCGCAAAGGTTGATATTTTTAATTATTTGTGATTGGGACAGTACTATTTAATCATAATTTTCCAATTCTAAATCTCGTAAATAGCATTCCAAATTGCCTTTGATCTTATCAAAAATTTTTAACGAATACGGTATAATATCTTCAAAAGAAGAATCTTTAGTTAAATTGGCATCATGATAATTGTTGATGTATGTTACAATAGTCTGTCGTTCCTCTACGTTTACAAATGTTGTTATATCTTCTACTTCCCAATTGTGAAGAATAGAAAAATGTATAAAATAACACGCGAACTTATAAGAGATTTGTTCCCAACCAGTTCCAGTGATTCTACTTGTAAAATCAAGTAATTTCCTATCTGTAAGAAATTTTCCTTTCTCATTTATCCATTGATGATTTCTACTAAACATCAACAAAAGGCGGTCTCTTGTTTCTTTGTTTTGATTTAACAAATATAATGTTTTTATGTATAATTCCAATTCTTCTCTTAATGTTCCAATTACCTTTTTATAAAGCCGATTTTCAAAAAGAAGGTGTATAGCGTTATCATTTTCGTTCGAACTATGTCGAACAACAGCACAGTATTTATTAACCAAGTTACACATTGTAATTTTTTACATCCTATTCTATTGCTAATTGCATTAAAATACAATTTTATCCTACCACAAAAATCCAGTTCTTTCAACTCATTCCTCCTCCAAATGATACAATCCTCCTATCCCACATTCAGGAGGATAAACATACGAAATACACCACCGACCAAAAGCAGGAACTTGTCCTGCGCTATCAAAACGGAGAAAGTGTCTCCAACATCTGTACCCAGACCGGCATCGCCCGCAGCACCTTTTACTCTTGGCTCAAGCCCTATCAAACCACCATAACCGAAGCCGACATGGCTAAGAGTTCTCCGCTCTCAAGAAACGAGTGGAGAAGCTGGAGGATATCATCCAGGTTTTGAAGTCTGTTAACTGTACCGTTTCTGCTCCGTTGCGGGACAAACTCAAAGCGTTGGAGACTCTTTATGGCCAGTTGATGCTTTGGAGGTTCCCAGAGGAACCTTTTACAATCATATTCTCCGCAACAAGAAAGAAAACAAAAGCTATCATTTTCGTCGTACAGAGTTAAGCGAACAGATCCGCCAGATTTATGACGAGAGCGACCAAATCTATGGTGCTAAAAAAATAAGTGCCATTTTGAAATCCCGTGGGGTAGCCGTCAGCGACAAAATGGTTTCGGAACTGATGCAGGAGATGAATTTCACCAGTATTCGGACAGGAGCCAAATGCCTCTATATGCGTTTCCACGCACAGAAGAAAACCGATAGGCTGGGGAAACAGTTTTCCGCTTCCGCTCCTAATCAAATATGGGTCAGCGATGTCACTTATTTTGCATATAACAAAAAGATGTACTATATCTGTGCTATCCTCGACCTCTATTCCCGCAAAGTTATCTCCTACAAGATTTCACAGAGGCACAGCAGCCAGCTTATTACATCCACTTTTCGGTCAGCTTATGAAGACCGTAGGCCGGCGGAAGGATTGATTTTCCACAGCGATCGAGGTACACAATACACTGCCTTTACCTTTCAGAAACTGCTCAAAACACTTCATGTAGCGCAGCCCTTTTCCCCTTCCGGAAGACCGTGCCATAATGCGGTCATGGAATCCTTTTTCTTCTCTCTAAAGCGGGAGGAATTGTATCGAAGGGGCTATCATTCGGTGGAAGAATTCAAAGAATGCGTCCGGAAATACATAGATTTCTATAATATGGAGCGTCCACATTCCACGCTGGGGTATCGAACGCCGAACACCTATGAGGCCCTGTATTATGACAGGCAAGCAGCGAAAGAAAAATAGACATGGGGGTTCAAAAGCGGTTTTTCGCGTTTTTATTCAGGATTTTTGAATGTTTGCACATCTGAGTGATGGATAAGCTATATAAATAAAAAATGCCGAAACCCGCATGAAAACTGGGTTTCAGCATAAAAAAATGACGGTATAAAACTTGGACATTCCAAAAAGAATGTTCAGATTTCATACCGTCGTTCACATGGTGCGGATAACAGGACTTGAACCTGCACAGCCTTGCGACCATTAGAACCTGAATCTAACGCGTCTGCCAATTCCGCCATATCCGCATATAAATTGTTTCTCAAGACAAATATCTCTCGAATGCTTAAATATTATATCATGGTTTTTTCCTATTGTCAACAGCTTTTTCGAGGAATTGAAAAATAATATTTTCAAATTAATTCCGAGCAAAACTTTACGCAGTTCTCTTACATCGATAATAAAAGCTTATAGCAACAAGGAACAGAGGTCAGAAATGGACTTTTAGTCTTGTTGCGGTATATAAAAACAGCAATAGAAAACTGGCTGCTATTTCAGATGAAAGTAAAGTGAATACATGATATTTTTCCCCAAGGAGCCTGACTCCTTGGGAGAAGCTTAGACTAAATAAAACTGTAAAATGAGCGGAAAATAGTGAACCACCATTATTGTTTACAACATTTTAGCCCTCCTGTTCCAGGGAATCCAGAGTATATTTCTACCTTTTGCCGATAGATTTTTTGATTTCGTATCATAAATTTCCATCGTAATCCTTTCAGATTCTGAGCATATAAATTAGCCGAAAAAAGGATATATAGTTTTTTCTGTTCGACTATAACGCCTGTCCTGGTGGAATTTTAGGGAACATTTCCTTTTCTTCTCCCCTAAATATTCGGCGACTCACAAATACAGTTTTATTCATCTTCCATCCATAAGATTGCTCTCTAATCCTAAACGGGACATTTGGAATGTATAGGCGCATCGTTAGGTCGGCCGTTTTTCCCATTGCTCTTTAACTAAATCGCTGGTACATCCTTTCTTTGTCTCCGTTCAGCCCGCAATGATTTTTCCATACAAAAAATACCGGCTCCCTTTCAGAAGCCGGTAAAATTTGGGGGTTATTGCTCTTTCCGTTTCTTGGCGAACAGGACTATTCCAGCCAAACCGCCTGTACTTACCAGCAATGCCGCAATCCAGATTCCTAAATGGCTGCCACCTCCAGTTTGCGGAGCATCCGCATTGTCTTCATTCTCTCCAGGCCCTTGATAATCCGGATCAGCTTCCCCACAGACGGTGCATTTTCCATCCTTATAAGTATGGGAAAGCTTTGGGAGAACTTGCCCCTGTTCAATAGTTTCCCCACATACAGCACATACCTTATCGCCTGTATATCCCTCTTGTGTACAGCTCGCTTCTTTGACATTCTTCAGTTCCATTTCTCCATGTTTTCCCACCGCGGGAACTATAACTATCTTTTCATTTGTGTAAGTTTTTCCGTTAAACTCAGCCTTCGCGCTATAGATTACCTTTCCTTCCACTATACAGCCAGCCGCGATGGTTTCCTTTGTGACAGAGGCTCCGACTGCCTGCCGGTGTGAAGAATCCTTCGCGCATACAAAAACCGCCTCCGCGCTGCCGCTGTCTTCAGCCCAATTCCATGTGGGTTCTCCCCACATATGAGTATGAGTATCAACGGGAAGATCAGTCACTGCTTCGCCGTTAGCTGTAACATTTCCGCCTCCCTCATTGGTAACGGTGATATCATCAGGCAGATTTGTAAAAGAAGCATTCCCCTTCTTGACCACAATAGAATTTCCCGCCTCAGCATCAGAAGCCACTCTCTCTGCGACTGTTTCCGGATTTCCAACATAATAAATACTCTTATCTCCTGAAGTCAGGCTGGCAGCAGTCGAATTGTCGGTTACAAACTGCATGACATCAGAAGAGAATACGCCGCCTTCAATTTCAGTTTTCTGGACGCTTTGATCCTGAAGATAATTTACAGCGACAGACGCGCCTTTATCACTTTCAATTTTTCCATCCTTTATGTCTATATTGATAGGTCTAGCCTGGTTGCCGATTTTGTAGTTGCCTTCTACATAAATAGCGCTTCCCGTTTTGGGGAATCCCTGTCCAGTGACATTTCCATCATAAGGCTTATCGGACTCTTCCGGAGTTCCTGTGGCGCGTATCACAGTATTTTCTCCGATAATCTCGACCTCTCCCCCTTTGGCCACAATTCCATTGTTGAGAGCGGTAATTTGCGAATTATCAATTATCAGCTTACCGCTTTTAGGCGGAAAGTAAACCCCGGTAGTGTCACAGGTGATGACGCTGTTTTTGATGGTAACATTTTGATTGCTGTTATTCCCCTGCACTCCCACAGGCTGATCCACACAGTCAATTGTCACTCCATCCAGCGTCAAGTTCAAGTTCGCATAGTCGCCTGCGGGCGCTGTGCCTCCATTGCTATAGGCATAAATGCCATAAGTATCGGATGCCTCCGCCTCCATTCTTCCATTTTTTATATTCAAATTTAGATTTGGCGTTTTGAGCGCAATAATCTCACTGGTTACAGCCGTAGTGCTCAAGATTTTTTCGTTGAGATCTAAAGTGTAGGTTCCCTCTTTTTTGAAAGTTACGCCTGATTCTTCCACATTCTTCAACAGTCTGATTTCCTCGCCGCTGTCCGCGTCATCTATCGCCGCCTGGAGCGTATCATAATGCACGTCTCCAATTGCGGCCGCGTGCTCTGTGCAGCCATTGCCGTTGGGACATTCTGAGCCCGCGGCAAACACTGTCACAGGGATCAAAGCCACAACCATAACAGCCGCCAGAATAGCCGAACACCATTTTTTTACTTTTCTTTTTCTCATACTATTACTTCCTTCCTTAAAAATTCCCAAAAGTAAAAACCACCATTAAAACGGCGGCTTATACAGGCGCTATAAGGAACTGACACCATCTTTTTCTCCAAGGAGATCATAACCAGTTCTCGCCAGATATCAGACATCAATACGGCTTACCGTTGCCCTTTTGTATACCTATTCCGTCAGAACCATACCCCATCCCGCTCAAGCTGATTAAGATAAAAGAGGCATATTCCGCCCTAAAAACGGACAGAATACACCTCTTGATTTTTGCAATTCATTCTCGCAAGAAAAGAAGGTGGAATTAGGCTTACTTGCTAAAAGTATGTCCCAAGCCATCATTCCTTGTCAAGCCCCTTTCACCAAATTCTGAGAATAAACTGAAATATAACCTTTTCCCGCTTTTTCTCCATGATTGAAACCATCCGGCCAACTCCGCGACAGTATCATTTTGAACACAATTAGAAAATACTCCGCCCTTATCCCCATAAATGGCGGTCCTTGAAAAAGCAGAATAACCTAAAAAACTCATTCATCCAAATAGGATTTCACCAGAACCTGCAAAAGCTCATCCCTGTCAATACGGCGTACCATGCTTCTCGCGTTATTGTGTGTTGTAATATAAGTCGGATCTTCTGAAAGGATATATCCAACAATTTGATTAATCGGGTTATATCCTTTTTCGCGCAAAGCATCATAAACCAGGGTTAAAATCCGGCGAATTTCATCCTGGCGATCCTCTCCTAAAGAAAATGTCATTGTTTTATCCAGCATATGGAACACCTCCTCATGTGACTTATGATACACTATCTGTAAAATGAATTCAATAGAAAGTTTATGAATGATTTTAAACTTTTTTCCTTTTTCCAGTGTTCAAAATCATCAGGAACGGAGCAACGCGCCAGCGGCTTCAAGATTTTTTATTATCTTATCCACACAGCGCGCGACCTCTTCCTCCGTCAGGGTTCCCTCCATCGAACGCAGGACAACGCTGTAGGCGACGCTCTTCTTTCCTTCAGGAATCTGAGCTCCTGTATAAACATCAAAAAGCTGTATTTTTTCACAAAGCCTGCCGGCACCGTCCCGGATAGCCCTTTCCAAAGCGGCCACCGGAATTTTCTCATCACACAAAAGGGCGAAATCACGCTGAACTGCCGGGAACTTTGGCAGAGGACGGTAAACAACTTTCTTTTCCGGCAGCTCAAAAAGCTTATCAAGGGCCACCTGCGCCACATAGGCGCGGACTTCCAAGTCATATTCCTTTCTCACATCCGGATGGACTTCTCCAAAGGTAGCGTAAATTTTCCCATCCAGCACCGCGTTTGCCTGCCGTCCCGGATGGAGGTAATTCTCTGAAGATACTTCATATTCAAAGTTATCTCCAAAGATGCCCAGAATATCCTCCACAATCCCTTTTAAAGTAAAGAAATCTGTTTTATCCCCATACATTCCTATACTGAGCGCTGGAATCTCAGCTGGCTGTTCCGTTATAGGCATTTGCTTGGGGACAAAAATTTTGCTTACCTCAAACAGCTTTGCCGAAGGGTTTTTGCGGTTATAGTTGGTAGCAAGTGAAGCGAGCATGCCGGTGAGCAGCTGGGTTCTCATACGGGAATATTCGTCCCCCAAAGGATTCAGGATCTTAATTTCATTTCTGCGCTCATCCTTTTCGTCCAGATGAAGGGTGTCAATCGCCTTGCTGCTGATGAAGGAATAGGTCATCGCCTCATGGAGGCCGTCAGCGCTCAAAACCGCCTTCACTTTATCTGTTTTCAGCCTTTCCGGCAGTTTTCTTCCGCGGATGACATCTCCTCTCATAGGAGTTCCTACAATATGGTCATACCCGTAAACGCGCATCACTTCTTCCGCCAAGTCGGCGCGCCCTTCAATGTCATCGCGGAAAGACGGGATTTTGCAGGTCAAAATCCCATTGCTCTCTGTCGTTTCTATGCACAGGCTATTGAGTATCCTCACCATAACATCGGAAGGAATCTCCAGTCCAAGCAGAGCGTTAATGCTCTCCACAGTGACATGCAACACCCGTTCCTCAGGCAGCCCCTGATTTTTATCGATCCGGCCGCCGACAATTTCCCCTGCATGGAGATCATAAATCAGCTGCAAAGCACGGTTCATGGCATACTCCACATTCATGATATCCAGCCCTTTTTCAAACCTGGCGCTGGATTCTGTCCGCATTCCCAAAGCGCGCGCCGTACGGCGGACGCTGTCACGGCGGAATTTGGCGCTCTCAAGGAAAATGGCCGGTGTATCCTCCCTGATCTCACTTTCCAAACCGCCCATAATTCCCGCCAGGCAGGAGGGAACCTGTCCGTCAGCAATCACCAGCATATCCTCTGTCAGCTCATGGGGCTTACCGTCCAGTGTGGTAATAGTTTCTCCCTGCCGCGCGGTGCGGACAACAATCTGACCATTCTTAATTTCCCTGAGATCAAACGCATGCATAGGCTGTCCAGTTTCCAGCATGACAAAATTTGTGATATCCACAATATTATTGATCGGACGCATTCCCGCCGCGCTAACACAGCGTTTCAGCCAATCGGGAGATTCCTCTATCTTCACATTTTGAACAACACGGCCATAATATCTTGGACAGAGATCATAATTCTTCACCTCAACAGAAATATGCTCAGAGATATCCCCACCCTTTTCCTCAAAGTCAGGCTGAGGCGCGTGGAAAGGCGTTTCCAGCACAACGCCCACCTCTCTGGCAATGCCAAGCACACTGCCGCAGTCAGGACGGTTTGCCGTAATTTTAAAATCAATAATGTAATCCCACAGATGAAGGACATCCCTCATATCGGTACCGGGCTTTCCTGCATCCTTTCTTAAAATGAGAATTCCATTGACTTCTGCCCCAGGATAATCACAGTCCCTCAGGCAGAGCTCTCCCCCTGAGCAGAGCATCCCGTTGGAGGCCACGCCGCGGAGCTTTCCCCGCTTGATATGCGCCCCGTTGGGAAGGCGGGAATCGTGAAGAGCCGCGGGCACCAAATCTCCCACAGAGATATTCTGCGCGCCGGTGACAATCTGAACCGGTTCCTCCTCCCCGACGTCAATCTGACAAATCTGGAGGTGATCAGAATTTTCGTGGGGCTTGATGTCCAGAATTCTCCCCACAACAACGCGCTCCATGGTTTTTGACAAATCCTCGATGCTTTCCACCTCAAAGCCCGCCATTACCATCTTATCGCACAGTTCCTCCACCGGAACCTTGATATCCACATAATATTTTAACCAGCTCAATGAAACCTTCATTCTAAACTGCCTCCCCTCTTAAAATTGCTCCAGAAAACGAAGATCGTTCTCAAACAGCAGGCGAATGTCGCTGATTTTATACCTCGTAGTCGCTAACCGATCCAGCCCAACGCCAAAGGCAAAGCCGGAATAAACCTCCGGATCGATCCCGCAGGCGCGCAGCACATTGGGATGAACCATGCCGGCTCCCAGGATTTCTATCCAGCCACTGCCTTTACAGACCCGGCAGCCCTTGCCTCCGCACTCGGAGCAGCTGACATCCACCTCTACGCTGGGTTCTGTGAACGGGAAGAAGGAAGGACGGAATTTCACCTTGGTATCCGGTCCATAAATTTCATGAGCAAACTGCTCAAGAACCCCCTTCAGATCGCACATGGTAACCCCTTTATCAACCACAAGCCCCTCCATCTGATGGAACACCGGAGAATGGGTGGCGTCCACTTCATCCGCGCGGTAAACACGGCCGGGGCAGACAATGCGGATGGGCGGCTTTCTTTCTTCCATAACGCGGATCTGGGCCGCGGAGGTCTGGGAACGGAGAAGAAGATCTTTCCCAAGGAAAAAGGTATCCTGCATATCCCTTGCTGGGTGATCCGCCGGCACATTCAGCGCCTCAAAATTATAGTGCTCTGTTTCCACCTCCGGACCGTCGACAACATCAAATCCCATAGACTGGAAAATGTCGATCATATCATTCGCGACAACCGTTAGAGGATGAAGCCCGCCGCGCTCTCTATGAATCCCGGGCATCGTCACATCCACCGCTTCTTTTTTCAGTTTCTCCCGCTGCGCGAGGGCTTCCATATTTTTCACAGCGCTTTCGAGAACGGTTTCAATGTCCCTGCGCACCTCGTTTGCCATCTGGCCGATAACAGGACGCTCCTCGGCGGACAGGCCTCCCATCTGTTTGAGAATAGCGGTCAGTTCCCCCTTCTTGCCCAAAAACCTTACCCTGATTTCCTCTAATTGTTTCCTATCTGCCGCCCCATTCAGCGCCTCTCTGGCGGCGGCTCTGATTTCTTCCAGCTTTTGCTTCATTATGAATCACCTCAACCAATAAAATTCAGAGATAAAATAAAAAAATCCCCGCCCCTAAAAAGGGGCGAAGATTCATCCTCCGCGGTACCACCCTGTTTTCTGCACAAAAGCAAACACTTTGCCGGCCGTTAACGGAGCCCGCCGTCATGACCTACTAAATCAGTTCAGCCATGCCGCTCCAAAGAGAACTTCACCTCTCCGCATTCTTCAGGTTTGCTTCCAGCCGCTGACAATCCTTCTCTGGGAAGATGCCCTGGAAAGGTTACTTTCTTTTTCAACGCGTTATCCCATCATCTATGAAATTTTCCTTGCTATCCATAGTAATGTTATTATACCATCCGCCTTTCTTTTTCGCAAGAGACAATCTACCGGAATCTGTACAGCTTTTTCAGTAAAATTTTTACAAATTGAAAAAACGCCGGATTCCTTTCCGTTCTGACAACAGGAATTTTCACGAGGAAAAGTATCCGGTTAAAGGCGGAAAGCTGAAAAAACCGTGAAGAAGAGGAGGACTAGACAGGGATTTCAGAGGCCTCATGGACTCTTATCCATATGGCTTTGAGAAAATAAAGGATTCCTCCTTTCCAAGAGGTTCTGTTTTCCGTCAGCGGTCAGCCTCCTTGATTGCATTTCTTAAATCTACCCCATAACGGATTTTTACAGATGAAATCCGCAAAAATTTCTTTTCTTTCTTCCTCAATCCGCTTATAATTAAAGAAATGATACTTTCCGGCTGAAAAGGAGGAAGAAAGTATGAATCTGCTGACCACTATCACAGAAGAACAGCGAATCCATATGCTCCCCCCACCCCAAAAAAGGGACAAGAAAATCCGCATGGTACTGGATACCGACGCCTTCAATGAAATTGACGATCAGTTCGCTGTTGCTTACGCCCTTCTCGCCAAGGATAGAATCTCTCTGGAAGCCCTGTATGCCGCCCCTTTCTTCAACTCAAACTCTTCCGGTCCCGCCGACGGAATGGAAAAAAGCTATGAGGAGCTTATTCAAATCCTGAAAAGGCTGGGACAGGAACCCGGCGGCTTGGTGTTCCGTGGCTCCTCCTCCTACCTTTCCGGAGCGCAAACCCCTGTTTCCAGTCCCGCCGCTTTGGATCTGGTGGAACGGGCGCGGAGCGCGTCCCCTGATTCTCCCCTCTATGTCACCGCCATCGGAGCTATCACCAATGTTGCCTCGGCTTTGCTGCTGGCCCCGGATATCGCCAATAAGATTGTTATCGTATGGCTGGGCGGCCACGCCCTTTACTGGAAGGATACCAGGGAATTTAACCTTTGGCAGGATCCCGCCGCCTCCCGTGTGGTGCTTGACAGCGGAGTTCCTCTGCTTCTCATTCCCTGCCTCGGCGTTGCTGACCACCTGATCACCACTCTGCCGGAAATCAACGCCCATGTCCGTGGAAAAGGAGAAATCGGCGATTTTCTCGCCTCCCGGTATGAAAGCTGCCGAAAGGATCACTTCGGAGCCTCCCGTGTCATCTGGGATATCTCCGCCGTTGCCTGTCTGGCCTGCCCAGACAGCATTTCTACAGAGCTGATTCACAGTCCCATCCTTACAGAACAGGGGACTTGGAGCTTTGACACCTCCCGCCATTTCATCCGCTGTGCCTCCTCGATTTCCCGGGATATGGTTTTTCAAGATCTGTTCCAATTGCTTGATTTAAATAAAAAATGACAAATTTCTTATTTTTCTATCCAAAATATCCGGCAAACTTGTGAATAAAGTCTTAATTCTGCTGTCCAGCCGGCCGATTTGCTTTACATATCCTTCATATTGTGGTATGATAAATATCTAAAAATATCTTTGCAACAGGAGGATGGAAAAAATGGATGCAGCAAAACAAAACACGCAGAAATACTTGCTTTATAAGGGGAAGCCTCTTGTGCGTTGCGGCAATACAATTTATTATGGCAGCATGATGGATAAATATGTCATTCGCATAGACATAAAAAGCTCTCAGCAACAAAGTGGATTAGAGGTCGCGGATAAAGTGACAATTCAGCTGTTGGATACCAATCCCAATCTCAGGGCGAGAAAGCGTATTGTAAAATCCAGCGAACGCAACGGGCTTTATTCCGCCATGGACATTGCCGACGCCTGGCTTTCCAGGGCCCTCTCTTAACTAATGTTTCGCACGACCCCCGACGGATATATCCGTCGGGGGTCGTTCTTGTTCGCTGTTCTCAAGCATCCACCGATTCTACCGGGGATAAGGAAATAAAGCTCAAAAGATTTCCTAGAATGCGGCAAATCCGAGTATGGGAGTTCTGCCGGGCTTTTCTTTCCATAGAACAGTTTCCTTTCCCGTTTTGGTCACGGCTTCTTCTCTCTGGGGATTTGGAATGTTACAGCGATTTCTTGACAGCATAATCGTCAGCAAACGAACGGTTTGCCTGGTCCCCAGGAGGGTCGGAATTCTCCGAATTTGGAAAAGGGTGCTGAAAAACAGCATTCCATCCCTTTCCCCGCAATCATTAGAACTGTGACTTTCCACAGTTGTCAGAGGCGTCTATTTCCGGGCTCTCCTAAATCTTTCGTCCCCTTGGTTAGAAGCATTAGAGCCCTTGCTGCTTATTGTCCAGCAATATTCTAAAATAGTTTTCCTTCCATGCTTTTTACCCGTCTCTGGTAAAACTAAATATTTTGTCATGTGACGGCAAAAAAGGGCGGATATTTCTATCCGTCCTTTTTCATTTCTTATAAATAATTCAGAGGGTTCTTTTTGATTCCATTTACCCGAACTTCAAAATGGAGATGATTTCCGGTAGACCAGCTTCCTGTACTGCCCACAGCAGCGATCGTCTGCCCCTTGGAAACCCTTACCCCCGCGTTGACATACAGCCTGTTGCAGTGGGCATAGAAGGTCACCATTCCATTGTCATGCCGGATTGCCATACACCAGCCATAACCGGAATCCCAGTAGGCGCTGGTGACAACTCCGGCATCCGCCGCGTAAACCGCCGTACCCGCTGGCGCCATAAAATCAACCGCGCCATGGAAGGAACCGTAACTATAGCCGTACCTGCGGCTGATTCCCTGGGAAAAGGCAACCGGGAACATAAAAGAACCTGTTGACGGCTGTGTAGAACCGGAAACAGACTGGGAACCGCCGGATGAACCTCCTGTTGCCGGGCGGGAATAAGAAGCCGTTACCTTTTTCTTTGTCCCTATCAGGATCTTTTTGTCAACCGGCTCTGTTATCACCGTCTCGGAAATATTTTCTCTGGAAACCTCCACGCCGTCCACATAGACCACCTTATCAGTGACCTGCTTCTCGCCGTTTTTGCCCTGAACCGTAACTTTCTGCGTCCCCTGAGTATAAGAACTGCTCTCCTCTTTGATAGTCTCATAAGCGATGGGCTCCGTATAGGTAACTTCTTTCACCACCTGAACCGCCAAAAAAGTTTTGGCCGAGGCGATTTTAATCTTCTGCCCATTTTGAAGAAGCTCCGGTTTCATGTCAGGATTAAGCTTCTCCAAATCCTCATAGGACATATTGTGCTCCATCGCGACCGCAAAAGCCGTATCGCCTTCCTGGATGGTATAATATTCCTCCACTTCGCTCTTGCCCGTCAGAATCCGTTTAATATCTTCCGCCGACTGGATATTATCCGATGGATAATATCCATCAATCAGCTGCACATCCTTGGTAAACTCCACATCCTCTGTTTCCTCCTCAACGGCATACTCCTTCAGGATGGTCTGGAGCATAAACTTTAGATCGGTACCGCTGGAGGCCGAGGCCACATATTCTCCATCCACATAGAGCCCGGTGGCTTCCTCAATAACCCCATTGGTGGAGGTAATAATCTTATCACACACATTGCTCGCTGTTACATATTTTACATCATCCACAGCGGAAAGGGTAAATTTAGGAACCGCCGTATCCACCAGGGCATTGTCGCTGCCGCTCATCCGGGCGCTCACCATATCAGTCGCTTCGTCAAATACACCTTCGTCACTGACATATCCCAGCGTCTCGCCATTATACTCCAAGGCAAGGGCATATTTTTGGCTCGTCCAATGCTGAATGGTAAAGACCAGGACAAATATGGCCGCCACCGGAGCCGCGATATTGATAATCGTGGAAAAAACCTTTTTGTGCTGGACAAGACCGCGTCCGGACAACCGAAAGAATTCTCTGAACATGGCGCCTCCGCCATATTTTTTCGCAGTTCTGAACTTCTGCTTTGAGGTTTGGCAGGTGCGCCGGATACTGACACACTCTTTTTTCACCTGCAGCAGACGCTTGCCGACTGCCCAAAAGAAAAACCTTTGAAATAAAATTCCTACAGGCCGCAGGAATTTTTTGACCCTTCTTCCTCCATGCTTCAGCATTCGTACTGACTGGATCCCAACAAGATAGGTAAACCGATAAAAGGAACAAACACCCTTTTTTGCCATTCCAGGAAGTCGGCGCAGCATAAATATCAGACGTTGAGAAAAGCTCTCTTTTCTTTCTTCTCTCTTTTCTCCCTTTCTTAACTTGGAAGACTGCTGCATGATTACCACCTCTCCTTCCTTCTATTTCATTTTCACCCTCCGGCAGGCAATGCTCCCGGACATCTATTTCTATTACAGAAAGTTACAAACAAAGAAAAAGAGTTACAATTTGTAACATCTGGTATTTATTATACCTACTTCCCGTCACAAATGCAACCCCTGAATGTAAATTTTATATTAAATTTGATTTTCTTTCTCTTTTTCCTTGGCAAAAAATACAAAAAAAGGAAAAGATTAATAATTCAATTTTTCAACGCTCCAATTCGAAATCACTTCAGCATACTCCTTGGCCATCCGCTTCGCGCCTTGCAGATCGTGTTCTTTCCAGTTGCCGCATTCCACTTCAGAAGCGCCCGGTATCTCTCCTGAAAAGCCGGCAATCTGTTCCATAATTTCCCTGGTCAGATCGATCACCTGCTGATGCTCCATTCCCCGTGTCAAAAAATAGAAGCCTGTCCGGCAGCCCATTGGTCCAAAATAAATAATGCCATTGGCAAAAAAAGAGTTTCTGGCAAAGGTGGCAAATAGATGTTCCATTGTATGAACCGCCTTCTGATCCAAATAAGGCGGACAATTGGGTTTACACATTCTCAAATCGTAAGTGACAACATCCCCATCCACTCGAGAAATATACATCCCTTTTTCCAGCTTGGTGTGATCAACGCAAAAGCTCGCAATACGCTCCATTTTCCTTGAGCCTCCCTTTTCTCTTTTCCATCTTCCCTTACCGCCGGGATTCCAACGCTTTTTCCCACTCCGATTCCTTAAAGCCCGTCAGCACCATGTCGCCACAAATGACCAGGGGACGTTTCACCAGCATCCCGTCTGTAGCCAACAGTTCAAGCTGTTCCTCTTCTGTCATACCGGGCAGCTTATCTTTGAGCCCCAGGGCCTTATATTGAAGACCGCTTGTATTAAAAAAACGCTTGAGAGGAAGGCCGCTGCCGCGGAACCACCGGGAAAGCTCCTCCTTGGTGGGATTTTTCTGTTTGATATCCCTTACCTCAAATTCCACACCGCGATCGGTCAAATACTTTAACGCCTTTTGACAGGTTGTACATTTTGGATAACATAATACTAACATTTTATCTCCTCCAGGCTTTTTATTACATCACTTGCAACGCGGCAAGGAACCTTCCTCCTCGCGCCCGCCCCTACTTAAGCATCCCGTTTCCCTGGCAAAACCGCGCTCACGCGATTTCCGATGGCGGCCAGGTTCCGTTCCAAATGGGGAACCAGCTAAACAGGGGCCTTTACCCGTTTTCCACCGGGAGCCCCGTTTCAAAGGAAAGATCCCCAGTCAGTTCTTTCATTCCCTCTAAGGAAGGCCTCTTCCATTGTCTCGCGAATTCCGGCAGAAGAGCGAGAAACTGGCGCCGCGCCTCACGAAACAAATCCAAAAAACTGAAGGAGGATATTTTCTCAGGAGCTTGGGGATAATACCACCGCTCTCCCTTTTGATTGGCGTAATCTTCTCCGCCGCCCTTTCCTCTGATATGACAGGTAACCGGAATCCCCTGTCCTGTCAATCTTTCCGCGCCCCCTATCATCGTCCTTTTCCAGCCGGAAGGATCTGTCAAAAAGCGGAAAGTTTTCCTGCAATCCTCCGTCGCCTGCATCAATTCCTTTTCTTCCGCCCTCCGATGAAGGCAATCCCTGCACAAAAGGGAATACAGCCGGGCAATCATCGCCTGTACTTCGGCATTCTGTGGAACCGTTGCCGCAATATCGAGCTCTCCGGCTGTTATCCCCTCCATCTGCCGCGCCATTACCACATCCAGCTGAGATTCCAGGAAATTATGGAGCATGTCCTCCGTATACCTTTCCGGAAGCTGGGATTTCTTCTTTTCCACCCAAAAATTGATATAAGGATGGGCCGTTCTGTCAAAAAGATAGTGGGCAAAAAATCCCATAGCGTAAAATATAACGGCGGCGGTACACTGATCGTGGACAAATTGAGCGATAGCCGTCAGAACAACAGAAGGACGCTCCTCGTGAAGCTGGGAACCATACCCCTTCAAGCTTTTGCCTCTCATCCAGGGCAAAGCCCTGTGGCAAAAAAGGAAATCAGGCCCCTGCGCTCCCCAAAAGAAAGCATCCTTTTCATTTTTAGTCTTTCCGCCATAGGCGGAAAGCTCCGGCAGGAGCTCCTTTGCCAGCAAATAATGGGCGACCGCCGCGGGCATACGCCATTCCTCCTTACAGCTTCTGTTCCTTTTGCAAATTATTTTAATTATACCACCTTCAGCCGGTCCCTGACAAGAGATCCACATATTCCCCATTTTCAAAGCGGAAAAAGTCATTTTTCCTCCGCTGGAATTTTTCTCATAACAAGAGGCTGCTCTTTAACCCCGTGTCCTCTCCGCCCAGGAGAAAATCCATGAACTATTGGCAGCGGCGGAAAACCCCAGCCTTTTCAGCATTTCCGCCATATCCTCCGGAAACGGGCAGGCGAGACGGATCTCCTCTCCCGAAACCGGATGACAAAACCGCAGATATCCGCAGTGAAGGGCCTGCCTGCCTATCTGTTCCCGGTTTCCTCCATACATGGCGTCCCCCGCCAGAGGGAATCCTCCGCATGAAAAATGCGCCCGTATCTGATGGGTCCGCCCTGTCTCCAAACGGATGCAAAGAAGTGTATAACCCCCGCGGGATTCCACCGCGTACCAATGGGTAACCGCCCGTTCTCCTCCCTCCCCGATCTCCCGCTGGATACCGTGGCCTTCCCGGCAGCGAAGGGGAGCGTCAATGGTACCACTTCCCGAAAGGACCCCCTCTATCACGGCAAAATATCTTTTTTCCACCTGCCGGGACAGACGGGCCGCGGCATGGGAATTTTTGGCCGTGAGCACCAGGCCGGAGGTATCCTGGTCTAAACGATTCAACACCCGAAAAGCAGAGGGCTCTCCCTTTTGGACCATATAGGCCGCCACCCCATTGGCCAGCGTGTCCTTCTCGTGTCCCCTAGAGGGGTGCACCGGGAGATGGGGCGGCTTGTCAAGAATCAGCAAATCGGAATCCTCCCATACGATTCGCAAAGGAATGTCCGCCGCCTGCAAAAGATTCTGATCCTCCGGCAGAAACAGGCGTACTGTTTCCCCCCGCTTTACCCGGTCAATCGTCCGAAGAAGCGCTCCGTTCATGGTGATCCCCTGAGGAACCCTTTTCAATTTCACCAGCAAATGATAGGAAACCTTGCAGTACCCTCTTAAAAATCTTTTCGCCATAACCCCATCCCACTCGTCCGGTACAGTAAATGTCAATTCCCTCAAATTCAGCGCTCCTTATCGATTTCTAAGCTTTAATTATAGCAGATGTACGCCGGTTTTCCAACAGGGGGTTCCCCGCCATATTCCGTTCCTTTTGCCAAGTCATAACGTCTTTTCCCAAACGCAGCCGGAAATTCCGCCTGTAATCAAAGGAAATAACTTTCCGCAAAAGGAACAATTTAATCTCATAGCGGACATTAAAAGAAACATAATATTTCATGAACGGATCAAATTATCTGCCGTGAAAAGAGGATGTCAAGCAGATTGCTTTTCTCTTTTCCCCACAAAGAAACTTCCTTTTCGAGACATTTTTCCGTCCTTCCAAGCTTTTAAGGACAAAAAGACAGCCGCCGCGAATTATACGCGGCGGCTGTCCTGGAGGTTTCAATCGAAACCATCGATTTTTTATTTCACTTCAACGGTCCATCCCATAGTATCCGGCAGTTTGCCCCACTGGATGCCCGTCAAGGTATCATAAAGCCTTTGAGAAATCGGACCGATCTCCCCATGGTTGATCTTCATGATATCGTTGCCCCATTTGAGCTCGCCAATGGGAGAAATCACCGCGGCGGTTCCCGTTCCAAAAGCTTCCTTTAACTGACCGTTGGCCGCGGCGTCGGCAACCTCCTGAATGGAGAGACGGCGCTCGGAAACCTTCAATCCCCAGGAGCGGAGGATTTCAATGCTGGACATGCGCGTAATACCGGAAAGAATGGAACCCTGGAGGGCGGGAGTGACCACTTCGTCACCAATGACAAAAAAGACGTTCATTGTCCCGACTTCCTCAATATACTTTCTCTCCACGCCGTCAAGCCAGAGAACCTGGGTATAATGCTGTTTCTCCGCTTCATCCTGCGCCTTCAGGGAAGCGGCGTAGTTGCCCGCCGTCTTGGTAAAGCCCATGCCTCCGCGGACAGCCCGGACATAATTCTCTTCCACATAAATTTTAACCGGATTTAAGCCCTCGGGATAATAGGCGCCGACCGGGGAAAGGATAACCACAAACAGCAGGTGATGGGCAGGATGTACGCCTACCATCGGATCCACGGCAAAAATAAAGGGACGGATATAAAGAGAAGTTCCTTCCGCCGTCGGGATCCAGTCCTTATCAACGTCAACAAGCTTTTTAATCGCTTCCACCGCGAATTCCTCGTCAATTTGGGGAATGCACAGCCGCTCATTGGAAACGTTCAGACGGGCCATATTCTTTTCAGGACGGAACAGCAGCACCCGGCCATCCTGAGCGCGATACGCCTTCATACCTTCAAAAACTTCCTGACCGTAATGCAGGCACATGGCAGCCGGATCCAAGGGAATCGGTCCATAAGGCACAATCCGCGGATTATGCCAGCCCTCTCCTTCGTCATAGTTCATAATAAACATATGATCGGTAAAAATCTTTCCAAAACCCAGCTTGCTCTGATCCACAGGCTTTTGTTTTGGCTGCATGGTTCGTTCAATCAAAATCTCCTGCATCTAGAGTACCCTCTTTCACTTTAAACTGATAAAATTATAGCATCTCATATAGCTGATTTCAAGTAGATACGAAAAATAAAATTATTCCCGTCCGCTCCTTCCAGCGCATAATGAAGGCCTGCCGTTCAAATACTAGCCTTATACGCTGACCATATGCCAGCGTTGCATTTTTACTTTGAAAGGAGCGTTATTATGACAAAGCTACAATGCAGCGTCTCCTCCTGCGCCAACCATAAGGGAGATTGCTGCTGCCGTCCCGACATCCGCGTAGGGGGCTCCGACGCGTGCAGCTGTGGGGAAACCTGCTGCGATTCCTTCCGCACTAAGGAAGAGGCCGCTAACAGCGTCGTCCGGCACGACGTCCCCGACGAAAACGTGGACATTCTCTGCACCGCTCACAACTGTTCCTATAACGAGGACGGCTGCTGCCACGCCGATCATGTCTCGGTAGGCGGCTATCAGGCATGTAACTGCGGAGAGACAGAATGCGACACCTTCCGCTGCAGGTAAACAAACCCTTTCCCTTTCCAATGGCAGGAGAAGCCGCGGGGAAAACAACAGGCAAAGAAGAACAGAGGCACAAGATGTCTCTGTTCTTCTTTGCCTGTTTCAGTTACCCAAAGTATTCCTGCATCAGCGCCTTTTTCAGCGCTTCCAACTGATCAAGGCTACGGTTGATGGTGGTTTTTGTTTTTTCTGTTTGCTCCACAAAGGAGGCAAACTGTTCCTGCAATTCTATCGGCGGTATAGGGATCCGTAGTGTGAGGATGTCTTTATTAGAAATATTCGCCTGTCGAACCCCTCTACTTATTCCTGTCAATCGCTTTTTAATTCGAGGAAATTTTAGCAATTCCGAGAAGTAACACTTGTTAAGAGCTGTCTCAATGGACAGTTTGGCGTTCCGTTGGTTTAAATAGTATTCGTCATAGTCATCCCCAAGAATGCAAACATTTCCATAATCATCTTTGCCGACCGTTCCAGTGAGTGACATAACCAGATCTCCAGGGAATACCTTATAACGTACAAGTTCAGAATCATCTGGCCAATAGACCATATTAACCGGGAGAAAATGCCCCGAATTGATGTTTCCAATCCGTAAGACAGGAATACCTTCATCAGTAAATCCATCACTCTTAAAAGCGTATCCTCCTACAACTTTAATATGATGGCTCAATTCATCTTCTTGCCAATGCTTTGGATTTTCATCTGGTTCCCCAAACATCTCCACAAACCTTGCCTTGACTATCTCATCCAGCTTGTCCAGCTGCTGGCGGCGTTTGGCGATCAGGTCGCTGACCTTATCCAGCACAGCGGCTATGTGGCGTTGTTCGTCAAAGGGCGGGAGGGGAAGCTCTTCTTTCCGGTAGTCCGTAAAATAAATGTGCGGAATAGTCGCTCCCGTAAAATACTTGGAGAGATTCATATTTTCCATCGCATAAGCCAAAAAGCTAATATCTACAATATCATTGGGAATAATGTACTGCATTGTTCCGATTACAGATGATTTTGCCGGTAACTTCATAATGCGCCCAATACCCGCGCCATCTTTTACAACTGCAATATAAGGCTTTTCCTGTTGATAAAAATCCACATTGGCAATAAAACCGCTTGCACCATAAATAGGATAGTTGCCGTAATGTCCTTCTAAGTCTTTTTGTGCAATATTAGATGTTCCCTTTTCGCAAACATCCCCCAATCTCGCCATCTCTTCACCCCCCAATATATTTATAATCCTACCATAAGGCTTTCTTTCTGTCAAAGGGGACTGCGACGCGGCGCCTGCCGATTTTCACTCCTTTTTTAAATCAGCCTCTCTGTCATTTTCGCTGTGTCAGGAAGTCAAATCCGGCCGTTTCCATCAATAATAGTTTTTTTCTACCCGACGGCCAAGCTTTTCCATCAGTTCGGCTATTTCCTCAATCAGCTTCCGCTTAATGCTCAAATCCGCCGGAAGATTGGGGTTCTGATGGGCGGGGTTGACAGCGGTCCCGATAAAGAGATGAAGCTCGGTACAATCCTCCAGCAGCAGCTTTGCCAGCATTGCCGCCCCGTTTTTTTCATCCAGCCGGCGGAAATAATCGGCGTCGGCGGCCCTCGCGCGGTATTCCCGCAGAATTTCCGCCGTCCTTGTCATGGTCAGAACTCCCTCCGTCACCAGATCAATTCCCTCAATTTTTCCTATGGGAGGAATGGAGGGGTCTTCATATGAAAGGCTGGTTTTGACTTTCCGGTTCAGCGCGCGGGCTACAATATTCGCGCTCGTTCCTCCGCAGACCACCTTTTTCCCGCTCTCCCGCATGAAATCCCCCACCATTTCGCAGTCCCTCTGAGGATCTTTTGGGGGGCCGGCAAGCAAATTGACAATTTGGCGCGGCTCGGCCTTCATAATCAAAACCGTGGAATCGTCCCCAGGCTTTCCCATGTAAAGCTCATCTACCGCCTGTGCTAAAAGGCTGGCCAAGCGGGGGGCGGAATTTTCCTTCTGGCAGGCCCGGCAAAGCCATTCCTGCACGCTCTCCCGTGTCCATCCAAAATTCAGCGTTTCACCCACACCGGCATATACAACCCCGTCGCTGATCAGGGAGATGACGTCCCCAGGCTCCACCTGGAACCTTGTTTCATAAATGCCCTTTCCCGCGTACTCCTTATACTCGCAGGGCAGCTCCAAGGGCTTTCCCCGGCGGATGTAGATGCAAAAAGGATTGTCAAACTCCACAAGATAACCATTTCCATCGTCAGAGATCTCCAGAATGGAAAAGGTCGCGTAGGCCATTTTCCGGACACTGCACACAGGCAGGGTATTGACAATGGTTTCCACCGCCTGTTCCACCGCGGCGCCTTCACTGAGCATAGTGCTGATGATCCGGCTGGTCAGGGTCGCCAGGATATTCGCCTTTACCCCGCTTCCCAATCCGTCCGCCAGCACCGCGATCACAGAATGCCCGGTATTGACAATTTCCACCCTGTCCCCGCAAAGCTCCTCTCCATACTTATTCAAGCTCCGGTAGGCGATATCAATATGTGTTTTCATATTCAGCACTTCATTCCCTATCGTCATGTTTTTGGATCATATCCTTCAGCCGGGTGAGAGTCACCTTGGTTTCCGCCGTCGTTTCTCCCAAAAGTCCGGCGATCTGCTGCGCGACCATCATCTGTTTATCAATGACCTTCTGCGCCATTTCCACGGATTCCATCTGCCTGTGATATTTTTCTTCCTTTCTCATTTCCTCCTCAGTGACGTCGGTGAAGATCCCCATCACCAGGTTATCCCCTTCGATATAAATCAGATTTTGGGTTTTCACCAGATGAAGCTCCTCATAGGTTACCTTTTTATCATAAATAGAAGTCTTTGTATCAAATACCTGTTGAAAATCGGAAATGTCTATCAACTCATAAAGCCCTTTTCCCATTGCCTGGGCCCGGGAACATCCAAACACTTTCTCCGCCGCCGCGTTGAATTCTACAATATTCATATCCTCGTCCGCTATGATGGTAATATTGGGTGTCTGCGCCAAAACCAGATTGGAAAGGGATTCCGCCCTCTGCCTCATAAATGGAATGCACATGGCAAGCTCCGCCTTTCCCTGAAATACCGCCCGCGCCTTTTCCCGGCAGGAAGGATAACCGCACAGGCCGCAATTAAGCTCCTGTTCCGGACGTTCCTTCCCCGTTTTTAACAATATGGCGCGGATCTCCTCTTCCGTGGGCTCCTTTTCATGGCTGCTCCTGGAAAGGAAACGCTTTTTCATGGGAACCTGGAGTGGGATATCGGGGAAGCCTTCCCCCTGAAGCTGAACCTGTTCCTCTAGCTCCAGTTTGGTTTCAAAGCGGCTCCTCTTTTTTTCTCCTCTGACGGGGCCGTTGACACAGCCACCGGGACACGCGTTTATCTCAATGATACATCCCTGAATTTCCTCATTTACGATGGATTCCAGCAGCTCCTTGCAGTTTTCCACCCCGTCCACGCACAGAGTGCGGTATCCTTCCACCTCGCCCCTGGCGAAAATACTTTTTAAGACGCCTGCCGGGACAGGAAACAGACGGGTAATCTGGGAACTGCAATTCAAAAAAGCCTCCGGACGGCAGGAAATGGGCTCTATCCCCTCATCCTTGAGCCATCCCAGGATATCCGGAAAGGTAACAACCGCGTCAATCTGGCGACTGTGGCGGATATCCTCCGCCTCCCCCTTTTTCGCGATACAGGGACCGACAAAAACTACCTTCTTATCCGCGCCAAAGCTTTCTTTGAGAAGCATCCCGTGGGCAATCATGGGAGAAACAACAGGCGCCATATCCCTGACCGCTCCCGGATAATATTTTTCCACCAGATCATTCACAACCGGACAGCAGGTTGTGATAATATTCCGCATTTTTCCCTCTCTCGCCAGGTTATAATACTCTGCCGCTACCAACGCGGCCCCCTGCGCGGTTTCGGATACTCCCCAAAAGCCAAGACTTTTCAGGGCACCCACTACCTGTTCTCCGGAAAGGAAGTCGAAAGCTCCCACATAAGACGGAGCAAGGGAAACGATCAGCTGTTCCCCCGCCGCGATCATCTCCTTCACCCTTTCCAAATCGCTGTAAAAGGTTTTGGCGTTCTGGGGGCATTCCGACAGGCATTTGCCGCAGAGAATACATTCTTTCTCAATAATCTTCGCCTGCCCCTGTTCCACCTTGATAGACTTGACAGGGCATGCCTTGACGCACCGATAGCAGTTTTTGCAGTTTTCCGCATTGAGGCCGATGATGCTCATTTCTCAATTCCTCCCAGAATTTCGTCGTAAAAGAGCTGTTCCGCTTTATCGGGAGTCAAATGGAACCGCTTTCCGTCCACAGTGACGCAGACTCCTTCGGTACACTCCCCCATACAAAAACAGCCCTGGAGGTTTACCTTATCCTCCAGCTTGTAATTGCGCACCATATTTTGCAGAATCTGTATCACGTCCTTTGACCCCCGCAAATGGCAGGAGCTCCCGATACAAATAACCACATCCATTTTTCTCCCCCTTATCCGCTGTGATTCTATTCCATAACAACAGCACTGTTGTTTTTCTTTTTCAATTATTAATGATCATAATATAAAAAAAGGAATTCGTCAAACAATATGGACGAATTCCTTTCAAGTTTTTCTGTTTTTTCGTATAAAACCGATTTTCCGATAGAGATGAGAGAACTTGATAAGGGCTTTTCCCTGTCCTACGGACCGTTATCAGAGCCGCATGAAATAATCCCTGTCCCGCGGCCTTGAGGGATACTACCTCAAAAAACGTAAGCGTCAGGGAATTTCGTATTGCAGTAAGAAATCGCGGTAGGTTCCGGATAAATGTTCCGGAAAAATCTGGTGATCAATTAACTGATCCAGAAATTTTCTCACCCATTTTTCCGCAAGCCTTACATTTCTCTGAACTGATAGACACTTTTTGCCGTCCGCCCCTTTGGATACAGCGGCAATTGCAAAATCACCCGCGGCTTCCACAAAAAGATAATAACTCAAGCAATATTGCTCCGCTGAAAAAGTTGGATGTTCCACGGCAATCAACCTGCACAATCTACACTCCTCCTTCTTAAATACCCCGGCAGGGAAGGTTGTGTTGTGATTTCATATCACTTCTTTGTGTTATTAGTTTAGCACGGTAAAAATCAACGCGCAAGAGCATTTCTTGAAAAAATTTCCAAAAAAAGGGAATTTTTAACAACTTCATTCAACTTTCCAGTATTACAGGTGGTTTAACGGAAAATATTTGCCATATCATCTGAATATTTAAATTTCTATATTTATTATCACTAAATATTAAATTAATTTTTTATTACTATTAACCATTTCATCTCGAGAATTTGATATAAATTAGACAGACTTCCATCAAACTTATAAAACGATTAATCCGCCAGGATGTTTTCCCGCCATTTTGTCTCCTCTGTGAATTTTCCACCCCGCCCCGCACGTTATCTTTTCTTTTTTCCATGTGTCCCATCCTTTTTTGTTTTCGCCTATTTGCCCATTTGACCATTCCTGTTTCTTGTTTTCCTTTCCGGCGATTGGCCGGCCCGCCTTTTAGAAAACCCATCAAAAACACCTGTCATCTCTGGGACGGTTCTCCCGAATCTGACAGGTGTTTTCCTCGGTCTATCCTTGTGTCTATTTCTCCCCAATCAGCGGGGACAGTCTACCGCCGAATTATTGTATGCTTTTCCCGCCATCCACATAAATGCTCTGCCCGGTGATATACCTTCCCTCTTCAGAGCACAGAAGCCTGATGATGCCGGCGCAGTCTGAGGGCCGACCGTAAAATCCGGAAGGAATCGAGGCGGTTACAGCCGCGGCATAGGCCGCGTTGCTGAGCACTGAGGCGTTGCGGTCCGTATCGATGACCCCGGGGGCGACATTGTTGACAGTGATTCCATCCTTCGCCAGCTGAAGGGCAAGAGAGCGCATCATATTGGTCTGCGCCGCTTTGGAAGCGGAATAGACCAGCATATCCGGATGGGGCTTTGCTTCCTGCACGCTGCCCACCGTTACAATTCTTCCCCAGTGTTTTTTTCTCATGAAAGGAACAGCACTTTGAATCAACAGCATGGATGATATAAAATTACAGCTGAGCTGCCGCCAACATTCATCAAGGGTGATTTGTTCCCAAGATTTTCTGTACTGAACGGAGGCGTTGAGCACCAATACGTCCACCCCGCCGTCCGGCAAAAGCCCACGCGCTTCCTCCGCTTTTTGAAGATCCGCTTTTAAAATATGAGCCGCACCTCCTATTTTCTCAATTTCGCTCTTAGTTTCCCCCGCTTTTTCCAGATTTCCGGCGCAATGGACAAAAATCTCATAGCCGTCCTGAGCCAGCCCAATCGCCGCAGCCCGTCCGATCCCTCTGGAGGATCCGGTGATCAAAGCTTTTTTCCCATTTTTCATTTTGCTCTCTCCATATTTCAAAGAACGATTTCGATGGATTTCTCTCCATTCTTATGAAGGCCAAAAAACAGTGGAACACCGTCCGCTTGGGCGGTATATTCTCCGTAAAATCCCCGGAACTCCACAGCGCCCCTGTCATCTGTTGTCAGCTCCAAATCGGTATGCCATGTTTCATGAAAAAGCCTGTGCAGCGTCCGCGCCGACTTTTTTGGGGTAATATCGCTGTGGAAGAGTCCCCCGCGGCAATTATCCTCGTTCCAGTTGCCGCTGGGATTGATGTAGGCCGCGTGTTCTATGGTATTCCAATAAACCACTGAAGCCACAGCTGGATGGGAAAACCAAAGGGTATATAAGTTTTCCAGCAGCCTGGCTTGCAGTTCCTCTGCTTCCTCGGAGGCCCCTAATGTTGGAATTGTCACCTCTGTCAGCTCAAGGGGAAGTCCGAATTCCGCCAGAATATCCAAAGCCTTCAGAATATTGCCAGGATTCATAAATTCCTCCGCATGGCGCCGGATTTCCTCATCTGACGCCTCAGATCCGGCCGGCAGTTCAACGCCGCTGAAAATATGATGCTGAATCCCGATTTTGTCGATGGGGGTTCCCTTGGCAAGCAGCTTTTCCAGCTGGAGG
>JAHZIE010000004.1:6272-9234 GCA_019419895.1 Clostridiales bacterium | reverse complement strand
GGACATATTTCGAGGTGTAGCCATCCCTTGCTATAGGATCCAAAACCTGGGCTTCGTTGATTACCAGGGTTTCACCGGGAAAATACTTTTCCGCCATTCCAAACGCCCATTCCACACAGTTTTTCTGTTTGGACAAAACGCTCCGCCAAGTCCATCCCGGTTCTAAGAGGATTTCGTTTGTTACCTCAAATTCATACATTCTGCCCCGGTAGCGCCGGGCAATTTCGGAAAAACGCTTTTCATAAAGCCTGCGCATCTCAGCCTCATCATTGACCGGCAGCCATTTAGGAATGTGCACATCATAAAAGAGGCAGTGCAGCTTGGGAAGTATCCCGTTTTTCTCACAATAATCCACACACAGGTCAGGAGCCGGCCGTCGGTAAATTTTCGGACTGTCCGCGGCGTAGCGTGGTTTTCCCTCCTCCGGTTCCAGGTCGTTCCAATAAAAAGGCACCGTCGCCAAATTGAAGTATTCCTTAAACATCTTCCGGTATGCCTTGTTTTTCCAGTCTTCTTTAAATTCGTCCAACAGGAAAATGTTGGCGCCGAATTTAAAGTCATGGGTTCTCTGACGCACCGTCACCTTTTTTCCTTTCAGGGGATTTCCCCGCTCATCCTTCAATACAATCCGGAAGTTTCCCTTTCGGTACTTTTCGATCCCCTCCCGGCATCTGGGTGCGACCGTTTCCGACTGTTCGGCAAATTTTCTCAGGCATACTTCGCTTTTCTCCGATATTGTCACGGCAATTCTCCTCTCTCAGCTACAGTGCTGTTTGCGTATCGTTGGGATCTCCATTTTTCGCAAGTCCATATTCCTTTGACCAATCCAAACCGCGGTATGCTTCTCCTCGGGGATCGCTGTGAATCCAGGCGATAAGCATATCCAGCATTTCCTCCGTCCAGACATTTTTATCTATCTGCGCCGTGGTAAATTTGTTCTGAGCAATCATTTCAAAGCCAAAATCATCCTTAACATGGGTTTTGGCCGCCCCCTCAACCACATCCGCCACCAGAAAGCTGGGGATGAATAAAACGCCTCCCCCGGCGCCAAAGACGACATCCCCCGGCAGACAGACCGCGCCGCCAAAGCTTGTCACCGTATTGAAGCCAGTCATGACAAACTCACGGATGGGAGCAGGGTCAATCCCTCTGTAATATACTTGGACGTCCGGTACCTTTTTCATCTGCTCCACATCGCGGATACCACCCCAGACAACCGCACCGCCGTTTTTTGTCCGTGTTCTGATGGCGGTCGTAAGATTCCCCCCAAGGAAGGTTCCCTTATATATTTTGTCGTACATGTCGGCCACCACGACATCACGTTCCACAAGGCTGTCGATGACCCACTGGTTATAGTTTCCTTTACGTCCCTCTTTCTTTCCCCGCGCGAACATAATCTCGTGCAAATCCGGCCTTATCGGACAGAAGTTGCAGGTGACGGCGCGCCCTATCAGCTTTCTTCCGTCATCATGAAGGAGCTGAAGGGGATTTTCCCCGCCTCCTACAAACTGATTTTCATACCCCAGCACAAAAATCGGTTTCCAAACTTCCTCCAAAGTCATTTCCCGCAGCGCGTCCAGATATTTATCATCTACTCTGGGCCTCCCGTCAGGCAGGCGTTCCCCCTTCCACTGAGGCGTTAAAGCAATAATCTCATCCCTGTTGTTAAAATTCATATCTTTCTCTCCCTCAAGTGTTTTCAATTTCCACGACGTCATATCCTGAGGATCCCAATTCCCCGCATTTTTCTCTTTTCATATGGCCCTCTTATGATCATCTGTTTTCAAAGAGAAGAGGCGGAACCTTGTGTCTCCAGAATCAATCTGTGAAACTCCTGTATTGCGTTATGCTTGATGTCAATAAAATAATTGCCATATATCCACTATGGATTTTTAGAATTTTCAATCTTTAGAGGCTTTGGCGGACATTCCAATATTTCTTGTCATTGGGGAAGCTTCTCCCCAACGACCGGGTAATGATATCTTATCTAGAAGTCAATCTTCTCCAAAAAGAGCCATTCCTCCGTAACCGCAGAATTCGTTCCTTGCGAAGAAAAGATGCGGGGATTTCTCTGATATATCACGGAAGAAACCAGTCAATCAGATGCCTCGGCAGTTCTTTTCCCTCTCTTCACTTCTCTGAATCTCTTAGAAATGGGGCTCAGCTCCAGATTCTGTCATTGGAAAATTCTCTGTTCCATTCATCTGTCGCTTCAAAATATCCTGGGATCTCAGGATTGATATGCTCTCTGAGCACTTCCTCATTTAAATCATCAAAACCCAGGCCCGGCTTTTCCGGCACCTTAATAAATCCATTTTCCACAATCGGATTGGAAACTCCTGTCACCATATCAGACCACCAGGGAATATCCGCCGAATGAAATTCCAGAGCAAGCACATGATGCATGGCTGCCGCCGTCTGCACCGCCGCAAGGCAGGCCACGGGACTTTCCGCCATATGCACAGCCACGGCTACCCCGTGTTCGTCCGCGATATCAGCAATTTTTTTCAATTCCAGCGCGCCGCCGCAGGTCAAAATATCAGGATGGATGACCGAAACACCCCCCGCGTGGATAATTTTCTCAAAGGGTTCTTTCAGATACATGTCCTCTCCCGTACAAACCGGAACAGCAGTGCTGTTTTTCAGCCTGACATATTGATCGGTATACATCCACGGAATCATATCTTCAATCCAGGCAAGATTATAAGGCTCCATCCGCTTAGCAAAACGAATACAGTCTTCTACACAAACATGGCCAAAGTGGTCGATGGCAAGAGGCACCTCATATCCAATGACACTGCGAACCTCCCTTACATAATCCTCCAGAAAATCCAATCCTTTTTCGGTAATATGAATTCCGGTAAAGGGGTGGGCAGTTGTCACAATTTGATAGGCCTTCTGCGCCCGCACCATTTCAGCCGTTACGCTCCCCCCCTGAGCGTTTAATATATGGGGCGCATAC
>JAHZIE010000004.1:0-6262 GCA_019419895.1 Clostridiales bacterium | reverse complement strand
TTCATTTCTTCCAGATATCCTAAAGGGGCGTTCAGCGTTCCCGGCTGATCGAGAAGCAGGCCAATTCCCAAATCCATTTTGAAAAAAGTGAAGCCCATTTCCATACGCTTTTTTAATGCCAGACCCATTTCACGTCCGGTATGCCTTCCCTCCACATCTGTATCACAATAAACCCTGACCTCGTCACGGTATTTTCCGCCCAAAAGCTGGTAAAGGGGGATCTCATATGCCTTACCGGCAAGATCCCAAAGGGCAATTTCAATGCCGGAGACACCGCCCCCCTGTCTGGACGGGCCGCCAAACTGTTTGATCTTGTGAAATATTTTATCCACATTGCATGGATTCTCGCCAAGGATCCGGCTCTTGAGCATCAGCGCATAAGTTTTGCTGGAGGCATCCCGAACCTCCCCGTATCCCACAATTCCCTGGTTGGTCATAATTTTTAAAATAGTACAGCGTTTTGGCGCTCCATCGATATCAACAAATCGCATATCGGTGATTTTTAAGTCCGATGGGTTTGAATGACTGTTAAACATTCTGTTTTCCTCCGCAAATTTTATGATTGACTTTCCAACACAAGCAGATTACAATGCAATTATATTCTAATCATAAACCCGAATTTTCTCAACAACTATATTATGCAATCTGCAAACTATATTACGAAGGTGATTTTATGACCGATTTGACGGAAGCCATCCGTTCCTCCGCTGGAGACCTTCTACTGAAAATGTGGACAGTGGAAGTTCCCCCCGGCCCCCGTGCCAGCCGCCGCCACTCCCATATGCAGTTTGAAATTTGCCTTGTCAACCGGGGAGAAGGAAGCTATTCCATCAGAGGAAAAACGCTCCCGATGAAGGAAGGGGATGTGTTTGTTTTTTCAAGCAACGAAATCCACTGCATCACCCATGTGGGCGGCGCCGGGCTTTCGATTACCAATATTCACTTTGAGCCCCGTTACCTGTGGGGAAGCGCAGCAGACTCCCTCAGCGACAGGCATATTAACCTTTGCTTTTCCCACCGTGACAGTTTTCAAAACCGTATTCCCGCCGTGGACGCAAATCCCCTTGCCCGGATTGTAGAAGAAATAAAAGGAGAATTTGCCCTCCGGAAGGCGGAGTACCGCCTTATGATTAAAACGCTTCTCAATCGATTTCTGATCCTTTTAATCCGTGATTACGGTTATGCTGACAATTCCCGTCCTGTCAATCAGGATCAAATTCGCGGCATTCGCCGTGCCGTGATCTATATCGATACCCATCTGGAAGAACCCTTTACCCTCCACCAGCTGGCCAAGCTGGCTGGAATCAGCCCCAATTATTTTTCCTCTCTCTTTCGCCAAATCAGCAACATTACCCTTTGGGACTATATCTCTTCCAAGCGGATTGAACGCGCGATCCGCTTGCTGATGGAGGATCGCCACAGCACCATTATGGAAATTGCCCTGCAATGCGGCTTTAATAACACGGCCAATTTTAACAAGGTCTTTAAAAAGCAGACAGGCATGACGCCTACACAATACCGCAAGTCCTCTGATATTCCTCTATAAAATGAAAGTCCCGGGAAATTCCTTATTCTTCTCTTGTCACCCCTTTACCCATTCCAGTTCCTGGCTGTAAATCTCCTGCCCCAAAGGAATGTTCTTTACGAAAAGAGCATGCAAATTACTTATAAGCGGGTGGTTTATCCTAAATTCAAAGGGAGAATACTTGCCGCTCCCTAAAAGAACTTCACAAAAATATTCTTCCATTTCCTGCCCTGCAACCGACATTCTTTTCGCACTCCATATTTAATTCTTCACATTTAATTCAGGCTCCACCAAAGCTTCCAAATCCCCTAAATAAAATCATTCGCGAGATTTTAAAGTATTTTACCGCTAATCAAACTGGGAAGTCCGGGGGATTTAGGCAGACAAAAAGAACCCCTGCACTAAAAACCGCGCAGGGGTTCTTTTTATATCTCATTACCCAATCAGTTTATCGTAAATCTCCGCAATCTCCTCCGCCGTACAAGGCCGGGGATTTGTCGCTGTACAGGGATCCTTTAAGGCGCTTTCCACAATCGCGTCCTTCATCTTTAACGCGTCCTCACGGCTAACCTTTGCTTCCCGCAAGGTCAAAGGAATATTCGTTGCCCGGAGCATATCCTTCAACAGATAAATCAAGCTGTTAACCGCCATACGAGTATTGGTAGCAGATAATCCAATCTTCCTTGCCACCTCAGCATATCTCTTCGCCGCGCGGGATTCTCCCTTGCTGAAGATGCTTTTTAAATCAGCGTTATACTCAATCACAAGAGGAAGCAGCATGGCATTTGCTCTGCCGTGGGGAATATGGAATTTCGCACCAAGGCCGTGGGCAATGCCATGATTGACACCCAAACTGACCTCATTAAAGGCCATTCCCGCAAGGCAGGAAGCGGTATGCATCATGTCTCTGGCTTTCAGATCCGCGCCGTCCTTATAAGCGGTCGGAAGATACTCAAAAGCGAGGGACAGCGCCTTTTCCGCAAGAGCGTCAGAAAAGGCGTTGGCAGAGGTGGAAACATAGGCCTCCAAAGCATGGGTGATTACATCAAAGCCTGTATCCGCCGTGACCGATGGAGGTGCCGTTTTTACCAATTCGGGATCCAAAATCGCCATATCCGGCTGGAGAGCCTCATCCACCAAGGGGTATTTGATTCCCTGTTCCTTATCGGTAATCACGGCAAATTTGGTCACTTCAGAGCCGGTACCACTGGTTGTCGGAATGGCAATCAGCTTCATCCCGCTTTTGCCGCCCGCCTGCCTGGCCATAAACATAATGGACTTTGCCGCGTCAATGGAAGAGCCTCCCCCCAATGCAACTACAATATCTGCATCCGCCTGGCGGAGGAATTTCAGGCCGTCCACAATTAATTCAATGGGGGGATCCGGTTTGACCTCTCCAAAAATCTCAACCTTACTGCAATGACAGAGCTTATCCGCAATTCTCTGGGCCGCTCCCGATTTCACCATAAAAGGATCAGTGATGATCACCGCATTTACATTTTCAAATTCCTCCAACGCGTCCAAAGCATTTTGGGCGAACCGGACTTCTGTTTTCGCCTTAAACTGTTCCATTTGAAAAATCCTTTCTGTCACCAAAACATATGGCAAAGATCCCTTAATAACGGATTTCAACCCCCGCGTTTTCAAAACGCCTGAGCCAGGACTCCTCAGGCCGCTGATCCGTCACGATCATATCCGCCTGCTGCAAATCACCGATTTGCACAAAGGAAATCTTATCAAACTTTGTATGATCCACCGCAAGAACTTTTTTCTTGGCCGCTCCGAAAAACGCCTTTTTGATCTCCGCGTCTTTTTCATTGGAATCGGTGATCCCCTTTTCCCCGTCCAGCCCTTTACAGGAGCAGACAGCCAAATCCACATGAAAAGCACTTATCATCTTTTCCGCCTGATATCCCACCAAAGAAAGTCCGCCCTCTTTGAGCATCCCTCCGGTAGAGAGAATATTCCAATCAGATTTATTGGAGAGTTCCAGCAGTATTTCGATTGAATTTGTGATCAGGGTAATTTTTTTCTTCTGAATAATATTTTTCACCACAAATAAAGCCGTGGTGCTGGCGTCAAGAACAATATAATCGCCGTCGTTTATCATGGAACCAATAATTCCAGCAATATACTGTTTCCCTTCCACATTGGTCTGTTTTCTGACGTTGTAAGGAAGATCGACATTAAAGCTTTCATTCCTCACCGCGCCCCCATAGGTTTTTTTGGCCAATCCATCGTGATCAAGCTTCTCCAGATCCCGCCGGATGGTTTCCTCGGTCACATGATATTCCCGGCTCAAATCGCTGACAATAACTTTGCCATCCACCAAAAGCTTTGCCAAAATTTCATTTCTTCTTTCGATAGCAAGCATTCTTTCTCCACCTTTTCGCTGTTTCCATCCGCACGGTATGCACAGATGCCCAGTATTTGCCCCGAGGCCAGCACTACCTTTCGGAAGCTATCTCCAGAAAAGGACTGCAAAAGCAGGATACAAGCCAACGCCTGAGCGAAAAGCTTGTATCCGCACTTCAAAAGCCTTACATAATGCTGGACCACATTCTTTTGTCCGGATTGGGTATCACGACGCTGTCCATATACATTCCTTCGTCTCCGACGACCGTCTGCGCGCGCTCAATAGCCGCCTGTACAGCAGCCACATCGCCCGTCAAAAGCATATAGGACTTTCCGCTCATACCGCGGGCAATCCGCAGCTCAATGAGGGAAACTTCAGAAGTCTTTGCCGCGGCATCCGCCGCGACAATGATGGAAGCAACGGAATAAGTCTCCAAAACCCCCAGTGCCTTGACCTCTTCCACCGGGCTGACGCCGTAAATCGCACTGAAAATGGAATCATGGGGATTACCAAGCACAAAGCTGTCAACCAGATGGCCGCCCAGCTGCACTTTGGCAGCGTCAACAGAAGCCTTCACCGCGCTCAAATCCCCGCTGACCAAAACAATATATTTTCCTGGACAAACAGTCTGCGCCTGCAAAACTTCAACATCCGCAGTTTTCAGCATCAAATCGGCAGCCTGCATACCGGAGGGAATTGTCTGATATTCCACCATTCCAATGGCCTTGCTCATGAAACATAACTTCCTTTCTATCTGTCATTCCACCATTACGCCTGAATGGTAACGTATTTATCATTCACGTCAGTTACAACACCGGAAAGAGAAGCATGCACCGGAACGCCAAGCTTGCCTTCACCGATTTCGCCGATTACCTGACCGGCCTGCACCCTGTCGTTCACCTTAACCACCGGCGTAGCAGGAGCGCCAATATGCTGGCTGAGCATAATCTTTACCTTGCTGGTGTGAACCGGCTCATCCACCAGGGGAGCCGGAACGTTGTATTGATTGAGTCCCAGTCTGGCTGTCAGGCGTGCCATAGGAACCCTTCTGGCATCCCGGTCCGGATTGACGGGAGCCGCCTTGACATCCTTGGGAATCGGCACACCATTTTTCCTCAAGCCGGCCTTACATGCTCCAATGAGGGTTCTCGGAGAAAGATCCTGGAAACAGGCATACATTTCACACAAGCCGCATTGGGAGCAGAACATGGTGTTCAGCGCGGGAGCAATGTCGCCGTTAGGCTCGTTTGCCGCAATCCGCATAAACGCGTGGGGCTCAATAGGATGGCCCAACAGATTTCTGGAACAGAGATCGGTGCACATATGGCACTGACAGCAGACGCTCATAGCGCGCTTCACATCAATGGAGGGCTTGCTCAATCTCTTACAGACAATATAATGATTTTTCGGCATAACCAAAATCGCGTTGGAGGTTTTAGTTATGGTATCATACGGCTGGGTAATTTTTCCCGTCATAGGGCCGCCGCCAATATAAACCGGATCCTTTACCGTCGCGCCGCCGGCCAGTTGAACCAGTTCCTCCACAGTGATGCCAATAGGAGCTTTCACAGTGATGGGATTCTTCACTTCCCCAGCAATGGTAACATATTTATAAGTAACTGGTTCCTGATTATGTATCGCATTGTAAACATTTAAAATAGTCTCTACATTAAAGACCGTAACCCCGACCGAAATCGGGATGCTTCCCGGAGGCACAACCCGCTTGGTGGTTTCATAAATGAGGATGACCTCATCGCCCGCCGGATAAATTTCCGGCAGTATGCTGATATCCATATTCTTAAAGGAAGACAAATTCGATTTGACCGCTTCCACAGCCTTGGTATAAGATCCCTTAATACCAATGTAAACCTGATTTGCCCCTACAGCTTTCGCAATTAAATCAAGGGTGCTCATAATTTCATAAGCATATTTTTCCAATACCTGACGGTGCAGTTTCAACAGTGGTTCGCACTCTGCACAGTTCAGAATCAGAGTATCAGCGCGCTTGTCCAGTTTTGCATAAGTGGGGAAACCTGCGCCGCCAGCGCCCGCAACGCCATTCTTTTTCATGACCTCAACCAATTCGTTTAATTCCATGCTCACCACTACTCCAGTCCTATTCCATCGTCCACAATACCGACAATCGCAGCATCCACGGGTGCGTCAGCCATGTTACAGCCAATCCGTGCAGCGCTTCCCTGGGCTACAAGAACAATCTCTCCAATACCCGCCCCGACATTATCCACCGCTACAAGCCGGCTGATACTGCCCTTCATATGCTCCAACGGCTCTACAATCAAAAACTTGCTGCCGATTAGGTTTTCATTTTTTCGTGTCGCAACGACGCTTCCCACGATTTTACCGACAATCATCTTTTCACC
>JAHZIE010000039.1:24429-25131 GCA_019419895.1 Clostridiales bacterium | reverse complement strand
GCCTGGGCTTGGCAGGTGAATAATATTCAGAAAACAGGAAAAGCGCCCGGAAGACATTCTTACCGGACGTGAAAGGAAGACGCCCGGCAAATCAGCGGGCGCAGAAAAGGGCTGATAAAGAGCTAAACGCTGACATAAAAAACGGAAGCGGCCTTCCGTGAGCCATTTACCTATGTTATTTATTATACAGGAAACGGCAGAAAATGGCAAGAGGCGCAGCCTGTGGGGATAAGTGCCGCTGACGGAGGCACAAACGCGGTATGTAGGACAGCCGCGCGCCAGATGGGTGCCGGCAGAAATTTGTCCGGTGGGAAATAAGAAGCCTGGAGATACGAAAGTAAAAAAACAGGCGGAGGACAGAAAGAGATCCTTTACAGGGAGTTTATATCATCAGCCTCCTTAAGCGCCTGATGATAGGCTGCAAGCACCCGGGATTCCAGTTCATTTCGGAAGCCCGCCTGAATGGGGTGGACAATATCTCTGTATTTGCCGTCTTCCGTTCTTCTGCTGGGCATGGCGATGAATTCCCTGCCGTCTACCTCGATGACCTTAATATCATGGATGACAAGCAGATCCTCAATGGTCACGGAGACGATGGCCTTCATCCGGTCCTCGTGGTAAAGCCTGCGGATTTTAATATCAGAAATTTCCATTTTGAAAATCCTCCCGGTTGATGTTTTTGGTGCCATTAGTATGAGAAGA
>JAHZIE010000039.1:17726-24419 GCA_019419895.1 Clostridiales bacterium | reverse complement strand
TAAAAAAATTGAATGAAAAAATGAATAAGTTGAAAGAAAAAAGCCGGAATATACCCTGAACATAACGGAAGGGAGGAAAAAAGAAATTTATTCGCCGATTTGTTTTGATACTATTGCTCAAATGGGCTATAATACATATAATAAAGAGAAGAATTGGCAATGGTTTCTTGGAAGAATATAAAAATTGAGATAGACAGAAAGGTTGCGATTAAAGTGAAATCCATGGATACCCAGTATGACGCTCTGCTGGATACGAAAAAAAAGTTCCATTTTATCGGAATCGGGGGCTCCGGCATGTGTCCCCTGGCGGAAATTCTTTTTCATGAGGGCTATGAGCTTACCGGCTCGGACAACAATGAGACAGATACTCTTAACAGGATTCGTTCTTATGGGATTCCTGTTTTTTTAGGTCACGACGCAAAAAATATCGGGAACGCGGAGGTTGTAGTCTACACCGCAGCCATTATGAAGGATAACCCGGAGCTGATGGCGGCACAGGAGCGGGGAATTCCCGTCATTGAGCGGTCCATTCTGCTGGGGATGATTTCCCGCCGCTATCCCAATACGGTGGCGGTGTCGGGAACTCACGGAAAAACCACAGTGACCTCTATGATTACCCAGATATTCATGAACGCCAAGCTGGATCCCACTGTGGTGATCGGCGGAAAGCTTCCCTTCCTGGGGAGCAACGGGCGGGTTGGAAAGTCGGATATCATGGTGTGCGAGGCCTGTGAGTTTGTGGATACCTTCCTACAGCTCAGCCCGGCTGTTTCCGTCATTTTGAACATAGATGATGATCATCTGGAATATTTCGGCACGGTGGAAAATACCATCCGTTCCTTTCATCAGTTTTCCAAGCAAACCTCCCGCACCCTGGTGGTCAATGGGGACGACGCCAACAGCATGAAGGCTGTCGAAGGGTTGGAAAGGGAGATTGTAACCTTTGGGCTTTCGGATAAAAATGAGTATTATGCCGAGAATATTCGGATGATGCTGGGTTCCCACGCGGAATTTTTCCTGATGCGCAAAGGAAAGAAGATTGCCGACATCCTTCTGCGGGTGCCGGGAAGGCATAACGTATATAACGCTTTGGCCGCCGCGGCGACTGCCGCCCATATGGGGGTTGCGCCGGAGATCATTGTAAAAAGCCTGGACGAATTCACAGGGGCGGGGCGCAGGTTTGAAATCCTGGGCAAGCCGGAGGGGATTGTCATCGCCGACGATTATGCCCATCATCCCACAGAGCTGGAGGCGACCCTCAAGGCAGCCATGGAGATGAAATTCCGGAAGGTCTGGGCTGTCTTTCAGCCGTTCACCTATTCCAGAACCGCTATGCTCCTGGATGATTTTGCCCGTGTCCTGTCCATTCCTGATCAGGTCGTCATGTCTGAGATTATGGGTTCGAGAGAGGTAAATACTTATCATATCTATACTAAGGATTTGGCGGCAAAAATTCCCGGGAGCGTCTGGTTCCCCACCTTTGAGGAAATCGCTGATTATATTGTTGCCAATGCCCAGCCGGGGGATTTGGTCATCACCCTTGGCTGCGGGGATATCTATAAAGCGGCAAAGCTGATGCTGAAAAAGTATGAAGAAAAGGAGAGCAGAAAATGAGCAAGGGGATGTATATGAAGCAGCCTGCGTCAAAATGGCAGGATGCAACACCCTGCGGAAACGGTTCCGTGGGCGCCATGATGTATGGAGGAATCTGCAACGACTGTATTCTGATCAACCACGAAAAGCTGTACCGGCATAACGTTCCCCCGGTGGTACGGCCCATCCATCAGCATTTGGAAAAATTCAGGGAAATGCTGATGGACGGAAAGTATGCCCAAGCCATAGAGTTCTATAATGAAAAATTCCAACAGAATTTCTATGGGGATTTCCGTCCCGCCCCTTACCAGCCCTTTATGGATTTGCTGATACATATGGAAAACGAAGCTCCCTTCTCCAACTACCGGAGGGAACTGGATTTTGAAACAGGAGAGGCGAGGCTCTGCTGGAAGGAGAGGGAGGTTTCCTTCTGTCGCCGCCTGTTTGTCAGCCGCAGGGATAATGTCAGTGTGATGAAGATAGAAAACCCCGAAAAAAAGATGGACGCCGAGGCGTCTCTCTGTGCCCGCGACGCCGGGCAGGAAGATCCCATGGCCTACCGGGTGAAGGAGAATGATCACAAGCCCTGGTGGCATGCCTATGCGGAGGATGAGGAATGGATTGTTTTCCGAGCTTTGGGAGTGGATCAGGTGCCTTACGGCGCGGTGATGCGTGTGATTGCCCCGCAGGGAGAGCGCGGCGGGAAGAAAAATACTGTTTCGATTAAAGGGGCAGAGGAAATTATCCTGATCGCCAAGCTTTATATAGAAGAAGATGGGGAAAGGATCATTGAGCGGCTCAAAAAAGAAATCCTTTCTCTGGGAGAAAATTATGAAACGCTGCTTGACGGCCATACAGCCCTTCATCGTCCCCTCTTTAACGCTTCCAGAATAGAAATCTGTCCGGAGGAAACCTGCGGGGAGTGGAAGGCGAATGAACAGCTTCTTCTTGATTCCTATGACGGGGATGTGGACACCAGGCTGGTTCAAACCCTGTTTGATTATGGCCATTATCTTCTGATAAGCAGTGCGGGAGAGCTTCCCCCCAACTTACAGGGAGTATGGAACGGGGATTATGAGCCGGTATGGCAGTCGGATTTTCATAATGACGAAAATATCCAGATGAACTATTGGGCCGCCCTGCCAACCCATTTGGAGGAAACGGCAAAATCCTATTTTGCGTATTATGAATCCAAGTTAGATGATTACCGGGAAAACGCCAAGACACTGTTCAACTGCAGAGGTATTCTGATCCCGATTGCGCAAACCGTCCATGGAAAATTTTACGGCGACAGCGCTTTTTGGAATGTCTGGACGGCGGGCGGAGGATGGATTGGCCAGCTGTTTTACGATTATTGGCTGTTTACCGGGGATGACGATTTCCTGGGGGAACATGCGGTTCCATTCCTGAAGGAGGTTGCCGCGTTTTATGAGGATTTCCTTATAGAAAAAGACGGCCGTTATCTTTTCGCGCCTTCCCTTTCCCCAGAGAATTCTCCTTTGGTGGAAAACAGGAGCATGGTCTGCCTGAACGCCACCATGGATGTGGCGATCGCTAAGGAAGTTCTGCAAAATCTATGCACTGCCTGCCGGCATTTGAAGATAGATCCGGAGCATGTGGCAAAATGGGAGGAAATGATTGGCAAGCTTCCGCCTTATGAAATCAATGAGGATGGAGCGCTGAGGGAGTGGCTCTATCCAGGGTTGAAGGATAATTACCATCAGCGTCACCAGTCCCATATTTATCCCTTATTCCCAGGCTTTGAAATTCAGGAGGAAGATGACAAAGAGCTTTATGACGCCATTGCGGTTGCGGTGGAGAAGCGCCTGGTGATTGGACTGAATTCCCAATCCGGCTGGTCTTTTGCCCATATGGCGAATATCTACGCGCGGCTCGGCAATGGAAACCGCGCTTTGGAATGCATCGAACTTCTGTGCCGTTCCTGTATGGGACAGAATCTTTTCACCTATCATAATGACTGGCGTTCCCAGGGGTTGTCGCTGGGATGGTTTGGAAGCAGCCCGATTTTCCAGATAGACGCCAATTTCGGCATTGCCGCCGCAATTGTGGAAATGCTGGTTTTCTCCCGTCCCGGCCTGATTAAGCTGCTTCCTGCCCTTCCGGATAAGTGGAAGACTGGAAAGGCGGAGCGTCTGCAGTGCCGCGGACAGATAGAGGTCGGCCTGGAATGGGACAGGGATAGCGGATATTTTCATGGAACGCTGGTATCCCCAAAAGATCAGACAGTGACGGTCAAGCTGCCCTTTGTGCCGTCCAGTTTTGATGTAAAAGGAGGGGAGATTCTGCCTTCCTCTTTTGGTTCCCAGTATTCTGAGATCTCACTTCACGCCGGTATTCCCGTGGAGTTAACACTGAAAAGATGAAACTTATCCGGGAGAAATTTTGAAAAACCGGATGGCTAAATAAGCGCAGGAGGAAAGTCTTGCGCCTATAGCGGCACAGAGAAGCTCTGTGCCGCTGTTTTTGTATGAAGAATGGGATTTAGCGAAGCATAGGAAAGAAAAAAGTAAAGGCGGGACGCGCGAATAGAAAAGAAAAAGCGGGAAATGAACTGATCTCTCTGAGGCTGAGCAAACTACTCATTTACGAGGCAGAGGATAAACAGAAAGAGAAAAGCCTTCCTCCCAATCGCGAAGGGAAAGAGAAGGAAGGCGTTCCTTTGGTTTTGATAAAACTGAAGAAAGAACAATTTGTTTTGTAATAGAATGGCAAACGCGCCTGTACCAGCTGAAAATGGAGAAGGAATATCCGAATTTATTGAGATTTTAACTTTTTCCACATTCTTGTGAAAAATATCTTCCTTCATACGGAAACTTCCAGTGGCGCGGCAGGGAGAAAAGTGGCGGTGCAAAAGAAAATCTTCCCGGAGACCCCCTATAGGCGAAAATATCGTGAATCTCTGAGGACACGCGATACCTCTGGTTACTGGATAACCCTGGTTGTCAGGTGCTTATGGTTGATCTGGGAAACAGAAAAAACGCTGTGGGAGCACTGCAAAGATTGGTCTGCTTTCTCTGATGTCTACACAGCGAAAAATGTCCGGCAAAATTTTCAACCGTCTTCCTTGGAATGGAGAATATGCCTGAGAGTCTTTATGGAAAGAGGGGGTTAGCCGCAAATTCCCTGATACCAGGCTGGAACAGGCTTGTTCATATTATCATACCAGAGAAGGATTTCTTCCGCTTGACTTATCATCACTTGGATTTCTTTTTCGCCGAAGGGGATTGCCCATGGTAAAGAGGACAAGCTGTTGCAGCTGATATATAAGGCGAGAAGCTCCCAGAATTCCATTGGGATATCATTATGGAAATATCCGTTGATCATTCCGGTGGCAAATAGGGGAGAGCGCTGGGCGCACCATACGATACGGTTGAACTCTTCCCAGGGATCCCCAAAATCATACCGGTTAAAGTCAATAATATAGAGCTTTTGATCCCTTCCAACCATCATATTTCCAATGTGATAATCTCCATGCTGGTAGGTGCGGGGGCGCCCCTTCAGTAAATGCCTGTGGGTTTGGATGTAATCAATAAAGGCCTGTCCGTTTTCATAGTGAACAGGACACTTTTGGTACATGGCGATCTTATGGTCCGCCTTGCGGTTAAAGCAGGCTTCCCATTCCTCCATGCTGCCGGGAGCCGGGATGGTATGCAGTTTCTTTAAGAGCTTCCCTGCCTCCACACCATAGGAATACTGTTGGCCGCTTATGAGCTTACCGATATAGCCCTCCGCGTCAAAGCCATCAATCCAGCTTTGAATGGAATAAACTCCCTCCTCGGAAGAACCGAATTCCAAAGGAAGGCACATGGGAATGTCCAATGCTGCCGCTTGGACCATCAGATCATACTCATCCTTCTTCCTGCTGTATTGTTCAAAAGGAGAAACCCTCAGCAGATACTTCTTGCCGTCAGTAGCTGTTGCACAGTACTTTTTGTCGCCTGACCAGCCTTTATGGATGGGTTCTTTTGAGAGAAAGGAAAACATTTTAACACCTCCGGTTCGGTGATGTATTTTTATGAACTGTATGGGAAAGGCGGGGATGGCCTTTCAGTTTCCTTTTAATTTTTCGGCGGTTCCACCCCGTGCTCCTCTTTTTGACTGGGGCTGGAAATACGGAATTCCTCAGAATATTTTCCCTTCATAAATTCTTGAAATAGCAGAATAGAGCAGGAAGGATCGGAAAAAAAGCATATCTCCCTATCCGTTTTCCCTTAAAAATGAAATTATTTCCCGGAACAGCAGTTCCCTTTCAGGACCCAGGACGCATACATGGGGACTTTTCTTTAATTCAAGGAGCTGCTTTTTCTGGGAAGATATGCTTCGCAGAATGAAATCGGCGCTGCTGGGACGGACCGCCCTGTCAAGCCCAGCGCGGACGGCAAGGACGGGACAGGTAATTCCGCGGATATCCATTTTCACCATCTTTATCAAATGGTTAAGGGACATAACATTGCTGGCGTATACGCCGTTATATCCTAACCGGTACTCCTGCAAGGGTTCCGACGCGTTTGATGCTCCGCCCCACCGGATATGGCAGTTGTGAGGATAGCGCAGAAGACAGGCCAGCTTGGCCCATCTGTTGTGGAGGTTGAGGGCGGCGGCAATGGGAATCAGGCAGTGGACGGGCCTTCTTTCGGCGAGAAGAAGAGAAAGGGTGCCTCCCATGGAAAGCCCCGCCACACTGACGTTTTTACAGTATCTGCCCAGTTCGTCAAAACCGTTTTCAGCGTCCGCCAGCCAGTCCTGCCAAGTGGCGCCGCGGAACTCATCTTCTGTTGTTCCATGGCCGGACAAAAGAACGCTTTTCACAGAAAAACCGGCGTCGGCAAGAGCATGGCCAAGGGGAAGCATTTGCGCGCAGGTGCCGGTGATGCCATGGAGAAGGAGAACACCGTGGGAGGAGCTGCGCTGAAAGAAAAAAGGACGGCATAGGGATTCTTTGCTTAAATCCATATCATTTCCTGCCTTTCGGGATAGAATGGTGGGATAGGCGAAGGCGGCACAAGCTTTCTGTCATGGGTGATGCACGGGATAACAAGCCTCCGGCCGATGTTTTATCCGGTTTGCCGGAAGTCCGAA